>CAZNSG010000256.1:0-5097 GCA_964575715.1 uncultured Hyphomicrobiales bacterium | reverse complement strand
CGTTGCGCGATTCGAGCGCCGTTCCCCAGCTGGTATTCTTGCCGAGCGCCGCAATGGCCGGCAGCGCCGGCAGCTTCTCGCCGTGCTGCACGATATAGGCGTCGTAGCCGAATTTCTCGCAGATCGCCGCGGTAGAGCCATACGGGTCCTCGTGCGTGCCGGACAACAGCTCGAGCAGGATCACGGGCCGATCGCGCGCGATCGTCGCCTGCGCACCGTCGAGCACTTCGCGCTCGCTGCCTTCCACATCGGCCTTGATAAAACGCACGTCCGTGAGAGCGAAACTGTCGATGGTGCGGACTTCGACCTCGAAGGTTTTCATATGGCGAAACTGCGAATGCGTCCGCTTCAGGTTGCCGGCAAAGTGCAGCACCATGCCGTTGTCGGACAACGGCACGTAGAGCGTTGCGCGCCCGGACCGGTCGGAGAGCGCAAACCGCCGCACTTCGGCGCGGCCACGCAACATCCAGCGCGCGAAAAATGCGCAGTCGGGGTTGGGCTCGAACGCGATGACGCGATCGGCGATACTCGCGAGCGCGAAGGCAAATATGCCTTGGTTTGCGCCGGCATCGAGCGCCAAGCCGCCACGTGGCAAAAACTTCGACAAGAGCGCGAGTTCCGGCTCGCCCGAACGCACCTCTTCGCTCATCCGCCGCCGGTAGAACCGCGACGGCGGCATGAGCATCATGAGCATTTCACGCAGCGGCAGGGGCATCTGCCGCGAAGTATCGCTGCGCCTGTGACAATGCGCAACGGCGCCAATCGGGTAGACAGCTCGCAAGACGCTATTACCATATCAGAACGCCCGTCGAACGGCAGGCGTTCTATTTCCTAGAGCATGATCGTTCGGAATTGAATCACGTGTCCCGGATGCGGTGCAGCGTGGAGCCTTAAGCGCGTTTACGCGCGTCTTTGACGCGCCTTAAGCGCGTTTACGCGCGTCTTTGACGCGCTATGGCGCGGAACGGTGCACCGCTGATCCGGGACCGACATAAGCTCAGAGTTTGGAACGATCCCGGGTCTGCAGCGCACCGCTACCCCCGGCTCTCGCTTCACTCGGCCGGGGTTCGCGCTGCGCTGCGCCCGGGACACGTGTTCCCAATCCAGACAATTACGTTCTAATAGTCTTGCGGGCACTCACGCTTGCGGCTGCAGTGCTAGGAAGCTAGACGGCCGCGATTGCCGAAGAACAGCCCGCGCACAGGAGTCGCGAACAGCTCGCCGAATGGATTAACGCGATTTTGTAGGGCCATCTCTCGGCCTCATGGTGAGGAGCGACGCGAAGCGTCGCGTCTCGAACCATCACAAGTCGGCTATAGCCGACTTGTGCATTATTAATTACGTGCCTGATCTCGGGTAAACCCGAGATCATGTAGCCGCCCCATCCTTCGAGACGCGGCCTTCGGCCGCTCCTCAGGATGAGGCGGATCAGATTACGTCTGCGGCTGCGGTTCCGGTTCGATCGTGCCGGTACCCGTGGAGCGCGGGCGGGTTTTTCCCGCCGGCGGCACGGCCGAGGCGCGCGCGGCGGCGGGCTCGATCGTGGACTCGCGGTTGGGCTTCTTGCCGAGCAGCAAATCCTTGATCTCGTCGCCGGAGAGCGTCTCGAATTCGAGCAGGCCCTTGGCCAGCACTTCGAGATCGGCGCGCTTGGCCTCAAGAATCTGCCGTGCCTCGTCGTGGGCCGCGTCGACCAGGCGCTTGATCTCGGCATCGATGGTCTGGGCGGTGGCTTCCGAGACATTCTGCTGGCGCGCAACCGACATGCCGAGGAACACCTCGTCCTGGTTCTCGCCATAGGACACCGCGCCAAGCGCATCGGAGAAGCCCCAGCGCGTTACCATCATGCGGGCAAGCCTGGTGGCCTGCTCGATGTCGGACTGCGCGCCGGAGGTGACTTTTTCCTTACCGAAGATCATCTCCTCGGCCACGCGGCCGCCCATCATGATGGCGAGCCGCGATGTCATCTGCTCGAAGCTCATCGACAATTTGTCGCGCTCGGGCAGCTGCATGACCATGCCGAGCGCGCGGCCGCGCGGAATGATAGTGGCCTTGTGCACCGGATCGGTGGCTTTCACATTGAGCGCGAGAATGGCATGGCCGCCCTCGTGATAGGCGGTGAGCATTTTCTCTTCTTCGGTCATCACCAGCGAGCGGCGCTCGGCGCCCATCATCACCTTGTCCTTGGCGTCCTCGAACTCGGCCTGGGTGACCATGCGCTTGTTGCGGCGCGCGGCCATCAATGCCGCCTCGTTGACCAGGTTGGAGAGATCGGCGCCGGAGAAGCCAGGCGTGCCGCGCGCGACGGTCTTCAAATTCACGTCGGGCGCGAGCGGAACCTTGCGCACATGCACCTTGAGAATGTTCTCGCGCCCGACGATGTCCGGGTTGGGCACGACGACTTGACGGTCGAAGCGGCCGGGGCGCAGCAGCGCGGGATCGAGCACGTCGGGGCGGTTGGTGGCGGCGATCAGGATGATGCCTTCGTTGGACTCGAAGCCGTCCATCTCGACCAGCAACTGATTGAGCGTCTGTTCGCGCTCGTCGTTGCCGCCGCCGAGGCCGGCGCCGCGATGGCGGCCGACCGCGTCGATCTCGTCGATGAAGATGATGCAGGGCGCGTTCTTCTTGGCCTGCTCGAACATGTCGCGCACGCGGCTGGCGCCGACGCCGACGAACATTTCGACGAAGTCGGAACCGGAAATGGTGAAGAACGGCACATTGGCCTCGCCCGCGACCGCGCGCGCGATCAGGGTCTTGCCGGTGCCGGGCGGCCCGACGAGGAGCACGCCGCGCGGGATGCGCCCGCCGAGGCGCTGGAACTTGCCGGGGTCGCGCAGGAACTCGACGATCTCCTGCAAATCCGCCTTGGCCTCATCGACGCCCGCCACATCTTCAAACGTGACGCGGCCATGCGCCTCGGTCAAAAGCTTCGCGCGCGACTTGCCGAAGCCGAGCGCCTTGCCGCCCGCCCCCTGCATCTGGCGCGAGAGCACAATCCAGACCACGATCAGCACGATGAAGGGCAGCCATGACATCAGCAGCGACACGAACCACGGCACGTTGTCGCCCAGCGGCCGCGCGGTGATGGTCACGCCCTTGCCATAGAGGCGCTGGACCAGCGAGGGGTCGTTGGGGGCATAGGTCTGGAAGGTGCCGCGGCCTTCCGTGTAGGTGCCATGGATTTCCGGACCTTGGATCTCCACACTACTCACCCGGCCAGCATCAACCGCGTTGAGCAGTTCCGAGAACGAGATCGGTTGCGCGGTGTTGCGCTGGCCCGGACTTTGGAACAGCGTGAACAGCGCCAGCAACAGCAGGACAATAATGACCCAGAGGGCGAAATTGCGCAGATTGGCGTTCATCCGGCGTCCTTCATGGCACGCCGGCGAGCCGGCGGCGCGTGCGGGTATTCATAATACTGCATTAATATCAAGACCCCGTCTCCTTTTCCGGCATCCGAGACTAATGTAGGTCTGCCGCCACCATCTGCCAAGGGAACTGCATGTCTCCAGGCGCAATTGGGGCAACCGAATGCGGTCTATTGTAGCTCGCTTAAACGCCGCTTGGCGACTTTGCGCCTGCCATCTTTGCGTTTGGTTAAGGGGTGCAAACGCTTAGCTTGCGCCCGGCGCGGCGGCGCGCGCTCGACCAAAAGCCGATCGCCTTCGCGCGTGACCTGAGCGCCCGCAAGCGTGCGCCGAAACCGCGCGGGGGGAGCGGTGCTGAGCGCGGCGTAGAGCGTTTCGAGCTTGCCGAGCTCGACGGGGCCTTCGTCACCCTGCCCTGCAACCGCCCTTCCCAAGAGCCGCAAGGCGACCTCTTCCGGCAGGCGACGAAAAGCCGCGGCATCAATCGCCAGCGAATCTTGACCGTTTACCGGGCTCCAGGTCTGCACGAAATCGTCGAATGCCGAATTGACAGCCTGTTCGATGGCGGCATTGGCCCGCGCCAGCCGCCGCGCCAGCAGGGCCAGCCGCGCCGTACTCAAGCCCTCCTGCTGCAATGCGGGCATCAGATCGCGGATGCGCACGCGCGTGAAACGCGGGTCGCGGTTCGAAGGATCGTCGGCAAAGCCGATGCGAGCGGATTTGAGCGTGGCGAGCAGCCGCGCCTTGGGCAGATCGAGCAGCGGGCGAACGAGCTGCAGACGATTGTCAGTGTCTTCTACCCATCCATGGTCATTCCGGGGCGCCGCGAAGCGGCGAACCCGGAATCCATACTCCCGGTCTGTGTTTATGGATTCCGGGCCCGGCCCACCTAGGTCGGCTCTAGCCGACCTAGGCGCTGCCAAATGCCGATCTCGGGTAAACCCGAGATCGGTGGGCCGTCCCGGAATGACGGTACTTTTTAGCGGGAGAGGTGAAATTCTTGCCATGGCGGCGAGCCCGGCAAGTCCGCTGCCGCGGGTCAGGCGAATGAGCAGGGTTTCGGCCTGATCGTCGCGCGTGTGCGCGGTCAGAATATGTCGCGCGCCGGCCTGCGCCGCGGCCGCAGCGAGCAATCCATAGCGCGCCTGACGTGCGGCCGCCTGCAGGCCGGTCTTCGGCTTGCGGCCAGTCCAGCGCATGGTGCGGTGAGCGAGGCCAAGCTTGCGCGCCAGCCGTTTGACCGCGTTGGCTTCGCGCACCGATTCCGGCCGCAGACCGTGATCGACCGTTACCGCCACAAGCTTGGGTCCCGTTTTGAGCGTTGCACGCCAGCGCGCCGCCAGCACAAGCAGGGCCGTCGAGTCGGGTCCGCCGGAAATCGCCAAGATAAGAACCGGAAGGTGAGCGAGGTCGGCAAACAGTGCCTTAGTCTGCACCGCCGAAACCGGACTTGCGTTCCCAATTTTCGGGATCATGATCTAGGTTTTTGTTTGAGCATGATCCCTCGGGTCAAGCCCGAGGACATGCTTTTCCGACCTTCCTTCGCCCGCCGAAGCGGGCTTCGCGAAGGCGGGAAACCGGTTCTCACCACGCGGAACTCGGGCTTGCCCGAGTTCCGAAGCATAGTACGCCGGAAGTCGGGTAAACCCGACTTCCGGTATCATAGGCGAGCGAAGCGACGCCGTCCTTCGGACGGCTATGTCCGGGGGCAGGCTTTTTCGGGATC
>CAZNSG010000255.1:0-1884 GCA_964575715.1 uncultured Hyphomicrobiales bacterium | reverse complement strand
ACGACTCGCCAGCGAATCTCGTCTTCGTTTCCCGCTGCCGGCGGCTGTGCGGCCGTCGCGGTCAGTATCGCCAGCTCGCCCAGATAGCCGAGCAGCGGGGGGATCTTCGAGACGACGGTATCCTGCAAATAGTAGGTGTCGAGCTCCGGATCGAGGGTCAGGTTCGAGTCCTCCCCGACGCGAACCGCAAGCGCCCGCGCCGCGGCCAGCGCATCGAGCGTCGCCTGGTCCGAATCCCGATCTTCGACCGACCGGAGCGCATTCAGCCTCGCCGCAAGCAATTGCTGCAGCTCCGCGGTCCCTAGACCATCGTTTCCATGGTGCGAATCATATCAGGCGGCTTGGTCGAGTTTGTAGGACCAGGAATGGACGATGGGATGTTGGTTGATGTCGTCGATGGCGACCATGATCCTTTTCTTGAGTTCTTGCTTGGAGGCGACGCGGATGTGGCGCAGCACCGAGCGGGCAAGCTTGGAGAAGAAGCCTTCGACGAGATTGAGCCAGGAGCCGTGCTTGGGCGTGAAGGTGAACGCGAAGCGACCCACGAGTTGGGTTTCAAGCCAGGCCTTGGTCTCCTTGGAGATGTGGGCGGAGTGATTGTCGAGGATCAGCTTGATTGCGGTATCGGCCGGATAGGCGGCATCGAGAAGCTTGAGGAATTCGATGAACTCGCGGCTGCGGTGGCGATCCTTGACCAGGGCGTGGACCTTGCCGGTGACCAGATCGATGCCAGCCAGGAGGCTGAGCGTGCCGTGGCGCTTGTACTCATGTTCTCGGGCGAAGGTGGTGTAAGCGCCGGGCTCGGGCGGCAAGTCCGGCGCCGTGGTGGCAATGGCTTGCATGCCGGTCTTCTCATCATAGGAAACGATTGCCACTGCCTCGGTGGGGGTCTGCGCTGCGGCGGCCTGTTTGAGGATTTCGACCTCGCGGTAGACGCACAGCACCTGCGCCATCTTCTCGTCGAAGTCGGGATCACGTCGTTCCAGATAGTAGCGCACCTTGTGCGGCTTCACCGCATGGCGGTCGAGTATTTTGCACACCGTGCCCTGGACCAGCTTGGCAAAGCAGGCGTGCCCCGCCGCGGGGCCATGCTCACGCGCATGGCGGGCCAACAGCCGTGTCGTCCACAGTTCGTGCGCATAGCCCAAATCCTTCGCCTTGCGGCAGGCCAGCGACACCAGCCAGGCCTTGGCCTCTGCCGTGATCGTCGGCTCCTTGCCCGGCCTCGGGCGGTCGTCGAGGGCGGCCATCGGACCATAGGCTACAGCGCGCTCAACACAGCGCTGCACGGTCTGGTGATGCAGCCTCAGGGCGCGGCCGACGGCAAAGAACGACGGGTCGTCCCGGTAGGCCAAAAGCATCCGCGCCCGCTCCACCCGGCTCGCCGGTTCCGTTCGCGATCGTGCAATCGCCATCAGTCGCGACAAATCCTCATCCTCAATTGCCAACTCCACGGCGCGCCGCTTTGCAGTCATGATCCTCGACCTCGTTCAGCGAATCATGAACCAGCTTACGTCGCGTCGCGCTCACGAAGAATCCCGCTCAAATGATCCGTTTTATGGAATCGATGGTCTAGTGGCCGATACGCACGTGGAGTAGCGACGCCTTACAGTTGGGGGATTCCCAAGCCGAACAAAGAGTGATTCAACAATCCAATCTTTGAATCTGCTGATTCGGCGGATGGATCGTATGAATTTCGCTATCCGACGTTTCGATTTACTCGCCGATCTGATGGATATCGGCGCGCGACCGTCCAAGCCTTTTCAAACGATCCTCGCCGACCCGCCGTGGCGGTTCACCAACCGCACCGGAAAAGTCGCGCCGGAGCATCGGCGGCTGTCGCGCTATGAGACGATGACGCTTGACGACATCTGCGCGCTGCCG
>CAZNSG010000254.1:0-8066 GCA_964575715.1 uncultured Hyphomicrobiales bacterium | reverse complement strand
GTCGCGGCGTAGGCGCGAGACTGTCTAAAATCCAGAATGCATATCGAGTGATCAAAGAATTACCGGCAACATCAGAACCAACGATCCTGCAAAGGGCTCCAAAAACTTCAATTTCCAGGTTTTTCAGCAGACTGCTAGAGCATTTTCCGGAAAAGTGGACACCGGTTTTCCGCAGAAAATGCGACCAAATAAGGAATCTAGAGCGCGTTTCCGATTCAACCTAATCGGAATGCGCTCTAGCAGTCTGCGGCCACCGTTGCGCGTGATGCGCACGAGATCGGCGGCGTTCTTGGCGCCGAGCTTGTCCATGATGCGCGCGCGATGGACAACATCTTGCGTTCTGTTGCGACCTTGGCGTCAGCTAGACCGCCTTGAGGTGCGCGTCGCGCCGCTTGTAGAGCTCGTCGTCGGCGTAGCCCATGGTTTCGGGCTTGGCGCGCCCGATCATCACCTGGAAATAGACCGGCTCCAGACTGTCGTTCTGATAGCCATGAATCACGCCGGCCGGGCAGGCGATGCATTCCCAAGGCCCGAGCCGTGCCGTGAGGCGCTTCCCGCTTTCGTCCTCGACGAACACGTCAAGATGGCCCTCCAGCACGAAGAAGCACTCCTCGACCTCGTGGGTGTGCGCGGCGTTGCCCTGCCCCGGCTGGACATACATGATCGAGAGCGTGAAATTCTTCGCCGGAATCACCGTCGGGTCGTCATGCTTGCCGGAACCGCCGGCGCCGATGAAGCGGTGCTGCGCGCGCTTGAAGCCCTCGATCTTGGCGTCCTCGAACGCCGCCCAGTCCGCCCGCTTTTCCTTGAAGCGGCCGATATAGCGTTTCATGATCTCCTCGATTGGCACGCCGACCAGTTCGGGCGGACGCGGATGCCGTGCAACGCTCATGGGAGGCTCCTGTGGTTTCGGGTCGTGAATTCGAATTTAGCGCACTGAACTCAATCCGTCATCCTGAGGTGCGAGCGAAGCGAGCCTCGAAGGATGAACGGCCACCGATCTCGGGTTTACCCGAGATCGGCATAATTAAGCATGCAAGTCGGGTAAACCCGATTTGCGATGCCGTCGACCCTTCGAGGCCCGCGCTAAGCGCGGGCACCTCAGGGTGACGGATCAAGGGCCGAGTCACTCCGCCGCCTGTTTGGACTGCCCGGCCTGCACCAGCTCCCAGATATAGCTCGGGGTGAGCGGCAACTGGCGCGGCTCGGCGCCGAACGACTGCAGGGCATTCGCCACCGCGTTGGCCATCACGCCGCCGGCGGCGATGATGCCGCCTTCGCCCGCGCCCTTGGCGCCGAGCGGATTGATCGGCGAGGGATGCTGATCGAGCAGCACCGCGCGCAAATTGGGAAAGTCGCTGGCAGTGGGAAGCAGATAATCGGCCAGCGAGCCGGTGAGGAACTGGCCCTGATCGTCGTATTGCAGGTGTTCGAGGAAGGCGCCGCCGAGCCCTTGCACCAGCGAGCCGATCACCTGGCCGCGTAAGGTGAGCGGATTGATGATGCGCCCGCAGTCCACCACCGCCACATAGTCGATGATCGCCACCTGCCCGAGCTTGGCGTCGACCGCCACATGCGCTGCGTGCGCGCCATAGCTGTAGGTATGCCGCTTGTTGAGGAAGGCGCCTTCGGCCGAGAGCCCCGCGAGTTCGGCGAGCGCAAACGATTTTCCGCCTGGTCCGCTCACGCTGTCCGCGCCGATCATGATGGCGTCTTGCTCGCAGCCCAAACGCTTGGCCGCCGCCGCGCGGATGGCCGCGTGAAATTTCTCCACAGCATCGAGCAGCGCCGAGCCGCCCATCACCACCGAGCGCGAATGATAGGCGCCGTAGCCGTCGCTCACGGTGCTGGTCGAACCGTGATAGACGTGGCGGATTCGATCCATGGGAATTTCGAGCGCGTCGGCGGCGATTTGCGCGAACACCGTCTCGACGCCCTGCCCGACCGCAGACGAGCCCATGAATACCGTGATGGTTCCGTCCTCGTTGATGGCGAGCCGCGCGCTTTCCTTCGGACCGGCCGCGCCGCCCTCGATAAAATTGGATATCGCGAGCCCATGATAGCGGCCGTCGATCAACCGCCCTTGCAGTTGCGATTTTTCCGCCCAGCGGATTTCGGCCAGACAGCGATCGAAGGTGGCATGGTAGTCGCCGCTGTCGTATTGATCCTTGGATTCGAACGGCGTGATGGTCGCGATCGTGTAAGGCATCTCGGCGTGGGCGATCAGATTTTTACGGCGGAATTCCACGCGATCTAGGCCTAAATCCTTCGCCACCATGTCGAACAGCCGCTCACGGAAGAAATCGGTCTCGAACCGCCCCGGACCGCGATAGGTACCGACCGGTGTCTTGTTGGTCATCCACAATGTAACGTCGATCGCAATGTTCGGGATGCGATAGGGTCCCGCCATGAACTGCGCGATGTTGCGCGCACCGACCGCGCCGTTGGTGCGCATGTAGGCGCCCATGTCGGCATGGGCGTGGCCGCGCAGGCCCAGGATGGTGCCGTCGCGCGCGCAGGCGATCTCGATATCGGCCTCGGCCTCGCGCGCATGGTTCATGGCCATCAAATTTTCGCGCCGGTCCTCGATCCATTTCACCGGACGGTTCACATGACGCGCCGCGAAGGGAATGAGGAAATCCTCAGGATAGAATTCGCCGCGCGCGCCAAAACCGCCGCCGACGTCGTTCTCAACCATCTCGATGGCGTCTTCGGGCAGGCCGATCTGCTTGGCCAAAATGCGCCGGTTGAAGAACGGCACCTTGGCCGCCCCCGACACAATGAGCCGGCCCTGGCCCGATTCCCATTCCGCCATCACCCCGCGCGGCTCCATGGTGAGGCCAAAGTGGCGCTGCACGCGCAAAGTCTCGCGCCGCACATAGGGCGCGTTGCGGAATGCGGCCTGCGCATCGCCGCGCACGGCGTTGAACACGAGCGCGCGATTGCTGCCGGCGGGCTCGAACAGCAGGCTTTGATTTTTCGCCGCTACATGCCAATCGGCTACCGCCGGCAGCGGCTCGATCTCGACCGCAATCGCTTCGAGCGCGTCCTCGCCAATGGCGACGCTCTCCGCCAGCACCAGCGCCATCGGTTCGCCGACGTAGCGCACTTTTTCATGGGCAATAACCGGCTGCTCGAACGGCTTGAACTCCGGCAGCGGCTGCAAGCGCATGGGGATGATCGGCGGCCCGCCCGGCATGTCGTTTGCTGTGATGACCGCATGCACGCCGGAAATCTTTAGCGCCGCCGCGGTATCGATCGAAACAATGCGGCCGTGCGCCACCGAACTACGCAGGATGACCGCATGGAACAATCCCTCGGGCGCGAGATCGTCGACATATTGCCCGCGGCCGCGCAAAAAGCGCAAATCCTCGCGGCGCTCGACCGGACTGCCGATGAAGGTATTCTTCATGCTGTGCCGCCGTCGCTTTTCTTGTAGGCCGCGCGCGCGTCGAGCACCGCTTCGACAATGGAGATATAGCCGGTGCAGCGGCAGATGTTGCCGGAGAGCACTTCGCGAATACGGTCGGCGTCGCAGTCCGGCTCTTCGCTCAGGAGCGCATGCACGGTAGTGATAAAGCCCGGCGTGCAGAAGCCGCATTGCAGGGCATGATGCTTGCGGAAGGATTTCTGCAGCGGGGTGAGGTCTGCGTCGTTGGATAGCCCCTCGACCGTGACCACCTTGCTGCCCTCGGCCTGCACCGCGAGCATGAGACACGAGCGCACCGCATCGCCATCGACCAGCACGGTGCAGGCGCCGCAAACGCCGTGCTCGCAGCCGATATGGGTGCCGGTGAGCCGCAGCTGATGGCGCAGGCAGTCGGCGAGCGTCATGCGCGGCTCGACTTCGACTGCGACCGGCTTGCCGTTGACTTCAAAGCGGATCGGCATGGGCCATTCTCACGCAGCCGCGCGATTGAGCGCGCGTTCGAGCAATGTGCCGACCAGCGCGCGGCGGTAAGCGGCACTGGCGTGAATGTCGTCCTGCGGTTCGACGGCGGCGGAGGCGGCCGCTTCCGCCTTGGCGATGGAGGCCGCGTCAATCGCGCAACCATTGAGAACGCTTTCCACCGCCGCTAGTCGCTGCGGGCGATCGCCGATGCCGATGACGCCGATGTGGGCGTTGACCGCCTTGCCGGCCGGGTCGAGATCGTAAAACGCCGCAACGCCGGCCATGGCGAAATCGCCGCGGCGGCGGGCGAATTCCTCAAACCCCCAGCGCCGTTGCCTGGGCCAAGCGGGTAGACGTAATTCGGTGATGATCTCGTCAGCTTTGAGCGCGGTCGTGAGAGCGCCAAGGAAAAAATCATTCGCCTTGATGCTGCGTGCGCCGGATTTGCCCATCGCCGTTATCTCCGCGTCGCATGTCACCGCAATGCCGGGCAGCTCGGCCGCCGGATCGGCGTGCGCAAGGCTGCCGCCGACGGTGCCGCGATTGCGGATCTGGTAGTGCGCCACATGGGCGACGGCGGCTTTGAGCAGCGGGTGCGCGCTGGCAAGCCGCGCATCGTCCGCGATGTCGCGCCAGCGCACCATGGCGCCGAGCCGCACGCCGTCATTGGATATCTTGATCTCTCGCAAGCCCGGCAGCTTGCGCAGATCGACCAGCAGCGCCGGCTGCGCGATGCGAAACGCCATCATCGGCATCAGGCTTTGACCGCCGGCGAGCGCCTTGGCCTCGCCGCCGCGCGCGGCAAGCAGCGCCACCGCTTCGCTCAGCGTCGCCGGGCAGGCGTATTCGAACTGCGGGAGTTTCATACCAACACGAAAGCTTGTGAGCCATGATTGAACCAGCGACGGGCTACTATCCTCATCCGCTAACGCGCCGTCAATATTGGCGGCTGCAGCAGATATGCTATCGTTGTGGCCACTCCCACCCTTGAGCCTTATCGTTCTGGATGGAATCAGAGCTGGGCTCTAGCTTTTTGTTTGCGCATGATCTTTTCCGACCTTCCTTCGCCCGCCGAAGCGGGCTTCGCGAAGGCAGGAAACCGGTTTCCACTTTTCGGGATCATGCGCTAGCCACCTGGAGAATGACGATGGCCGTATCCTTAAGTCTCGCCGTCGGCGATTACGACCGCACTCGCGCGATTTTCGACGGCCGCGCCAAGATCGAAGGCTGCGACGTGACCGCGGTGATGCTGGAGCCCGAGGAGGCATTCCATCGCGCCTTCAAGTTCCAGGAATTCGACGTGACCGAAATGTCGCTCTCAAGCCACATTGTCAACACCGCGCGCGGCGAGGCGCATTACATCGGCATTCCCGCCTTTGTGTCGCGATTGTTCCGTCACAGCGGCATCTACATCCGCACCGACCGCGGTATAAAACGGCCCGAAGACCTCAACGGCAAGACCATCGGCTTGCCGGAATATCAAATCACGGCCAATGTCTGGATTCGCGGCATGCTTAAGGACCAGCACGGCGTTGCGCCGCGCGACATCAAGTGGCGGCGCGGCGGCGTGGAGGAGCCGGGGCGCGACGAGCGCACGCCGATCAAGCTGCCGCCCGACATCGATCTGAAAAACATTCCGTCCGACCGCACGCTTTCGCAAATGCTGGAAGCGGGCGAGATCGACGGCATGATCGGCGCGCGCGCACCGTCGTGCTTTTTGCGCGGCGCGTCCAATGTCGCTCGGCTATATCCGGATTATCCGGCGGCGGAGGAGGAATATTTCCGCAAGACCAAAATTTTTCCGATCATGCACCTGATCGGCATCCGCCGAGCGCTGGTGGAGAAACATCCCTGGCTGCCGGTGAGCGTATTCAAGACTTTCATCAAGGCAAAAGAAATTTGCATGAAGGAATTCGAGCAGATCGGGCACCTCGCCACGTCGCTGCCGTGGAGCGTGCACGAATACGAGCGGCTCAAGCGCGTACTGGGCGAGGATTATTGGAGCTACGGGCTGGAGGCCAACCGCCACGTGCTCGACACGCTCGCCGGCTATTCGTTCGATCAGGGGCTTTCGGTGCGAAAACTCTCGCCGGATGAAATGTTCGCGCGCTCGACGCACGAGTTGTCGAAGATATGAACCGATTTGCCTCATGCTGAGGAGCCCGCCATAGCCCGAAGGGCGAAGGCGTGGCGTCTCGAAGATCGCAAGTCGGGTTTACCCGACTTGCGCATTTAATAGTGCCGATCTCGGGTAAACCCGAGATCGGTAGGCCGCCCTCATCCTTCGAGACGGCGGCTTCGCCGCCTTCTCAGGATGAGGGTGGAGCAGAGCGCGCCTTTGCAATCAGCCCCCACACGCGCGGCGGGGAAAGCGGCAGCTCGCGCGGCTCGACGCCGAGCGAGGAGAGCGCATTGGCCACCGCATTGGCGATCACGCCGCCGACCGGAATGATGCCGCCCTCGCCCGCCCCCTTGGCGCCGAGCGGGTTGTGCGGCGCGGGCCTGAGTTCGAGCGCCACGGCGCGGATGACGGGAAAGTCGCCCGCGGTCGGCAGGAGATAATCCGCGAGCGAGCCGGTGAGCAGCTGGCAGTCCTCGTCGTAGACCAGATGTTCGAGCAGCGCGCCGCCCAGCCCCTGCACGATGGCGCCGACGGTCTGGCCGTGCAGCGTCGCCGGATTGATGATGCGGCCGACGTCCTCCACCGCCATATAATCGATCAGCTCAACGTGGCCGGTTTTCGGATCGACCGCCACATGGGCAGCATGCGCGCCATAGCTGTAGGTGCGCATATTGCTGGCGTAGCTGCCGTCCGCCGCGATGCCATCGCCGGCCAGCGCTGAGAGCGCAATCGAAGCGCCATTCGGGCCGGCCGCATTGTCCTCGGCAAGCGCGATATCCTCGGGCTTGCAATTGAGCCGCTGCGCCGCCGCCGCACGGATGGCCACGCGCAGATTCTCCGCCGCAGCGACAATGGCCGAGCCGCCCATGACGGTGGAGCGCGAGCTATAGGAGCCGTAGCCGCGCCCGACATGAAAGGTCGAGCCGTGGTACACGCCGCGAATGCGCTGCAGCGGCACTTCGAGCGCATCGGCGGCGATCTGCGCAAAGATCGTCTCGATCCCCTGCCCGATGGCGGAGGAGCCGACATAGACCGACACCGCGCCGTCGGGCTCGAGCACAAGCCGCGCGTTCTCGCGCGGCCCCGAGCCGCCGCCTTCCAGATAGCAGCCGACACCCAGGCCGTGAAAGCGGCCGGCGATCAGCTTGCCTTGCAGGTTCTGCTTTTCCGGCCAATTGAATTCGTCGAGACAGCGGTCGAGGGTGGCTTGATAGTCGCCGTTGTCAGTCTGCGTTTTCTGATCCAGCGGCATGACCGTCGCAAGCGGCCACGGCATTTCTTTTTCCGCGATCAGGTTGCGGCGGCGGAATTCGACGCGGTCGATGTTCAAATCCTTCGCCGCCATGTCGAATAGCCGCTCGCGGAAGAAGTCGGCCTCGAACCGGCCCGGCCCGCGATAGGTGCCGGCCGGCGTCTTGTTGGTCATCAGCAGATCGACATCGATGTGGATATTGGCGATGCGATAGGGCCCGGAGAGCACCTGCGCGATGTTGCGCGCGGCGGTGGCGCCATTGGTGCGCAGGTAGGCGCCGAGATCGACCGCCGCCCTCCCGCGCAAACCGAGGATGGTGCCGTCGCGCGCGCAGGCGATCTCAATCTCGCATTCGGCGTCGCGCGCATGATTGGTGGCGAGCAGATGCTCGCGCCGGTCCTCGATCCATTTCACTGCACAGCCTAGCTTGCGCGCGGCAAATGGGATCAAGAAATCCTCGGGATAGTATTCCCCGCGCACGCCAAAACCGCCGCCCACGTCCTGCTCCACCATGGTGATGGCGTCCTCGGTGAGACCCAAGTGCTTGGCGAGAATCGCGCGATTGTGGAACGTCACCTTGGCGGCGCCGAACACCGTAAGGTGCCTCTTCGTCTCGTCCCACGTGGCGAGCAGACCGCGCGGCTCCATCGGCACGGCGGTGAAGCGCTGCACTTTGAAGCGTTCGCGGCGGACATAAGGCGCGGCGGCAAAAGCGGATTGCGCGTCGCCGCGCATGGCGGTGAGCGTGGCGGCGCGATTGCTGCCGGCGGCATCGAACAGCAGAACATCGTCGCGCCGGG
>CAZNSG010000253.1:0-8208 GCA_964575715.1 uncultured Hyphomicrobiales bacterium | reverse complement strand
CGCGGGTAAGCTTAAGGCCGCGCGAGCGCGCGGCCTGCTCGATGAATCCGGTTACCCGCGCGTGGCGGCAAGTTTCGGCGGCGGCGGCACGCCGACTGCCTATATGGGAACACTGCCGGCATTTCTCGCCGCGTGGGGTCCGGTCGACATGAGTTTTGGCAGCGGACAAGGCGTCAAATGCTATCACTCGGAGCATCTCTACGGCGAACTGTGGCATCGCGCCTTTACCGTCTCGCCGGACACTCCGCTGTGCGAATATCTCGTCTCGTTCGGAGCCAATGTGGAAGCCTCTGGTGGAGTTTGCGGAGTCAAGCGCCACGCCGATGCCCGCAAGCGCGGCATGAAGCGCGTGCAGATCGAGCCGCATCTCTCCGTTACCGGGGCCTGCTCGGCGGAATGGATCCCGATCAAGCCGAAGACCGACTCGGCATTTCTTTACGCCATGATCCACGTGGTGTTGCACGAGCAAGCGCGTGAGCGGCTCGACTTGCGATTCCTAAAGCACCACACCTCGGCGCCTTATCTCGTGGGGCCAAATGGCTATTTTCTGCGCGATCCCGACACGCGTAAGCCCCTGGTCGTCGACGCGGCCACCGGTCAACCGGTGCCGTTCGATTCGGTCGGGATTGATCCGGCACTCGAAGGAACGTTCGTCGTCGATGGTGTTGAGATCGGTGCGGATCAAGAACTGACGGCGCACCGCGCTGCGCCGGTAACGCCTTCGTTTGCGCATCTGATTGAGCATGTAAGAAGCTATACGCCTGAGTGGGCTGGCCCGATATGCGATGTCGATCCGGGAATCATTCGGCGCATTGCCAATGAATACCTGGATCATGCCCGCATCGGCGCGACAATCGAAATCGAGGGCGAGATACTGCCGCTGCGTCCGGTGGCGATCTCGCTCGGCAAGACAGTCAACAACGGCTGGGGCGGTTACGAGTGTTGCTGGGCACGTACGCTGCTCGCCTGCCTCGTCGGCGCGCTCGAGGTGCCGGGCGGAACGCTTGGCACGACGGTGCGGCTCAACCGCCCAGCGGACAATCGCTGGTCGAGCGTGTCGCCCGGACCCGATGGGTTCATGGACTATCCCATGAACCCGACCGGAAAGAACGATTGGATTTCGCGTCCCCAGGCGCGCAGCGCGCATCGCATGCTGGTGCCGCTGGTCGCTAATTCGGCCTGGAGTCAGGCGCTTGGTCCGACGCATCTCGCCTGGATGATGCAGAAGGAGACCTTCGACAAGCTCCCGCCGGCTTCGCCACCCGACGTATGGTTCGTATATCGCACAAATCCGGCAATCTCGTTCTGGGATACCGACGCCATCGGTGCTGCGATGGCGAAATTCCCTTTCACCGTGTGCTTCGCTTATACGCACGACGAGACCAACCACGTGGCCGACGTGCTGCTGCCGGATTGCACCGATCTTGAGGGATTGCAGCTGCTGCGCATCGGCGGCACGAAGTACGTCGAGCAATTCTGGGATTATCAGGGCTTCGCGCTGCGCGATCCTGCAGTTCCCGCACAAGGCGAAGCCAAGGACTTCACCTGGATCGCGACCGAATTGGCCAAGCGCGCCAATCTGCTGGGTGCCTATAACGCCGCAATCAATCGCGGTGCGGCTGGCGTGAAGCTATCGGGTCAAAATTTCGATTTCTCACTCGATGCTAGCAAGGTCCATGACGTCGAAACGATCTGGGATGCGACCTGTCGTGCAGCCAGCGCGGAGCTGACCGACGGCGCCGAGTCGCAGGGGCTCGACTGGTTTCGCGAGCATGGATTTCGCGTGAAGCCCTTCCCGCGCCTGCAGTGGTATCTCTACCCGAAACTAATCAGCGCCGGGCTGCGCTTTGAGCAGCCCTATCAGGAGCGCCTCTTCCGAATCGGAAAGGAATTGGGACGGCGGCTGCACGAGCACGGCATCAATTGGTGGGACAAGCAGCTTGCGGAATATGAGCCGCTGCCGCCATGGCGAGATCTTGTCGGACTCTGGGAAGGCGCGCTTGCCCGTCATTTTGACGTGCAAATCGCCGACTTCCCGTTTTGGCTGATCACTGCGCGCAGCATGCAGTACTCGTGGGGTGGCAACGTCGGCATCCAGCTCATCAAGGAGATGGCGGATAACGTCGCCGGACACGGCAACGTCGTCATGAATCGTACGGCCGCGGAACGCCTTGGCATTGCCGATAGCGATGTGGTGGAGGTGCGTTCGCCGCTCAATCACACCAAGGGCCGAGCGATGCTGTGCGAGGGCATCCGTCCAGACACGCTGCTGATGATTGGGCAGTTCGACCATTGGGCAACACCGTATGCGAAGGACTTCGAGGCGCCCAGCATGAATGCGCTGATGCCCATGCTGCTCGACCTGACCGATGCGACCGGATCGAGCGCGGATCTTGTGAAAGTGAAGGTGACCCGGCTGGGAGCTGCGCCATGACCCGCTGGGCGATGGTTGCCGACCTCGAACGCTGTGTCGGATGCCAAACCTGCACGGCCGCTTGCCGCCACGCGAATGCGACGTCACCGGCTGTGCAATGGCGGCAGGTGCTCGATATCGAGTCGGGAACCTATCCGGACGTCAGGCGAACTTTTGTTCCTGTGGGCTGCCAGCACTGTGCCGATCCGCCGTGCATGCATGTCTGTCCTACGACGGCGACGCGAAAAAGGCCCGATGGCATCGTCACAATCGATTACAATCTGTGCATCGGTTGCGCGTATTGCGACGTCGCCTGTCCGTACCAGGCGCGCTTCAAGATCGATGCACCGCGCTTCGCCTACGGCGATACCGCGCTGGAAAACGAAATCGAACGCGAAGATCCGCGTCGGCTTGGTGTCTCGCAAAAATGCACGTTTTGCGCAGATCGTATCGATTTTGGTCTTGCCAATGGTCTCACGCCCGGATTGGACCCGCGTGCAACGCCGGCGTGTGTCAATTCCTGCATTGCCGACGCGCTCCAGTTTGGCGATCTCGACGATCCGAACAGCAATGTTTCGCGGTTGATTGGCGAACAGCAGAGCTTTCGGATGCACGAGGAGTTAAAAACTGAACCGGGATTCCATTACGTCTATGGTCAAGCGAATATACCGGCACAATCCGGCGCTGCCACCAAGGCGCTGCCAACGGCGGCAAGTAGTATTCGCACGCGCGGTGTCGAGCCGCGGCATCAACAACATTGGGACTGGAAGGCGGCCGGAAATTTCATCTGCGGTGGCACGGGAGCCGGCCTGTTCGCGTTTGTTGCGATTGCAAGCCTGCGATACGATTCGTTGCTACCGCTCGGCTGGCTGGCCCTTGGGGCCGTTGCACTCGGCCTTTTTCTTGTGCTGCTCAAGATTGGGCGGCCTTGGCGTTTCATCTACGTATTGCACCAGCCGCAGCGCTCGTGGATGGCGCGAGAGGCTTGGATCGCCGCGGTATTCTTCCCGGTGGGCGCGCTTGCCATGTGGCTTGAAGCGAGCGTCTTGATGAGCGCTGCAGCGATGCTCGGTCTATTGTTCCTCTACAGCCAAGCCATGATTCTGAAGGAGGCAAAGGGGATTCCAGCCTGGAGGTCACCGTTCATTGTTCCTCTGATGATGGCAACCGGAGTAACCGAAGGTGGTGGTCTCTTCCTTGTGGCCACTGCTCTGTTGCCGTCGCTCGGGCCGCTGGTCGAAAAAACGGCCGTTGGTGCCATCATATTGGCAGCGATCCGCGGCTGGACGTGGCGATCTTATGTTACCGCGCTCGTAATCGAGGGCGCGCCGACGCGTGCATTGGATGCGCTCGATAGATTCAGGCTCTGGTTCCTGATTTTCGGCCTGGTCGTGCCGGTGGCACTGATCGCGCTCGGTTTTGCCGCGTCGAACGCCGCACCGGCCCTCTTCGTGCTTAGCGGCCTTTGCATCTGCGCAGCGGGAGCTGCACTGAAGTTCGTTCTTGTGACGCGCGCGGGCTGGAACCAGGGCTTTGCACTGACACATACCCCCTTGCGCGGCTCCGGCGCGGCCGGGCCGGCAGTCAAGCCCGGTTGGTCCGTGCCATGAACCACATTCCTGAAAGGCCAACACCAGACGATCAGAAAATGGTGGAGACCGAGCCATGAGTATGCCGATAGCCGCCCATGATCGGGAAGCGTTCATGTTCGATGCCGCCGCTGAGACCATGCCGCGTGCCACGATTGCGGCGCTCCAGACCGATCGTCTGAAGCATGTTCTGCAGCATGCCTATTCAAGCGTGCCGCACTACCGCAGGAAATTCGACGCGGCAGGAGTGCAGCCGACCGATTTCAAGGCTTTGGGCGACATCGTGCGGTTTCCGTTTACGCTCAAGACCGACCTGCGCGATAATTATCCGTTCGCCATGTTTGCGGTGCCGCGCGACCGACTCGTTCGCCTGCATGCTTCATCGGGAACGACAGGCAAGCCGACCGTCGTCGGATACACAAAGGACGACCTTGATCGGTGGTCGGATTTGATGGCGCGCTCGTTTGCCTGCGCTGGCGCGCGGCCCGGCGACATTGTTCATAACGCCTACGGCTATGGTCTATTCACCGGCGGGCTCGGCGCGCATTACGGCGCTGAGCGCCTCGGCTGCACAGTGGTTCCGATGTCCGGCGGCGGAACCGAGCGCCAAGTGGCGTTGATCCAGGATTTTGGGGCACACGTGCTGTGCGCAACACCATCCTACGCGCTCAATATCGCCGAGGTCGCCGAGGGTATGGGGGTCGACCTACGGCAATCCAGCTTGCGTTTGGGCTTATTCGGTGCCGAGCCTTGGAGTGACGTGTTGCGCTGCAAACTCGAGGATCGTCTCGGCATCAAGGCCGTGGACATTTATGGATTGTCGGAGATCATGGGTCCGGGCGTGGCCTGCGAGTGCCAGGCTGAGCAATCCGGTCTGCACGGTTGGGAAGATCATTTCCTGTTCGAAATCGTCGACCCCAAGACGCTGCAACCGTTGCCAGTGGGCGAAGCTGGCGAGCTGGTCATCACCACGCTCACAAAGGAAGCGCTGCCGATGATCCGCTATCGGACGCGCGACATTACTCACCTGAGCAATGAACCTTGTGCTTGCGGCCGCACGCATGTCCGTATCATGCGCGTGACCGGGCGTGACGACGACATGCTCATCATCCGTGGAGTGAATGTCTATCCGTCGCAGGTGGAGGCGGTGCTCATCGGCTTCCCCGGGCTTGCACCGCACTATCAGATCGTATTGACGCGCGAGGGGGCGCTCGACGCCATGACGGTGGAGGTCGAACTTGCGCCGGAGGCTGCGATGGCTAATACGGATTGCGCTCAAAAGGCTGCCGAAGTGACCCATCACATCAAATCGCTGATCGGAGTCACCTGCAAGGTCGCGGTCAAGTCACCCGGAGACATGCCGCGCTCGCAAGGCAAGGCGGTGCGGGTGCGAGACCTGCGCAAGCCGGCGAATTGATTGCGGCGGCAGGATAGCGCGCGTCAAGCACGTGGGAAGTTCATCCTGCGATTTTCTTCCTGGTCTTTTTGCCGCCGGTTTGCTTGCCCGTTCGCCTGTGTCCGGGTTCAAAACCTCCAAGTTCATGATAGGTCACCGGACTGCTGGATTCGAAAACGGAGATTCTTGGTATCTCACCGGGCAGTCCGAGCTCCTTCCATTGGATCGCGACTTTGTCATAGACGGACTTTCTCAACATGGTCCGCTTGGAGAAGACCGGCAGGTGCCGGTGTTCCTTGCATGCGTTGATCAGCGCTTTCGAACCGTAAGGTCTCTTCTCGGGAGGATTTTGACTCGGATCCAGCCAGGTACTCCACGTATTGCGTAAGACATCGATGCCGTCGATCGGATTGCAGCGGCTCGCCATGGCCCAGATGACCTGATTCATGTCAGTCGGATCGACATCCTCGTCCACGGCAATGATCCATTTCGTGTAATAGGCGCCGCCGGGAACTTGCGCCGCGAGCGCCAGGACTTGCGCAGCATGGCCGGCATGACGCTGTTCGAGGCTTATTATGGTCATGCCGAAACCGCCGGCCGCCGCCGGATGCGAATAAACGCCGTGAATTCCGGGAATGCCTAGCTTGTCGAGATCGTCCCAGATCTTTGCTGAGCGGATCACTGAAAAGAAGCCGCTCTGTTCGCAAGAGGGATAATCCGCCATCAAGGCGTTGGTGAGGATGGGGTCGCTGCGATGATGCACCGCGGTGACCTCGACGAGAGGGCAGCCAGCCTCGGGCCTGCCGTAATAGCCCGGGAACTCCCCGAACGGTCCTTCTGCCTTCACTGAATTCGGGCGGATAATTCCTTCGATCACCAGTTCGGCATTTGCCGGGATCAGCAGATCTGTTGTCGTGCCGCGTACGACCGGAATTGCCTCGCCTTTGATGCCTCCGGCAAACTCATATTCCGAAATGTTCTTGGGAAAGGTCTGCGAGCCGACCAGCATGAAAAGGGGATCGATGCCCCATGCGGCGGCGACTGCAATTGGCTTTCCTTGTTGCCAAGAGCGCGTAATGTGAAGTCGTGCGTCCTTACCGGGCGATAGGTATAGGCCGACCTCCGATTTTCCCTGCAGCATCATCCGATAGGTGCCGATATTGAGATAGCCGCTATCCGGGTCTCGCGTGATCACCGCGTCTGCGGTGCCTGCGTAACGGCCGCCATCGAGCGGCCAGTGTCTGGGAATCGGCAATCGATTGAGATCGATTTTCTTGCCGAGGATGGAGTTTTCGTAGACCGGTGCTTCCTTGCGATCGATCTCGCGCGGCGGAATGCGACATTTGAGCTTGTCTTTGGTTCGGCGGATGAGCTCCATCGTCGGAGTATCGGTCGGTTCTTCGAGGGTGAGAGCAATGCGCGCAAGACTCGGACCGAGGATGTTCCACAACAATCTGGTCTTGATTGCGCTATTCTCAAAACCGGTTGCATATTCGAATAGGACGGCTGGGGAGGGCTGTTTTTTCGCGACCAAGTAGGAAATGGCGCTCATCTCTTCATCGCGGTCCACCGGCTTTCGCACGCGGACAAGTTCCCCCATTCGCTCCACGCGCGCGAGCCAGTCGCGGAGATCTTGAACCGGCGTGCGATTTCGCTTTGCTAGTTTGTGGTTCTTGGAAGTGGGGATCAGTTCTGCGGCAATATCGTTCATTGCGCCCTCCGTGGCGCTATACTGTTAAGTGGAATAGTAATATCGCCACCGAAATAATCGGTTCGGTTTGCGAAGAGTTCATTAGTGCCCCTTGGCTTTGCTCCGACTTCGGCCGTCCAGCATCCAGGAGAACATTTCCTTGGTCCGGCGCGCCGTTTCGGGCAGCGGCATGTTGACGATCGGATATTGATCCTTCCAATGAAACGGCCGACAGGCGTCGATGATCGCTCGGCTATTGGTGAAATCGCCTTCGTTCTTGCGGTTTGGCGGAATGGACGGATCGAGCGGCGTCGACCAGGCGCCGCGGATAAAATCGATCGAGGTCGCAGGATCGGAACGTGAGCACACCGCCCACATGAGCTCCTCGAGATTGGACACATCGATATCGTCGTCAACCACGACCACATACTTGCCCGCATAGGCGACCGAGCGGCACATCGCGGCAAGATGGCCGGCCTGGCGCGCGTGACCGGGATAGCGTTGCTTGATGGACACGGCCGTAAGCTGACGGGACCCACCACACTCATGACACCATGTCGCCACAACGTCGGGCAGGCCGGTCTTCTGCAGCTCTTGATTGAGCAAGGCCGAACGCATGACGGCGCGGTAGCGGGCCTGCTCCTCGGGCGGGCGCTGCGGCGGGCAGCCAAGGATGATCGGGTCGTTGCGATGATAGATCGCCTTGATGTCCAGCACCGGCTCGCTGCGCATCTTGGAGCCGTAATACCCGGTCCATTCGCCGAACGGCCCCTCCGGGAGATTATTCCCCGGCTCCACGAAACCTTCGATGACGATCTCCGCATTGGCGGGATAGGGCAGGTCCGTGTACTTGCCCTTCAACACTTTTTGCGGGCGGCCACGATAGGCGCCGGCGATTTCAAACTCACATACTCCGTACGGGATCTCGGTGCAGGCCATCAGAAAAGTCAGCGGATCGCCGCCGATGACGATGCAGACCGGCATCTTCTTATTCTGTTGCTGATACTTGTCGCGATGGATGCGGCCGTGCTTCCCCGGGGAAATGTAGAAACCGAGCCGTTTGGCGTCGTGGATCATCACCCGATAGGTGCCGGCATTGACCCATCCCTCTTCGGGATCT
>CAZNSG010000252.1:0-17113 GCA_964575715.1 uncultured Hyphomicrobiales bacterium | reverse complement strand
ATGGCGGATGTGCAGCTGCACGCCGTCGCTCTCCTGCGGCGGATTGGCCATGGAGAAATTGCGGCGCTCGCCGCCGGGCAGGATCACTTCGAGATGCTGGCCGGCCTTGAAGTGCACGCGGATGCCGGCGGGAAAGCGCAGATGCACGAAGGTGACGTCCTCGGCGACGCGCGCGATGCGAAAGACTCTAGCGGTGAGCGTGCGGCGGGCGAACGGATCGACTTTTTTGATCGCGCGCGGCGCGATCACGAGGTCCGAGCGCGGTCGCGCCTGACAGAGTAGTACCTGGCCGGCGGCTTGTTCCTGCGCGGACAGCGTATCGCCGGTATAGGCGCGCACTTCGCCGGAGGCGAGCTTGCATTTGCAGGTGCCGCAGACGCCCTTGCGGCAGGAGTAGGGGAGTTCGTAGCCCGCGCGCTGGGCGGCATTGAGCACCGTCTCGCCGCGCTCGCAGGAAAAATGCAATACGGTACCCTCGACGGAGACGGTGAAGGTCATTATGTGGGCCCGAACATCTTTTCGTCATTCCGGGACGGCCCGAAGGGCCGGGCCCGGAATCCATAACCCCGGTCTGTGATTATGGATTCCGGGCTCGCCGCTGCGCGGCGCCCCGGAATGACAATGGTTAGGCATAGTCACAGCGGGATCGCCAGCAGCGTGTCGATGCGCGAGGAGTCGCACACGACAATCTTGCGGGCGAATTTGAGGGTGCCGCCCGCCCGCCGGCAGGTGTCGAGATAGCGGCCGGTGGCGAACAGATCGGTCTGGCCATCGTGCATGATGCGCGCCACCAGGAAGGGCGTTTCGCATTCCGCTTCGCCGCCGCCGTTCGAGAGAATAGTCGGCAGGCCGAGGATATGACGGTAGCTCTGCTTCTCGTAGATGTTGGCCTGCCGCAGGGACACGATGCGGTCGATCAGCATGCCCTTGGTGTCGGCATAGATGATACCGGCCTCGAAGCCCTGCTTGTGGTTCTCGGCGGTCGTCACCTTATAGAGACATGACTCGGTGAAAAAATCCGGCCAGGCTTCCAGTTCGTTGGCATCGATGCAGCGGACATAGGCCGCCTGCACCGCGATGATGCGGTCGAGAGAAATTTCCCCCGTCATCGTCAGATTCCCAGTCAAATACCCATGTGCGTGCGATAGGCTTTCCAGAAGCCGCGCACGGAGGCTTCCGTCGCGCGCGTGCCCTCGTTGGAGGTACCGGCGCCGCCCATTTCGACCACCGCGCGCTCATCGGCGGCGGCGGCAATGCCGCGCTGCACGAAGCCGCCGACCGCGCCATCTTCCATGGACACGTAGCCCGCGGGGCCTGCGAGATTGCCTTGCCGCAGCCGCATGCGGCGCAGCTCTGGCGTGTCGTCGGCGAAGCCGATGTAGGTCCAATTGAGCGCGGTGGAATTTTGTCCCTTTGGCAGCACTTGGCGAACGGCGAGCGCGTTCTGGATTTGCTGCACCACAAGGCCGGGGAACACAGTCAGGATTTGCAAGGAGCAGCCGTCGCCAAACTCGTCCTTGAAGGTCACGAGGCTCTTGTCGGTGAGCGTCAGGTCTTCGTTTTCCGAGCGCAGGCCGGCCTGGGCATAGTCGCCGCCGGTGACGGTGGGGTCGAGCATGGCGTAGCTGGCATGATTGCCGCCGCTCGCATCGATCACCAGGCCGCCGCGCTGGGAGAGGCGGTTGATCTTGAAGGTGGTGAAGAACGTGTGCAGGAGGCTGGCGTGATAGGTGTCCTTGACGTTCTCGAAATAGAGCTTCCAGTTGTTGGGCAGCATTTGCGTGAAGCGGCCGATCACCACGGCCGGCTTGCACAGCACGCGGGCGATGCGGCGGGCGATCTCGTCGCCGAGATATTCCTCGATCGGCGGCACGTCGTCGCTGAGACTCCCGAACACCAGGCCGCAGAAAATCGCGATGCGCAGCTTGCGCGGTCCGTGATCGTCGCGGCAGAAGGTTTTCGCCATGCCGCCCTTGCCGCCGACGCCGTCCTCGAAGGCGACGCCCTTGAGGTTGCCTTTAAGGTCGTAGTTCCAGGCGTGATAGACGCAGGTGAAATCGCGCGCGCTGCCGCCGCCATCGAGGCAGATCAGCGCGCCGCGATGGGCGCAGCGGTTCTCGAAGGCGTAGACTTCGTTGTCGAAATCGCGCGCCACCACGACCGGCATCGCGCCCATGAACGTGGTGCGGTAGTCGCCGGACTTAGGGACTTCGGCTTCGAGGCAGAGGTAGTTCCAGGTCGGCCCTTCATAGATGCGGCGCTGTTCCTGGGCGTAGAGCTCGGGCGACTGGTACACCCAGAACGGAATGCGGGTGAGCGCGCCGGGCGGCCATTCCATCGATGAGGGGATATTCGCGTTCGTCGCCGCGCCGCCGTTCGCTTTGAGCGAGACATCCATGGCGATTCTCAACCGGTCTTGCGGGTTGTGACGTTTTCGCTCCACCAGGGGCAGACGTCGCGCGCGCGCTTGTAGTTGCCGTCCATCACGTTGAGCGGTATGCGCACGCCGGCTTGCGCGATGCCGACGCGCATGTCGCGGGCCAGCTCGCGGCCTTCGTCGTTAAGCCAGGAGCGGTCGTGGCCCCACAGGCTCGGGCCTTCGGTGCGCTCGTGCGAAGTCCAGGTGGCGGGCTCGATGGTGCGGCCGCCCCAGCCGTATTCGAACAGGAATTTGGAGGGCGACCAGGAATAGAACGAAGTCACCTCGTCGTTGACGTGGCGGCCGAGCGTGGTGCCGATCATCTCGGGCTTGCGCAAGGCGAGGTCGTAGGCCTGGCCGACGTCGTCGAGCATGCAGGTCTCGATCATCAGATGGTGAATGCCGTTCTTGCCGGCCTCGATGAAGGCGAGGCTGTGGTGGCGCGGGTTGATGTGAAAGAAATAGGCCTTGAACGGTTTTTGGATGTAGTCGCTGAGCTTGAAGCCCAGGATATCACGATAGAACGGAATGACATCGTCGATGCGCTCGGCATTGAGCACGGCGTGCCCCATACCGAGCGGGCCGGTGCGGAAGCCGGAGATGGAGCGGCCGGGCTTGAACGGCTCGCTCGCCGTCTCGGCGCCGTGGAACACTTCGACGCGGTTGCCGACCGGATCGTGGAACACGATCAGGTCCTTGACATGCCGCTCGCCGGCGAGCGCGTGCGAACCGCGCGCGACCTTCACGTTGTTTTTCTCAAGATGCGCCGCAAGCGCATCGAGCGCGCGCGCATCGGCCACTTCCCAGCCGTAAAATCCGGGGCCGTCGTCATCGGCTGCGTTGACGACCAGCCGCTGCTTGCGGTCATCCATGCGGAAGGCGAGCGTGGACTGGCTCTTATCCACGAGCTGCATGCCGAGGAAGCGGTTGGCGTAGCCCGCCCAGTCGTCGATATTCCGGGTGCGGACCCCGATGTATCCGAGCGCTTGTAAATTCATTGCAGAATATCCTGCGGTCAGGTCATTCGTTAGGCACATCTATACCATGGCGCGGCATCGTTACGGAACGATTGCTTTATGAAAAATAGCATGGGCAGCTGGTTATCCAGACCAGCCGCTCAAGCATTAAGGGTGCGAATTATCCAGGTAAATGCTTGCTTCTTACGCTTTGCGGCAGTTCGGCCGCTGTATTCTGGTGGATCGCGCTAGCGAACTCATTCGCCGGGTATCGATGCAGGAACATCGGGCTCCGGTCCGGCAATTTGTGGGCTCGGCGCTGCTAGCGCGCCTGCAGTTGCACTCGGCAAAGTGACGGGATCGTTGTGCACGTGATAGAGCTGCGGCGCTGCGCGGTTGATGTGCAGCTGGAAAATATCCGGCCGATTGTAGTGGCCGGCGAAGTCATGGCGCAGCTTCATCTGGATGGCGAGATCGAGATTGCATTCGGCATAGAGGATGCCTTCGTCGGGCCCCATCGGACCGGCGATGATGCGGCTCAAGGGATCGACGATGAGGGAGCCGCCGCAGCAATCCGGGTTGCGCAAGAATTTTTCGGCCGCGGGTCCGGCCTGGAGCATTTCGATCATGCGCTCGTCCACGGTGCCGCAAGCCGATATCACGAACGCCTTGCTCATCTGTGCAAAGGCCTGCGAGTCGATGGCGACTCGATTGCGCAAGGGATCGCCGCTGGTGGGGAAGTGGTTGGGCCAGCTCATCACATGGATGCGCGTGCCTTCGGCGATGAGCGCAAAGATGGCGAGCGGATTGGAGTTTTCGCCGCAGATCAGACCGGACATCGGCCCGTATTCGCTCTGAAACGCGCCGAAGGTGTCGCCGTAGCCGCCCGTGTGCACCAGCCGCTCGCCCACGGTCGGCATGATCTTCTGGTGCTTGCGGATGAGGGTGCCGCCGGGGCCGATATAAACTTGCGTGTTGAACATGGTGCCGGTGGTGTTGGGAATTTTCTCGCACACGCCGATCACCACATAGGCGTTGGCGCTCTGCGCCGCGGCGGCGAGCGCATCGATCTCGGGACCGGGAATCTCGACCGAGTTCTTGAACAGCTCGACGGCGAGTTTGTTGGCGATCGCGCCGGTGGCGGCGTGATGGTGGTACCAGACCGGGTGGGCGGGGATGAAGCCTTCCGGGAAGGCGATCACGCGCGCGCCATTTTTGCCGGCCTCGCGGATCAGTTGGCAGGCTTTTTGCGTTGAGCCTTCGCGGTCGAGGAACACGGAAGCGGCCTGCACGGCCGCTACTTTCACCACGCCATAGGAATCGCCCATGCTCGACATCTCCCGCAAGTGGCCATCATATCATGCCCGCGGCCTTACGCCGGACTTGGTTTGCGCTGTGTCGTTGCCACCGTGAGGACGGCGAGTAGCGAGCACGCGCCGATGAGCAGAAATACGGCGCGCGGCTCGCCGCGATCCATCAAGGCGCCGAAGATCAGCGGCGAGACGACGCCGGCAATGTTGAAGCCGTTGGTGACAAAGCCGAACACCTTGCCGAACGCGCCGGGCGGGGTGACCGCGCGCACCAGCATGTCGCGCGAGGGCATGGTCATGCCGCTGCACAGGCCCGCGAGCGACATCAACACGAGCAGCAGGAACGCATCGGGATCGACGACGCCCAGCAGCATGACCGCGAGCGCTGAAGCCGCGAGCCCGAACGCCACGACCATGCCGTGCCGCGTTGTGCGCCCGGCGATCCAGCCGCCGAGCAGGACGCCGGTGGCGCTGAGCACCAGATTGGCCGAGAGCGCCGTATTGGCTGCAATGGGTGTGGTGGCATAAAGCGCGCCAAACGCCACGACGGAATAGTTCTGCAAGCCTCCATTGGCGAACGAGAGCAGCATGAAGAACACAAGGCTGATCAGAATCGGCCGCGAGAGCAGCAGCCGCCACGTCGCCTCCGTCGCGACGGCGGCTTGGGCCTTGCCGGTTTTCGGCGCAGGCGCGACATCGCGCTGCAGGAATAAGATTGCGGCCACGACAAAGCCGAGAATTGCCGCGCCCAAAAAGGCGCCGCGCCAGCCAAACAGACTTTGCATGAGCAGCACGCTCATCGGCGCAGCGGCGCTTCCCAGCATGCCGGTGAAGGTGTGCACGGAATAGGCATGGCTGACGCGCTCAGCCGAAATGCGGTGCGAGAGCAGGGCATAGCCGGCGGGATGATAGACCGTGTTGCCGAGCCCAATGAGCGCGAACATCGCGACCAGAACCCAGAACGAATCGAACGACGCTGCAATCGCGTAGCCAAGCGCCTGGAGGAGAAGGCCCGCGATCAATACCAGGCGCGCGTCGATGCGATCGACCAGAAATCCGGCGGGTGTCTGGAACACGGCGGAGACGACATTCAAGGCGGTGAGCGCAAGTCCGAGTTCGGTGTAGCTCACTCCATAGTCGGCGCGCACGAAGATAAACAGGGGCGGCAATACCAGAAAATAGAAGTGGCTGACAAAATGCGCAGCACTCACGCCCGCGATCATCTGGTTATAGCCCGCGCGTGGATTCGCAAATGTCCGATCGGTCGCTTCGGTCATTGGTGTATTCTTTTCGTTGCCACTTGCGCGCTTTACCCTCCCCTGGAGGGGAGGGTCGCGAGCGAAGCGAGCGGGGTGGGGTGAAATTTGATTGTAAACTTCACCCCACCCCGACCGCCTTCGCCATAGCGCGTCGAAGACGCGCGTGAACGCGCTAATGGCTCAGGCGGTCGACCCTCCCCCTCCAGGGGAGGGTAACGCATGTTTGTTGCAAGGCCATGTTTATTGCGTCTTTCGTGCCGCGCGGATCGTCTGCCACACGCGCTCGGGCGTCGCCGGCATGTCGATGTGCTTGATGCCATAGACCGAGAGCGCATCCACCACCGCGTTCATCACCGAGGCGAGCCCGCCGGCGCAGCCGGCCTCGCCACAGCCTTTGACGCCGAGCGGGTTGGTCTTGGCCGGCACCGGATGGCTTACGACGGTGAAATCCGGCGCGTCGTTGGCGCGCGGCATGGCGTAATCCATATAGGAGCCGGAGAGCAGCTGGCCCGCGTCGTCATAGACGGTGCGTTCAAGCAGCGCCTGGCCGATGCCTTGCACCACGCCGCCATGCACCTGGCCGTCCACCAGCAGCGGATTGATCACGGTGCCGAAATCGTTGACCGAGGTATATTTCACCACCTCGATCCGGCCGGTTTCGGGATCGAGCTCGACCTCGGCCACATGACAGCCGTTGGGGAAGGCGGCCGGCATGCCTTCGCTGACGTGGCGCACATCGAGCGAAGCGGGCGTGCCGGGCGGTTGTTGCAGACCGGCGCGAAGCTTTTCCGTGAGCTCCATGATGCCGATGCCGCGGTCGGTGCCGGCGACCACAAAGCGGCCCTTCGCAAATTCGATGTCGGACGTCGAGGCTTCGAGCATGTGCGAAGCGATGGCTTTTCCCTGCTCGATAACCTTGGCGCTGGCTTCGACAATGGCGGCGCCGCTGTTCATCAGCGAGCGCGAACCGCCGGTGCCGCCGCCGGCGAGCAATTGGTCGCTGTCGCCTTGCACGAGCCGGATGCGCTCGAACGGAATGCCGAGTCTGTCGCTCAGTACCTGTGCAAACGGCGTGGCATGGCCCTGGCCATAGTCGAGCGTGCCGGTGACAATGGTCACGTTGCCGTCGGGCTCGAAGCGGATGCCGCCCATCTCCTTGTTCGCGGGCGCGGTGACTTCGAGATAGCAGCCCAGCCCGATGCCGCGCAATTTGCCGTGCTTCTTGCTCTCGCGCTTGCGTTTGTTAAAGCCCTTCCAATCGGCGACTTCGAGCGCCGCTTTGAGGATCGCCGGGAAATCGCCGCTGTCATAGGTCTGGCCCGAAGCGGCCGTATACGGAATTTCGCGTGGGCGAATCTGGTTGCGGCGGCGCAGCTCGATGCGGTCGATGCCGATCTCCGTTGCGGCGTAGTCGATCAGCCGCTCCATGAAATAATTGCCCTCGGGCCGGCCGGCGCCGCGATAGGGGCTCACGAACGTGGTGTTGGTGAACACGCACTTGGTGGAGACTTCGAGCAGCGGCGTGCGGTAGAGGCTTGCGACATTGCGCACGATGTTGAGCGTGGGCGGCTGCGGCGCCATCGCGCCCATATAGCCGCCGAGATTGCCGTAGCCGGTGAGGCGCACCGCCAGAAAATGGCCTTCGGGGTCGAGCGCAAGTTCGGCGGTTTGCTGATGATCGCGGCCGTGATTGTCGGAAAGGAAACTGGTCGAGCGCTCGTCGGTCCATTTCACCGGGCGGCCGAGCGCGCGCGCGGCGTGCAGCACGCACACTTGTTCGGGATAGGGTTGCGCCTTCATGCCAAACGAGCCGCCGACATTGTCGGTGAGCACGCGCATTTTATCGGGCGTTACGGCAAATATTTCGGCTAAGCCCGCGCGCAGACCCATCACGCCCTGGCTACCGCTGTGGAGCGTAAATCGTTGCTTGGCGCCGTCGTAGACGCCGATCGCCGCGCGCGGCTCGATGGTGTTGACAATCATCCGGCTGTTGATGAGCTTGACTTTGACCACGTGCTTGGCGCCCGCGAAGGCCGCCGCCACCTTGTCCGCATCGCCGTAGTGAAAATCGAGCGCGACGTTGCCGGGCGCATCGTCGTAAAGCACCGGCGCGCCCGCGCGCACCGCCTGGGCCGGATCGGTGACGACCGGCAGCGGATCGATCTCGACCGCGACCGCTTCGGCGGCATCCCTGGCTTGCTGGTAACTCTCGGCGACGACACAGGCGATGGGATCGCCGACAAAGCGCACCTTGTCGGAGGGCAGCGCCTGCCGGCGCGGCTTTTTCATGTCGGAGCCGTCGCGGCTCTTGAACGGCAGGTTGGACTTGAGCGGGCCGTATTGCGCAATGTCGGCGCCGGTATAGACCGCCAGCACGCCGGGCATTTTGCGTGCGGCGCCGGTGTCGATCGAGCGGATGACGCCGTGGGCGTGGCGGCTGCGCACGATCACCGCATGGGCCTGGCCGGCCAAGTTGATGTCGTCGGTATAGCGGCCCTCGCCGCGCAGGAGTTTTGCATCCTCGGCGCGCAGCACCGGCTGGCCGATGCCAAAGCGGTTCGCGTGGGCGGTCGAAGGCGCTTGCAGGTTCATGCTGTTCCAATAACCCGGCGACCGGGCCCGTTAAGTGGCATATTAAGTTTTTTTGGCCGGGCTTGCATCCCGGCCATCGGGCCAGCATCCCAGCCATGATGCAACGAGATCAATAGTTGTTATCAATTATCGATGCGCGCCCAGTTTCACAAGAACAACCGCCGATTTTGGCCATGCCCCTCGGGCCGTGCTGAGTTGCGCATCGCGCTGTGGGTGCTAGAGCCTTGTGCGTCTTGAGGGAATCCGAGCCGGGCTCCAGCTTTTTGTTTGAGCATGATCTTATCCGAAAACCGGTTTCCACTTTTCGGGATCATGCTCTAGACTCTATCCGATTTGGGATCATCCACCGTGCCGTCGAGCCAATAAGGCTTCGGCGCGGGGAAAGGTATTCGATGGACGACGAGGCCAGGGCGACCGGCCTCGACCCCGTTTTCGACCGGTCGCATCGGCGCCGGCGGGGCCGGCGGTCGCTCTATCATCGTCCGCGTCGCGACGGCGACACGGGCGGTGCCGACATATCCGGCCCGACCTATGCCGCGCTCGATCTCGGCACCAACAATTGCCGTCTGCTGGTGGCGCGCGCGACCCGCGATAGCTTCCGCGTGGTCGATGCGTTCTCGCGCATCATCAGGCTGGGCGAGGGCATCACCGCCTCGGGACGCATAAGCGAGGCTGCGATCAAGCGCGCGGTGGAGGCGCTACGCATCTGCCGCAACAAGATCAGAAATCGCGGCGTCACCCGTGTGCGGCTGATCGCGACCGAGGCCTGCCGCTCGGCCGAAAACGGCCAAGATTTTCTTGCGCGCGTGCGCGAGGAAGTCGGCATCGAGCTCGAGATCGTGGATCGCGAGACCGAAGCGCGCCTGGCCGCGACCGGCTGCACGCCGCTGATCGATCCGCAGGGCAAGGGAGTGATTCTGTTCGATATCGGCGGCGGCTCGTCGGAACTCGTGCGTCTCGACCGCTCGCAACCCATTCGGCATGGGCCGCCGGAGCCGGAAATCCGCGGCTGGGTGTCGCTGCCGGTCGGCGTGGTGACGCTGGCCGAACGCCATGGCGGCGTTAGCATAAGCCGGGAGCTCTACCAGGCGATGATTGCCGAAGTTTCGACTTACATTGATCGTTTTGCCGTGGAACACGGCGGCAATCTTGACGGAATGCATCTGCTCGGCACCTCGGGCACCGTCACGACCATTGCCGGCGTGCATCTCGAGCTGCCGCGGTACGAACGGCGGCATGTGGATGGCTGCTGGATGAACGACGGCGAAGTGACGCAAGTGGTCGAGCGCTTGCTGGCGATGACATACCAGGAGCGCATCGCCAGTCCCTGCATCGGTGCGGAGCGCGCCGATCTCGTGCTCGCCGGCTGTGCCATTCTCGATGCGATCCGCCGCGTCTTTCCGTGCGAGCGGTTGCGCGTTGCCGACCGCGGGCTGCGCGAGGGCATGCTGGTGCAGATGATGCGTGAGGACAAAGTCTGGGTCACGGCAACATGAGGTTCGTACGGCGAGGCGGTTTAGTGTTTTCCCTCCCCCTGAAAGGGGGAGGGATGTCGAGCAAAGCGAGACAGGGTGGGGGTCGCTTCCGGCAAGAACGGACCTCCACCCGGCTCGCCGCTTCGCGGCTCGCCACCCTCCCCCTTTCAGGGGGAGGAAGGAAAGTTGTCGATGCGTGATAAGCAACGAGGCGTCAACCGAGAATTGAAAGTTCGGGTTAAGGCGAAGGGCCGCTCGCTGTCCTCGCAGCGCTGGCTCGGACGCCAGCTCAATGATCCATATGTAGCGCGCGCCAAGCGCGAGGGCTTTCGCTCGCGCGCGGCGTTCAAGCTTTCGGAAATCGACGACAAGCATCATGTGCTCAAGAGCGGCGCGCGCGTGGTCGACCTTGGCGCGGCGCCTGGCGGCTGGAGCCAGGTGGCAGCCAAGCGCGTGGGCGCGCGCGGCCGCGTGGTCGCCATCGACGTGCTAGAGATGGGAGCGGTGCCGGGGGTGGATTTCATCCAGCTCGATTTTCTCGATCCGCGTGCGCCGGAAAAAATCAAAGATCGGCTCGGGGGACCGGCCGACGTGGTGCTCTCCGACATGGCGGCGAACGCAACCGGTCATCGCGCGACCGATCACTTGAAAATCATGGCGCTGGTTGAAGCGGCGGCGGAGTTCGCCCGCGAAGTGCTCAAGCCCGGCGGCGTGTTCCTTTCCAAAGTGATCCAGGGCGGGACGGAAGCGTCGCTGCTGGCGGCGCTTAAGCGCGACTTCGCGAGCGTAAAGCATGTAAAGCCAGCCGCCAGCCGGGCGGATTCGGCCGAGCTTTACGTGCTGGCAACGGGGTTTCGGAATCCCGCGCGCTGAGTTTGTCACCCAAAAGTGCTTTGAATCCCCGCGCCGGCATGCTATCGACCGTCGCCAACCCAAAAGCGGGCCGCCCGAGTCGGGCGAGGGCTGCATAAGTTCCTCGCAAAAGTCCGATCATCCGTCATCCGGCGGGCCGCATGAGCCCGCACGCGGGCGGAATGGATTGGCGATGGCTGTAAAAAACAATCATTCTCCCCGTGAGACGCTCTCCTACGACGATGTCCTGCTGTTGCCGGGGCTCTCGGACGTGCTGCCGTCCGAGGTCGATATCCGCACCCAGATCACGCGGGAAATAGTTCTCAACATTCCCATCGTGGCCTCCGCCATGGACACGGTGACCGAGGCCAAGATGGCGATCGCCATGGCGCAAGCCGGCGGCATCGGCGTGGTTCACCGCAACCTCGAACCCGACGTGCAGGCGGCGCAGGTGCGGCAGGTCAAGCGGTTTGAGTCCGGCATGGTGGTCAACCCGATCACGATTAGCCCCGACGCGACGTTGGCCGATGCGCTCGTGCTGCGCAAGGAACACAACATCTCCGGCATTCCGGTGGTCGAGGGCGGCGGCAACGGCAAAGCCGGCAAGCTGGTCGGCATTCTGACCAACCGCGACGTGCGCTTTGCCACCGATCCGCGCCAAAAGGTTTTCGAGCTGATGACCAAGGATCGGCTCGTCACCGTGCGCGAGGGCGTTGGCCAGGACGAGGCCAAGCGCCTGTTGCACCAGCATCGCATCGAAAAACTCCTGGTGGTCGACGCGCAATACCGTTGCGTCGGGCTGATCACGGTCAAGGACATCGAAAAAGCGGTGGCCAACCCCAATGCCTGCAAGGACGAGCAGGGGCGTCTGCGGGTGGCGGCGGCCACCTCGGTCGGCGAGGCGGGTTTCAAGCGCAGCGAGATGCTGATCGATGCCGGCGTCGATCTCGTGGTGGTGGATACCGCGCACGGCCATTCGCGGCATGTGCTCGCAGCGGTGGAGCGCATCAAGCGGCTCTCGAACGCCGTGCAGGTGGTGGCCGGCAATATCGCGACCGCCGACGGCGCCAAGGCGCTGATCGATGCCGGCGCCGACGCGATCAAAGTCGGCATCGGACCGGGTTCGATCTGCACCACGCGTATCGTGGCCGGCGTCGGCGTTCCGCAGCTCACCGCGATCATGGACGCGGTGGAGGTGGCACGGAAATCGCGCACGCCGGTGATCGCCGACGGCGGCATCAAATATTCCGGCGATCTAGCCAAGGCGCTGGCTGCGGGCGCCGATGTCGCCATGGTTGGCGCATTGCTCGCCGGCACCGACGAGACGCCAGGCGAGGTGTTTCTCTATCAAGGCCGCTCGTATAAGAGCTTTCGCGGCATGGGCTCGGTGGGCGCCATGGCGCGCGGCTCGGCCGATCGTTATTTCCAGAAGGACATCAGGGATCATCTTAAGCTGGTGCCGGAAGGCATCGAGGGGCAGGTGCCCTACAAAGGCACGGCCGCGACCGTGCTGCATCAGCTCACCGGCGGCTTGCGCGCGGCCATGGGCTATGTCGGGGCGGCGAACCTCGCCGAGTTCCAGAAGAAAGCGGAGTTCGTGCGCATCTCGGCTGCCGGCCTGCGCGAGAGTCACGTGCACGATGTGACGATCACGCGCGAGAGCCCGAATTATCCGGGTAGGGGATGACCGGCCGATGAAAGCCTATGTCTGTCGCCGCTATGGCGGGCCCGAGGTTGTTGAACTTGTGGACGTGCAAAAGCCCGTGCCCAAGGACAATGAAATCCTCATCAAAATCCATGCGACGACGGTGACCGCTGGCGACTGGCGTGTCCGGACGCTCGAGATGCCCAAGGGCTTTGGGCCCATTGCACGCCTTGCCTTGGGCATCATGCGGCCAAGACAGCCCATTCTGGGCAGCGAGCTGGCTGGGGTCGTCGAAACCGTCGGCAAGGACGTGAAAAAATTCAAACCCGGTGACGAGGTCTTTGGCTTTCCCGGATGGCGGATGGGTTGCCATGCGCAATACCGCGTCTTGGCCGAGGACGGTCCGGTGGCGCTCAAGCCTTCGAACCTCTCGTTCGAGGAGGCCGCTACGCTGTGCTTTGGCGGCTCGACGGCGCTGCATTATCTGCGCAAGGCGGACATCAAGGCTGGCGACAAGGTGCTGGTCGTCGGTGCTTCGGGGGGCGTCGGGACCGCGCTGATACAGCTTGCGAAGCATTTCGGGGCCGAGGTGACCGGTGTGACCAGCAGGACCAATTTCGATCTTGTAACGTCATTGGGGGCCGATCGGGTGATCGACTATGCCAAGGAGGATTTCGCTGCGCGCAGCGAGATCTTTGACATCATCGCCGATACGGTGGGGGCAACGTCGTTTGCCCGCTGCAAGGACGTGCTCAGGGAAAAGGGACGGCTGCTGGCGATTGCGGGCGGGATTCCCGCGTTGCTCGCAATCCTATGGGTGCCGTTGACCGGCAGCAAAAAGGTGATTGCCGGCCCTGCCGAGGAGCGCCCCGACGATGTGCGGCGGCTGGCCGATCTGGCGGAAACCGGCGTGCTGAGGCCGGTCATCGACCGGCGCTACAAGTTTGCGCAGATGGCCGAGGCACACGCTTATGTAGAAACCAGGCGCAAGAGGGGCAGCGTGGTCGTAACCGTGGGGGCATGACGTGGCCAACACGCGCGAGAGCCCGAATTATCCGGGCTGGGGATGATGCTCCTTTCCCGAGCGGAAGTGTTGATGCCATGGCCAGCCGAAAAAAATCCAACGATCCATTTGCATCGGTTCGGGAGGCGACGCTTAAGCATCGTTCGAAGCACGGCTGCAGTGCCTGGCCCTACGACAACGGTCCGCTGCTCGGCGCGCTTGCTGCCGCCGCGGATGCAAAGCGCATCGTGGAGCTTGGCTGTGCGCTCGGCTACACCGCGCTCTCCTTCGCAAACGGCGCGCCGAAAGCCAAAATCGACACCATCGAGCGCGATCCCGAACATGCGAAGCTCGCGCGCGCGAATTTTTCCGCCGCCGGCATGACCAAGCGCATCATCGTGCACGAGGGCGAATTCGCCAAAGTGGTGACGACGCTCGAAGGGCCCTACGATGTCGCCTTTTTCGACGGCGGAGCGCCGGTGCAAGCGGTGCACGAGACGCTGCGCAAGCTGTTGCGGCCACGCGGACTGCTGATCACCGCGAACCTCAACCACGGCGGCACGGCGGCTACGGTGTTGGTGGCGCTGCTCGACGCAAGGAAATGGCTGACGGCATTCATCGACGAAGACCGCGAGACCGGGATCAGCATCAAACTATAGTGGATCAGTCCTCGCCCACCCATACCGCGCGATAGCGGACTTCGTAATTGTCATTGGCCGTGGCGCGCCGCGCGGAGTCTTGGCCCGGTTCGAAAATGTGATCGACGCGTTGCCAAGCGCCAAACTCCTTCGCGTGCTTGGCATCCCTGCCGAGCTTGAGCGCGAAAATCCTGTCGGGCTCGTTTGGCAGCCGCATGACCAGGAGGCGCTGCGACTCGCGGTAATATATCTCGACCGTGCCGGCAATCACCGGCCGGTCGCCGTCGCGCCGGAATTTATCGGCGGCGATGCTGGCTGGTGCATGACCCTTCTTGGAATCGAGATGGATGACGATGTCGTTCGGCGATGCCGGCAGGGCCGCGCCGGCCGCCAGCCGGATTTCGAAAGCAAGTTGCGGCGGGAGGCCGTTGGAATTGACGATGTCGCGGTCGAAGTACATGTAGCCGATGCCGGCGGCGACCAGTGCGATGATTGTGACAATGACAAGGCCAAAGCGGCCCGCGGTGGCGCCGAACGAGCGAACGCCACGACTCCGCAACAGCAATACGACGCCGATGATGAGGCCGAGGATGCCGCCGAGCGGGGCTATCAAAAATATGGCAAAATAGCCGGCCGCGCCTTCGAAACTCGATATGCCAAGATAAGGCGCAAGCATCGCCCCGATAGCGGCACCCAGGAAAGCGCCGACAACGGCGCCGACGATGCCGGCGAGCAGCGCAAGCAAAAACGTCATCGTCCGATTACCTCGGCTGTGGATCGACGGTGGAGCGATTAATAAGACAAGTTTACACTGACTCGACCATGACCGGAAACGTCTCTTACATTCTGTGGCCGATGCTCGCGCAGATCGGCTGGACTTTCATGCTCTATGCGTGGCTGACCGTGGTGCGCGTGGACGCGGTCAGGCGCGGCGATGTTGAATATTCCTCCTATGTCTTGAGCCGTGAGGAGCCGCGCTATATCGCCCGCGTGAGCCGCAATCTCTCGAACCAGTTCGAGCTGCCGGTAATTTTCTACGCGGCGGTTGTGCTGCTGATTGCGCTCGACCGGGTGGGCATGGTCGATATTGCTGCCGCCTGGGTGTTTGTCGCCGGTCGGGTCATTCATACGCTGGTGCAGACGCTCTCCGACAACGTACCGCTGCGCGGCAATGTTTTTACGATCAATTTCCTTGCGGTGGCCGTGCTGGTCGGGCATGTGGTGCTGTTGGCGATGGAAGGCATTGGGCTATTATGAAAATCTCGCGCCGCAAATCGTTCGATCTCGGATGACGCCAAGCGCACGGCTTGCGGCCGCGATCGAAGTGCTCGCCGACATTGCGGCGCGGCGGCGGCCGGCTGGCGACGCACTCAAGGATTTTGGGCTTGACCACCGCTTTGCCGGTTCGGGCGACCGCGCGGCGATCGCAGGGCTGGTCTATGACGCGCTGCGCCGGCGCGCCTCGTCCGCCTGGATCATGGGCGACGATGCGCCGCGCGCGATTGCGCTCGGCATGCTCAAGCGCGAGCGCGGGCTCGATGTGGAGGCGATTGCGCGGCTTGCGGATGGCGCGCGCTTTGCGCCGGAGCCGCTGACGGAGACAGAGCAGGCGCGGCTGAGCGGTGCGAGTCTCGATGGCGCGCCGCCGCATGTCATCGGCGACTATCCGGAATGGCTCGATCCGCACTTCGCTCGCGTGTTCGGCGACGAGCGGGCGGAGGAGGGCGCCGCGCTCAGCCTCCGCGCGCCGCTCGATCTGCGGGTCAATACGCTGAAAGGAAACCGCGAGTCGGCGCTTGCGATGCTCGCCGATCTCGCGCCGGAGCCGACGCGCTGGTCGCCCTGCGGCTTGCGCATCAAGCTCAAGGCCGAGGCGAAATCGCCGGCGATCCATGCGGAGTTCGCGTTCATCAAGGGCGCGATCGAAATTCAGGACGAGGGCTCGCAGCTTGCGGCACTGCTCGCCGGCGCGAAGGCGGGCGAGCAGGTGGTCGATCTGTGCGCGGGCGGCGGCGGCAAGACGCTGGCGCTGGCGGCTGCGATGGAGAACAAGGGCCAGCTCTATGCCACCGACGACGACAAGCGGCGGCTGGCGCCCATCCATGCGCGGCTCGATCGCGCGGGCGTGCGCAATGTGCAGGTACGCACGCCGAAATCGGTCGGCAGCGAGATTGCCGATCTCGCCGGCCGCATGGATCTGGTGCTGATCGATGCGCCGTGCACCGGCATCGGCACCTGGCGGCGCAACCCGGACGCCAAATGGCGGACGCGGCCGGGCGCGCTCGCGGAGCGGCGCAAGGAACAGGTGGCGGTGCTCGAGCGCGCGGCGGGGCTGGTCAAGCCGGGCGGGCGCATTGCCTATGTCACGTGTTCGCTGTTGCATGAGGAGAACGGCGATCAGGTGCGGGAATTTTGCGGTCGGCACGGGGAGTTTTCCGTGCAGCCGCCTGCCGAAGTCGCCAACGCGCTGGGCGAGCGCGCCTTTCTTTTCCGCCGCGCGGTGCTGATTTCGGACGAGGGGCTGTTGATGACCCCGCGGCGCACCGACACGGATGGGTTTTTTGTCAGTCTGTTGCGGCGAAACTAGAACGGGATCAGCTTGACTGGAAACTCGTGTCCCGGGCGCAGCGCAGCGCGAAACGAAGTGCAGCGGTGCGCTGCAGACCCGGGATCCATACCTTCATGCTATCAAGCTTATGGGCCCCGGATCAGCGATGCAGCACTTCCCCCGGCCCTCGCTTCGCTCGGCCGGGGTTTGTGCTGCACCGCATCCGGGGCACGATGCCGTACCCGAATCGCAGAGATTCCAGTCACCGCAATATCGCTCTAGCAGTCTGCTGAAAAACCTGGAAATTGAAGTTTTTGGAGCCCTTTGCAGGATCGTTGGTTCTGATGTTGCCGGTAATTCTTTGATCACTCGATATGCATTCTGGATTTTAGACAGTCTCGCGCCTACGCCGCGAC
>CAZNSG010000251.1:0-5723 GCA_964575715.1 uncultured Hyphomicrobiales bacterium | reverse complement strand
AGCTTAGGCCCGCTGTCCAACAAGCAGCTCGTGCGCGACCTCGTCACCGAGATTGCACCGCCGGGTGAGCGCTGGCCGTTAACCCGCAAGGAAACCACTAAGTAAAACCGCGCAGCCCGCTTGCGTCTTTATTCCGCCGGTGCGACTTTGCGCGCGCGGCAAGGTAGCGGCAAAGTAGCGGCATGGGCGCGGCCTGGGAGAGAGCATGACGATCAAACGTAAACCGGTCGCCTACGGCGACATGCGCGGCTGGATGCGGGCGCTCGAAGCCGCCGGTGAGTTGCACAAGATTAACGCCCAGGTCGACTGGAACATCGAGCTTGGCACCATCACGCGGCTCGCCCAGGGTCCCGGCACCGGGCCGGCTCTCTTGTTCAACAACATCAAGGATTACAACAAGCCGAACAGCCTCTGCCGCCGCATATTCGCCGGTGGACTTTCGAGCTACCGGCGGATCGCGATGATGCTCGGCCTGCCGCCCGACACGCATCCGCGCGAACTGGTGAAAATGGGGCGCAGCATGCTCCAGGGCAGCATTCCGCCCAAGATCGTCGCGAGCGGGCCGGTGAAGGAAAACATCATTACCGGCAAGAATATCGATCTCTACAAATTTCCCGCGCCCTATTGGAACCGGCTCGACGGCGGCCGCTATCTGCTCACCTACGGCGGCTGCGTCACGAAAGATCCGGAGACCGGCGTGATGAATGTCGGCGTCTATCGCGGCATGGTCGCGAGCAAGAACAAGATTCCGATCCTGATGTGGCGCGCCCAGCACATCGGCCACCATGTCACCGCCTGGGAGAAGGGCGGCAAACGCGAAATGCCGATTGCGGTGGCGATCGGCTGGGAGCCATCGCTCGACTTTACCGCCGGCGCACCGGTGCCCAAGGGCGTTTGCGAATACGACGTCATAGGCGCGATCCGCGGCGCACCGGTCGAACTGGTCAAATGCCAGACCGTCGACCTGCTCGTTCCCGCCACCGCCGAAATCGTGATCGAGGGCTATCTCGATTTCGATCCAAAGACCTTCACCATGGAAGGACCGTTCGCTGAATTCACCGGCTATCTTGCGGGCGACAAGTCGCCCAAGCCCACCATCCGCGTCACCGCCATCACGCACCGCAACGATCCTATCCTGCGTGGCTGCATCGAGGGCGCATTGCCTGGCAGCTACTCGGAGAACGCCGTCACCTCGTCGATCATGCGCGCGGCCACCGCGTGGAACGTGCTCGACTGCGCCGGCGTGCCCGGCATCACCGACGTGTGGTGCCCGCCGGTGCACGCCGGCATCAATCTGCTCATCCAGATGAAGCAGAGCTACCGCAACCAGGCCAAGCAGGCGGCCAACGCCATCTGGGGCTCGTCGGCGGCGCATGTGCGCTACAAGCACATTACCGTGGTGGACGACGACATCGACATCCACGACTACGCCGCGGTGGACTGGGCCATTGCCTATCGGGTGAATGCCGGCGAGGACGACGTCATCATCATGCCGTCTACGTTCGGCGCCGGGCTCGATCCATCGACGCGACGGCGCGACCGCAACCCGGCGCTGTTCGGCACCGGCAAATGGAACCGCGTGCTGATCGATGCCACCATGAACCTCGACTACGATCCCGACCCCGATCTGGGCGGCGCGCGTTTCCCGCCCAAGGTGTGGCCGGCCGACAAGGATGTCGCGGCCGCAAGAGCGCGGTGGAAGGAATTGGGATTAGAGAACAAGAAGACGAAAAATCAGCGCGCCAAACGTGATCGGCCTCATGCTGAGGAGGCCGCGAAGCGGCCATCTCGAAGCATGAGACCGCCTCATCCTTCGAGACGCGGCCCTTCGGGCCGCTCCTCAGGATGAGGCGAACGACGCAGGTCAGTTTTTGACCGGCGGCAAAGCCAGCGCGGCGTCGACCAAGGCGGTCGCGCGCTTGAAATCGTAGAGCCGGTTGATGTTCTGCTTCACGGTGGGGGTGCCTCCGCCATAGAACTTTTCGTACTGGTGATGGCGCCCGCCGAATTCGGTGCCGATGAAGTCCCAGAGCATTCGCATCAGCGCCACGCGTCCCTTAGCGTCGGAGGAGGCCGAGCGCATGTAGCGCTCGATGTCGCGCGCCATCTCGGGATTGTCGAAATCCGCCGACGAAGACGGCAGCGTAATCATGCCGGCGCCGGAAAGTTCGCGGATCAGTTCGAGCATGCGCCCGTTGAACTCCGACTGCATGGCCATCACCGCATAGAGCGTGGTGCGCGAGGGCCAGAGCACGCCGTCGGCGTCGGTGGTGGCGAGCAACTCCTGCGCGATCGCCATGGATTCGACAATGGAAACCAGCGCGGCCAGCTCGCCCATGGCGATCTGTACCGGCGGATTGCCATCGTGGCCGATCATTTCGTTCATGCGCTTGGCAAGCCCGATCATGAAGCGCAGCTTGGTGGCGTAGCGCACCTGCGCCTGCAGATTGCCATAGAGATGCGCCGGCGTCAGGCGCCACTGGTCGCGGCAGATTTCGATGTTGCGATAGCAGTAAACCTGTTCCCACGGCACGAATACATTTTCGAAGATGATGTAGGAATCCGACTCATCGAACCGGCTGGTCAACGGATAATCGAAACCGTTCTTGTCGGCCGTTGCCAATGCACGCCGGGGATAAAGTTTGAGGCCGGGCGCGTTGATCGGCACCACCAGACCGTTGGCGTAGTTCTCGTCGCCGGGCTGCAACGGATGGATGCAGGACAGATGCAGCCAGTCGGAATAGATGCCGGCGGTCGCCAGCTGCTGGGCGCCTGAAATCACAATGCCGTCGTCGCGCTCTTTCACCACGCCTGCGTAAAGCGTCGGATCGCTCTGCTTGTGCGCGGGCTTGGAACGGTCGATCTGCGGCGGGACAATGGCGTAGCTGATATAGAGATGGTTGTCGCGCGCTTCTTCATAAAGCCGCACGACATTGTCGCCGAATTGCTTGCCGGCCGCGGCAAACACCGAAGGCTTGGCGGCATAGCCGCAGAAAAATCCTGCGACGTGATCGGGCGTGCGCCCCATCATGCCGAAGGTGGCCTCGGCCCATTTCTCCGAGAACAGCCGGCGGGCGCGCAGATCGGCGTGCGTCTTCGGGATCTGGAAGCCGCGATGGACCGGCGCCCCGGTCTTGGGCGACGTAAAGGTCATCAGTTCGCGGTTCTCGGGCGCCGCCGCGATGTCGTAGAGCCGCGCCAGCGAGCGCGCCGCTTCGCGCAAGGCCGGATGCTCGGTGACGTCCTTGACCGGCTCGCCGTCGAGGTACACCCGCCGGCCGTCGCGCAGCGATTTGAGATATTCCGCGCCGGTGCGGAGTGACTTGCTACTCGCCGGCCGATCGGTTGCATTGGGGCGCTGCTGGGAGACACTCATGTTCCGCCACCTTGGAGATTTAGGGATTTCCGCTCAAGATCAATTCTGCATCTAAGCCAAGCGCCATTTGGCCTCGCCGACGGAGCCTCGTCAATCGCGCTTGTTCGCGCACGCCCGTTGAATTACGAGTAATACCAACGGCGTTAAGTAATGACCGTCATCCTGAGGTGCTCGCCGAAGGCGAGCCTCGAAGGATGCACGGCCCGGGCCGTCGCCCTTCGAGGCTCGGCGACTTCGTCGCCTCACACCTCAGGGTGACGGCGATGAGTCAGTGATTGCCGCCGTTGGTATAACACCATGTCGGAAATATCGGAATTACAACGCTGGGAAACGCGATTTGCCTCGCCGGACTATGTGTTCGGGAAGGCCCCAAATCAATTCCTGAAGAGTCACGCCCACCTTCTCAAGCGCGGTGAAAAGGCGCTGGCGATCGCCGATGGCGAAGGCCGCAATGGGGTATTTTTAGCCGAACAGGATCTCGACGTGCTCGCCATCGACTTCTCCCCCAAGGCGCTGGCCAAGGCGCAGGCCCTCGCCCAGGAGCGCGGCGTGAAGCTCCACACGGAGCAAGTGGACCTCGCCACCTGGGCCTGGCCGGCGGAAAGCTTCGACGTCATTGTCGGCATCTTCTTTCAGTTCGCCGAGCCTTCGTTCCGCCAGCGGATTTTCAACAACATCAAGCAGGCGCTCAAACCCGGCGGCTTGCTGCTCATACAGGGTTATCGGCCTGAGCAGCTCACCTACAAGACCGGCGGCCCTTCGCAGGTCGAGAACCTCTATACCCGCAAACTGCTGGAGGATGCGTTCAAGGATTTTACTTCGCTTGAGATCAGGGAACACGACAGCATGGTCGACGAAGGCGCCGGGCACGCGGGCATGTCCGCATTGATCGATCTCGTCGGGCGCAAATAAATTATTCCCGCTATTCGCGCGCGAAGTTCTGCATGCAAGCCTACAAGCAGCAGGTCGCCGAAACCACGGCGGCGTAACTTGCGCGAATTCTTTTAGGGTGTATCAGCGCCAGACTCACTTCCCTCTCCCCTTGTGGGAGAGGGTGGCGAGCGCGGAGCGATAGCGAGCGCGAGCCGGGTGAGGGGTTTGGCGCAAAATTAAACATTGCCCCTCACCCGCCTCGCGCCTTCGGCGCTCGGCACCCTCTCCCGCAAGGGGAGAGGGTCAAGGAGTCCGCTGCACTGCTTCTCCGAAACTACGCCCGCGCGTACTTGCCGCGGCCGAAGAAGCGATCCTTGTTGTCGTCGGTCGCGGTCTCGCGGCTCGATTTGATGTCGGCCTGCTTGGCAATCATGGTCTTCACCGCCGGCCGCGCCGACAGCTCCTCAAACCAGCGCTTGAAGTTCGGCATCTGGTCGATCTTGGCGCCATGCGCGGCGTGCTGACGCGTCCACGGGAATGTCGCCATGTCGGCGATGGAATATTCGGCGCCGCCGAGATACTTCGCCTGGCCGAGCCGCTGCTCGATCAAGTCGTAGAGCCGCAGCAGCTCGGTCTTGTAACGGCTGAACGAGTATTCGTTGCCAGGCTTGGGCGCGAACAGATTGAAATGCGTGAAGTTGCCAAACGCCGGTCCGATGCCGCTGACTTGGATCGCCAGCCACTGGATCGCGTCGTATTTCTTGGCCATGTCCGTGGGTAAAAATTTTCCGCTCTTCTCGGCGAGGTACATCAGGATCGCGCCGGATTCGAACACCGTGTAAGATTTTCCGCCCGGGCCTTCATGATCGACGATCACGGGAATCTTCCTGTTCGGATTTAGCTTGGCGAATTCGGACGCATGCTGCGCGCTGGCCCAGACGTCCACCGGCTTGAAGGTGTAGGGCAGCCCGCACTCTTCCAGCATGATGAAGATTTTCTGCACGTTCGGGCTGGTCAATCCATAAAAGTCGATCATCGATATCTCCACTGCACTCGCATGTTGTCTCTCATCGGCGATGCCCTCTGCAACGGCGTCAGCGTGTCGCGGGGGGCACCAACGACGGCGTTATACCTAGCGTGTCCTGCGCGCTTTCGCCACCGCCTTTGCTCCCTCGAATGTGGGCTGCTGCTGTTGACAGACATCGCCTCGCCTGAAACCTTTACCCTCTCCAGTTCCAAAAACATGATATGCGATCAACCCGTTATGCCTGACCCGAATTCAGTCGCGCAGGCACACCCCACATTGTGGGAAGGTGAGTGAATGGAAGGGTTCGGCGCAGACGCTGCTTTCATGGCGGCAGCGGCCAGCAAGGCCTTTTTTGCGTTGCTCGAACCGCAACGCCTGATGTTTCTGGCGCTCGGCTGCATGATGGGCCTGATCCTTGGGATCATTCCCGGCATCGGCGGCTTGACC
>CAZNSG010000250.1:0-3938 GCA_964575715.1 uncultured Hyphomicrobiales bacterium | reverse complement strand
CCATCCTTCGAGACGCCACGCCTTCGCCCTTCCGCCTTCGCTCTTCGAGCTTCGGCGGACAAGTCGGGCTACGGCGGGCTCCTCAGGATGAGGTCGGAGCAAGTCCGATCGTATGCGAGGGGATGACAGATACTTGCTCAGCAAACGGCTCGAATAGATGTGTGCACACCTTAGGTCAGGACGCTTGGGTGCGCGTGCGGGCAACCGCGTCGCGCCAGCCTGCCCATTTGCGTTCGCGGGTGACGGCGTCGAGCCCAGGCTCGAACCGGCGATCGAGCCGCCAGCTTGCGGCAAACGTCTCCGGATCGGGGCACACGCCCGCCGCGTGACCGGCGAGATAGGCCGCGCCGAGTGCGGTGGTCTCCATCACCACCGGCCGATCGACCGGGGCGGCAAGAATGTCGGCGAGAAATTGCATCGTGAGATCGCTTGCGGCCATACCGCCATCGACGCGCAGCACCGTGCCGGCCATGGCGCCGGACTTGGCGCCGGACTTGGCGCCGGACTTGGCCGCATCCGGCCAATCGGCGTGCAAGTCGGCGTGCATGTCGGCGTACATGGCTTCGAGCAGATCGCGGGTCTGGTAGCCCACCGCTTCGATCGCTGCGCGCGCGATCTCGGCTGAGCCGGAATTGCGGGTCAGCCCATAGATCGCGCCGCGCGCGGCCGCATCCCAATAGGGCGCGCCCAGCCCCACGAAGGCCGGCACCAGATAGACTTGCTCCGCGGGATTTGCCTTGCGCGCCAGCGCGTTGATGTCCGACGCCTGGGCGATGATTTTCAGTCCATCGCGCAGCCATTGCACCGCGGCGCCGGCAATGAAAATCGCGCCTTCCAGCGCATAGCAGCGCTTGCCCGCGAGCTGATAGGCGATGGTGGTCAAGAGCTTGTTGCGTGAACGCACGGGCCTGTCGCCGAGGTTGAGCAGCGCAAAACAGCCCGTGCCATAGGTCGATTTCATCATGCCCGGCTTGAAACAGCCTTGGCCGATGGCCGCCGCCTGCTGGTCGCCGGCGATGCCGCGGATGGCAATCGGCGCGCCGAACCATTCCGGCCGGGTGTGGCCAAAATCCGCAGCGCAATCGCGCACGTCCGGCAATAGCGCCGACGGAATCTTGAACAATTCCGCCAGCTGAGGGTCCCAGGCACCGCGGCCGATGTCAAACAGCAATGTGCGCGCGGCATTGCTCGCGTCGGTCGCATGCACGGCGCCGCCGGTGAGCCGCCACAGCAGAAAGCTGTCGATGGTGCCGAACGCAAGCTTGCCGGCCTCGGCCGCCGCGCGCGCACCTGCGATATGGTCGAGCAGCCAGGCGATTTTGGTGGCGGAGAAATACGGATCGAGCAGCAGCCCGGTCTTTTCGGAAATCGCGTCTTCGTGGCCGGCGCGCCGCAAAGCCGCGCACATCCCGGCGGTGCGCCGGTCCTGCCAGACAATCGCATGGTGGATGGGCTTGCCGCTCGCGCGCTCCCACACAATCGTGGTCTCGCGCTGATTGGCGATGCCGATCGCCGCGATGTCATTGGCCGCGAGCTTGGCTTTAGCCATCGCCGCGCGCACGGTCGCGAGCACGCTGGCCCAGATTTCTTCCGGGTCGTGCTCGACCAGCCCGGGCGCCGGATAGATTTGCCGAATTTCCTGCTGTGCGCTCGCCATCGGCGCGAGCGCGGCATCGAACACGATGGCGCGGGTCGAGGTGGTGCCCTGGTCGATGGCGATGAGATGGGTCATCGGATTATGCGAGTTAGAGCGGATTTCGATCAGGTGGAGTCCGTATTTGGTGTCCGCTCGTCCCCGCGACCCGTCTTCGCAAAGTTGCTTCGACGGGCCGATGCATCAGCCCGCCGAAGCGTCAGCAAAGGCGGGAAGCGGGGACCCAGGCGCAAGAAACTAAGGACTAAAGAGCAAGCATCCTCTAGATTTCCGCTTGCGCGGGAATGAGCGGATGAGGGTGTGGATCAACTCGAACGGAACACGTTCCAAATACCGCCCTTTGTCAAACGAAGCCAGACAAAAAGTCAACTGGCGGCGCGCGCGGCGTCGCCGGTCATGAACGCGTCGACTGCATCACGCTCAGCATTTGATAGCCGCAAGCCAAGCTTGCTGCGCCGCCACAGCACATCGTCGGCGCTGCGTGCCCACTCATATTCCATCAGGTAGCGCACCTCGGCCGCCGTCAGATCCGCGCCGAGACGCGGCCCGAGCTGTTCCGGGCTCTTGGCCGAGCCGAGCACCCGCTCGATCCGCGTGCCGTAGGCGCGCACCAGCCGGCGCGCGGTAGGCTCGCTCAGGAACGGCCACCTGGCGCACGCCTGCGCGATCATGGCATCGACGCCGTCATAGGCAAAATCGCCCCCGGGCAGCGTCGCCTGCGCGGTCCAGTGCGGCGTATCGCGCAAAAAGTGCCCGAGCCGATCGAGTGCGGCCTCGGCCAGGCGCCGATAGGTGGTGATTTTACCGCCATAAACGGTCAAGAGCGGAGCCGCGCGTGCGTGCTCGTCAAGCGTCAGATGATAATCGCGGGTGATATCCTCAGCCTTGCCGGAACCATCGTCATAGAGCGCGCGCACACCGGCGAAATAACCCAGCACCTGTTTGGGCCCGATCTGGGCGCGAAAATATTGGTTCGCGGCGCGGCAAAGATAGTCGATCTCGTCGGAGCTTGGCGTAGCACCGGAGGGCTCGCCAAAGAATTCCGCATCGGTCGTTCCGATCAGGGTGAAATCGCGCTCGTAAGGCAAGGCAAAGACCACACGGCGATCGGTATTCTGCAGAATGTAGCCGCGATCGTGCTCAAACAGCTTTCGCACCATGATGTGACTGCCCTTGACCAGCCGCACCGGCGATCGGCCGGGCATTTGCAGCAAGTGCTCGGCCACCTGCCCGACCCAGGGGCCGACGGCATTGACCAGAATGCGCGCGCTCATGGCCGCGCGGCGGCCGCCATTTTCCAGCGTGAACCGCCAGATGTCGCCGCGCTCGACGTTGCGGATATTCATGCGGGTGCGGATGGTCGCGCCATGTTCGGCGGCGTCGAGCACATTGAGCACCACAAGCCGCGCGTCATCCACCCAGCAATCGGAATATTCGAATGCGGTGTGGAAATCCGGCCGCAGCGCCTGGCCCGCGGGATCACTAGCCAGATCGAGCGTGCGCGTCGGCGGCAGGATTTTTCGTCCGCCGAGCCGGTCGTAGATGAACAGGCCGAACTTGAGCTGCCATTGCGCGCGCAAGGCGGGGTTGACCGGCAGCACAAAACGCATGGGACGGATGAGGTGCGGCGCGATCTGTAGCAGCACTTCGCGCTCGGTGAGCGCCTTGCGCACCAGCCCGAATGCGGCGCGCTCTAGATAGCGCAAGCCGCCGTGAATGAGTTTGCTGGAGGCCGCCGAGGTGCCGGAGGCGAGATCGTTCTGCTCCACCAGCAGCACACGCAATCCGCGGCCGGCGGCATCGCGCGCGATGCCGGCTCCATTGATGCCACCGCCAATGATGGCGAGATCGAAATCGGCCATGTCGCCCAGATTTTTTGGTTCGTCCGAGCGCGACGAATTTTCCCGCTCCATAATACCTTTCTCCTAAAAGGCGGAAGAAAACGTAAATGGTGGCCCGCAGCCCAGATTCCTGGTGCCGCGTGCGCGAGCAGATCATGGTTTTTTCGGAGTTAACGTAGCGCAATTTGGCGCCTTGCGCACATTTCACGTGTCCCGGATGCGGTGCAGCCCGCGTAGGATGGGTTGAGCATCGCGAAACCCATCACAAAGCGGCGACGCTGGACATTGCGATGGGTTTCGCTGCGCTCAACCCATCCTTCTGTAACGGGCGTTGATCAGTCAATCCCTTTTTGCGTTGTCCTTTCGCCGGGCTCTCGCTTCTGTCCGGGGTCGGCGCAAGGCCGCCACCTGATGGGGTCTGATGAGGATGAGGCCGGCCAATC
>CAZNSG010000249.1:0-13644 GCA_964575715.1 uncultured Hyphomicrobiales bacterium | reverse complement strand
CCCTCCACCCTCTCCCCCCCCCCCCGGGCGGGGGGGGAGGGGCCGCCCGGGGGGGGGGGGGGGGGGGGGGCCATCTTCGCAGATATCCGCACGTCGAAACGCCCCCTCACCCCGACCCTCTCCCCGCAAGCGGGGAGAGGGAGCGCGCTGCCGACGCGGCAACCGATTCACTCTCAATGGATCAGACTCTAAATATGAATCGCGCGCTTGGCGACGGCGAGCGCCGCCTCCTTGACGGCTTCGGGCAGCGTCGGGTGGGCGTGGCAGGTGCGCGCGATGTCCTCGGACGACGCGCCGAACTCCATGGCGATGGCGGCTTGCGCGATCATGTTGCCGGCATCGGCGCCCACGATATGCACACCCAGTACGCGGTCGGTCTTGGCGTCTGCGAGGATTTTGACAAATCCTTCGGTAGCGAGATTGACCTTGGCGCGGCCGTTGGCGGTGAACGGGAACTTGCCGGCGGCAAAGGCGATGCCGGCGTCTTTTAGCTCCTCCTCGCTCTTGCCTACCGACGCGATCTCCGGAAAAGTATAGACCACATTGGGAATGACATCGTAATTCACGTGGCCGGCGAGACCCGCGAGAATTTCCGCCACCGCCATGCCTTCGTCCTCGGCCTTGTGCGCGAGCATGGGCCCCGCAATTACATCGCCGATGGCATAGATGCCGGGCACGCTGGTGGCAAAATGCTTGTCCACCATGAGGCGGCCGCGGTTGTCCTGCTTGACGCCGATCGCATCGAGCCCGAGGCCTGCGGTGTAGGGCACGCGGCCGATGGCGACCAGCACCACATCGGCCTCGATGATCTCGGCCGCGCCGCCGGCCGCCGGTTCGATTTTCACTTTCAAGACATTGCCGGAGATATCGACCGCCGTGACCTTGCAGGAGAGCCGGAACTTGATGCCCTGTTTCTCGAAGATGCGCTGGCATTGCCGGCACACTTCGTTGTCCAAGCCCGGCAGAATGCGATCGAGGAACTCGACCATTGTCACCTGCGCGCCAAGCCGCCGCCAGACCGAACCAAGCTCAACACCGATCACGCCGGCGCCAATCACCAGCAGGCGCGAAGGCACGCGGTCGAGCGCGATGGCGCGGTCGGACGAGACAATGCACCGCTCATCGATTTCGACGCCCTTGAGCCGCGCCACGTCCGAGCCGGTGGCGATGACGATGTTCTTGGTCTCATACGTCTGGGCTTTTCCATTGGCCATGACCTCGACCCTGCCTGGCGCGGCGATGCGGCCGATGCCGTGCAACGCATCGATCTTGTTTTTCTTGAGCAGGTATTCGACGCCCTTGACGTTGCCCTCGACGCCTTCGTCCTTGAATTTCATCATGGCGGCGAGGTCGAGTTTTGGTATGCCGACGCCGATACCCATCTTGGAAAACGTGTGACCCGCTTCCTCGAACCGTTCGGAGGCATGCAGCAGCGCCTTCGAAGCTATGCAGCCGATATTGAGACAGGTGCCGCCGTGAGTGGCACGCTTCTCCACCACCGCGACTTTCTGGCCGAGCTGCGCCGCGCGAATGGCGCAGACATAGCCGCCCGGGCCGGTGCCGATGACGATGAGGTCGTGGGGCATAGTACTCCGACCCGATTAGCTTGCGATCAGCTTGTGAAGCTCTGCTTGCTTCTCGGCATCGCGTCTCAGCGAGTCCGCGCCCAAGTCGATCTCTTGGCCCTTGTCGTTAATCCAGAAAACATGATGCCCGTATTCTTCGAGCCGGACCTTTTGAAAATTCTTTGTCTTCTGAAGCCAAGCAAAGACGCGACCTCTTGCGATGATAGGCCGCAAATCGACAACTCCCTCATACCCGTCCGTGAAAACGAGTTTCAACACGCCATGAATAACAGGCTCGGCGGTGACAATTCTCGGGAGCTTCTTCATCGGATGACTCCTGGAAATAAATGCGCCTGCGTCATGTTCCAGGCCTCCAGGAGTTTGCCACGTCGGGGCGCTGCCCATTTGACAATGGCCCTGAGTTTGGCCTTCGGCAATCGGCCTCTGACAAGCGTAAGCGTCTCAACGTCAATCACAGCCCGATGCTCCGCAAGAAGAACATGAAAGTGTATCGGCGGATGGTCATTCGCATACATCATTAGCCGTGCGCCGTCGATGATTGCGAGCGTCGGCATCTCACGTCCGAATCATGAAATCAGCCGCGCGAATGGCGCAGATATAGCCGCCCGGACCGGTGCCGATGAGGTCGTAAGACATAACAACAACTCCATACTCTCAATCGTCATGGCCGGGCTTGTCCCGGCCATCCACGCCTTCCTGTGCAGCCAAGACGTAGATGCCCGGCACAAGGCCGGGCATGACGTGGAGAGGATCAATTATAAATCCAACACCAACCTTGCCGGGTCTTCCAGGCATTCCTTCACCCGCACCAGGAAGGTCACCGCCTCGCGGCCGTCCACGATGCGGTGGTCGTAGGACAGCGCCAGATACATCATTGGCCGCGCCTCGATCTTGCCCGCCACCACCACCGGCCGCTCTTGAATCTTGTGCATCCCCAAGATGCCGGACTGCGGCGCGTTGCGGATGGGCGTCGACATGAGCGAGCCATAGACGCCGCCGTTACTGATGGTGAAGGTGCCGCCCTGCATCTCCTCGAGCTTGAGCGCGCCGTCGCGCGCGCGCCGGCCGAAGTCGGCGATCATCTTCTCAACGGCGGCGAGTGAATGCCGGTCGGCATCGCGCACCACCGGCACCACCAGGCCCTTCTCGGTGCCGACCGCCACGCCGATGTGGTAGTAATTCTTGTACACGATATCGCTGCCGTCGATTTCGGCGTTCACCGCGGGAATATCCTTGAGCGCCTGTACGCAGGCGCGCACGAACAAACCCATGAAGCCCAGCTTCACGCCGTGCTTCTTCTCGAACAGATCCTTGTATTGATTGCGCAGCGCCATCACGGCGCTCATGTCGACCTCGTTGAAAGTCGTGAGCATGGCGGCGGTGTTTTGCGCATCCTTGAGCCGCCGCGCGATGGTCTGGCGCAGACGCGTCATCTTCACCCGCTCTTCACGCGCGGCGTCGTCCGGCCCCGCTGGTGCGCGCACCTGGATGGCGGCCGCGGTCTGCGCGACCGGCATGGGCGCGGCCGCGGCGCGCTCGATCGCGGCCAGCATGTCGCCCTTGGTGATGCGCCCGTCCTTGCCTGAGCCGGGCACGGTTGCGGCCTCCATCCCGCTCTCGGCGGCAAGCCTGCGCACCGAGGGTGCGAGCGGAACGTCCGGCTTGGCACCCGCCGGTGGCGCAGGAATAGGTGTCGCCGCTGGTTTCGGAGCAGGCGGTGGAGCGGGCTTCGCAGTGGGAGCGGATTTTGCCGCGCCGGCGCCTTCCGTGATCTGACCGAGCAGCGCGCCGACCGCAACGGTTTCGCCATCCTTGGCGACCACATCGGATAAAACGCCGGCGGCTGGCGCCGGCACCTCGATCGTCACCTTGTCGGTCTCAAGCTCGACCAGCGGCTCGTCCACCGCCACGGCATCGCCCGGCTGCTTGAACCAGCGGCCGATGGTGGCCTCGGTGACCGACTCGCCAAGCGTGGGAACACGGATGTCAGTCATGACGATGCCTCATCGCGCCTTCGCCGAGCGCGTCATCGAGCAAATGCTTGAGCTGCGCCTGATGCTTCGATAATTGTCCGACCGCGGTCGAGGCCGAGGACGGCCGCGCCGAGCAGCGCGACCGGCGATGCTTCGCCTCGATCTGATTGAGCGCCCATTCAAGATAGCGCTCGACGAAGTGCCATGCCCCCATGTTGCGCGGCTCTTCCTGGCACCACAACATTTCGGCTTGGGCGAAGCGGAACAGCTCCTGCGCCACGGTCTTGGTGGGGAATGGATAGAGCTGCTCGACGCGCAGCAGGTAGATGTCGTTGATGCCGCGCTTCTCGCGCTCCTCGTAGAGGTCGTAATAGACCTTGCCGGAGCACAACACCACGCGGCGCATTTTTTCGTCGGGCACGAGCTTGATCACACCCTCCCTACCCTCCCCCAGCGAAAGGGCGTTCACGCCCGTCTTCGACGGGCTATGCGGGGGAGGGATAGGGTGGGGGTGCTGCGCATCGTCCCACAGCACGCGATGGAACGAGGTTCCGGTGGCCATCTCATCGAGCCGGGAGGTCGCGCGCTTGTGGCGCAAAAGCGATTTCGGCGTCATCAGGATGAGCGGTTTGCGGATTTCGCGCTTCAATTGCCGGCGCAGAATGTGGAAATAATTCGCCGGCGTCGAGCAGTTGGCCACCTGCATGTTGTCCTCGGCGCACATCTGCAAGAAGCGTTCTAACCGAGCCGAGGAATGTTCCGGCCCCTGCCCTTCATAGCCATGCGGCAGCAGACAAACCAAGCCGGACATGCGCAGCCACTTGCGCTCGCCTGAGGAGATGAACTGGTCGAATAACACTTGCGCGCCATTGGAAAAATCGCCGAACTGCGCTTCCCACAACGTCAGTGCATTCGGCTCGGCGAGCGAATAGCCGTATTCGAAGCCGAGTACGGCCTCTTCCGAGAGCATCGAATTGATGACCTCGTAGCGCGCCTGGTTTGACCGCACGCCGTTGAACGGCGTGTGGCGGTTCTCGGTTTCCTGATCGATCAGCACGGAATGGCGCTGCGAGAACGTGCCGCGCTCGCTGTCCTGGCCGGAGAGGCGCACCGGGTGGCCTTCGAGCAGCAGCGAACATAAGGCGAGCGCCTCGGCCGTGGACCAATCGATGCCGATGCCGGATTCGATCGCCTTGGCGCGCGCATCGAGAAAGCGCTGGATGGTGCGATGGACGTGCAATCCTTGCGGCACCGCCGCAATCTTGCTGCCGATTTCCTTGAGCATCTCGACCGCAACGCCGGTGTTGCCGCGGCGCGGATCGTCGGCCTCGCGCGCGATTTTCATGCCCGCCCAACGGCCGTCGAGCCAATCGGCGCTGTTGGGCTTGTAGCCTTGGCTTGCTTCCTGCTCGGCATCGAGCCGCGCACGCCAGTCGGCCCGCATCTTCTCGACTTCGCCTTCGGTGACGACGCCCTCGCCCACCAGTTTCTTGGAGTAAATTTCCAGCGTCGTCGGGTGCGAGCGGATCTTCTTGTACATGAGCGGCTGGGTGAACGCCGGCTCGTCGCCTTCGTTGTGGCCAAACCGCCGGTAGCAGAACATGTCGATGACCACCGGCTTTTGGAATTTCTGCCGGAACTCGGTCGCGACCTTGGCCGCGAACACCACCGCCTCGGGGTCGTCGCCATTGGCGTGGAAGATCGGCGCCTCGATCATCTTGGCAACGTCGGAGGGATAAGGCGAGGAGCGCGAATAACGCGGATAGGTGGTAAAGCCGATCTGATTGTTGACAATGAAATGCAGCGAACCGCCGGTGCGATGACCGCGCAGCTCGGAGAGGCCGAAGCATTCGGCGATCACACCCTGGCCGGCGAAGGCGGCATCGCCGGAAATCAGCAGCGGCATCACCATGGTGCGGTCTTCGCGGGTTGCGCCGTGCTGGTCCTGCTTGGCGCGCACCTTGCCGAGTACCACCGGATTGACGATTTCCAGATGCGAGGGGTTGGCGGTGAGCGATAGATGTACGCGATTGCCATCGAACTCGCGATCGGAGGACGCGCCGAGGTGATATTTCACGTCGCCGGAACCTTCGATCTCGTCGGGCGACGATGAGCCGCCCTTGAATTCGTGGAAGATGGCGCGGTGCGGCTTGGCCATCACCTGTGCCAGCACATTCATCCGGCCACGGTGCGCCATGCCGATGACGATTTCTTTGACGCCGAGCGCGCCGCCGCGTTTGATGATCTGCTCCAGCGCCGGGATCATCGCCTCGGCGCCATCGAGACCGAAACGCTTGGTGCCGGTGAATTTCAGATCGCAGAATTTTTCGAAACCTTCGGCCTCGACCAGCTTGTTGAGGATGGCGCGCTTGCCCTCGCGGGTAAACGCGATCTCCTTGTCCTTGCCCTCGATGCGCTCCTGCAGCCAGCCCTTTTGCGCCGGATTGGAAATGTGCATGAACTCGACGCCGAGCGTGTGGCAATAGGTACGCCGCAAAATGGCGACGATCTCGCGCAGACTCGAAAATTCGAGGCCGAGGACTTTGTCGAGAAAAATTTTCCGATCGTAGTCGGCCTCGGTGAAGCCATAGCAGCGCGGATCGAGTTCCTCGTCAGCCTTGAGCGGCTCGAGCCCGAGCGGATCGAGATTGGCGTGATAGTGACCGCGAATGCGATAGGCGCGGATCAGCATTAGCGCATGGATCGAATCGCGGGTGGCCTGCTGCACGCCGGCAGTCGTAATCTCCACGCCTCGGCCTTGCGCCTTGGCCGCGATCTTGCCGCCGATGGTCTTTTCGACCTCGCTCCAGTCGCCGGTGAGCGCCGCGATGAGCTCGCCGTCGGCATGCGGCAAATTCGGCTGCCGCCAGGAAGGCCCGCGCGCGTGCCGCTCCACGGCGCGTGAATCATCCTTCATGGTTTCGAAGAACGCCCGCCACTCGGCATCGACCGACGCGGGATCGGCCTCAAAACGGGCGTGCAAATCCTCGATGTAACCGGCATTGCTGCCGTACAAAAACGAGGTCAGAGCGAAAGCCGCGTTCGCGTCTTGACGGGACATCGACGAATCCTCAGCGGGGCATCTGCCCCGGGTAAGCGGCGCATAAGCACGTGAACCCGCGACCGCCGACAGGTTTAATTTATCACGCAGAGCTATGTCGTCCAAAAGGCTACAAAAGGACTAAGGACTGAATCTTCACTTCGCAACTCAAATCCAGTTCTCCGCCCGGACACCGGACATGCGGGCAAACTCGCGCATATTGTTGGTCACGACGATGAGGCCCTCGCTTCGGGCATGGCCGCCGATCTGCATATCGTGAGGGCCGCACGGAGTGCCCGCTCTTTCAAGCTCCGCGCGGATTTGCCCGTAATGCGCCGCCGCCTTGTGTCCGAACGTCAGCACCTCCAGGCGCGCCGTAAAATGCTCGATCGCCTGAAGATTATGCAGATGCTGCGCCGATTTCTCGGCGCCGTAATGCAATTCCCCAAGGGCAATGCTCGAAATGCAGAGTTGCTCGGCAAGGCTGTTGAACCGTTCGCGCAGCTCGGCCGGGTAATTCTTGATCACGTAGATACAGATGTTGGTGTCGAGCATATATTGCAGCATCAAAACGTCTCACGGTCCTCGACCGTCGGCTGCTCGCGCTCGTTCATGAAATCCTCGGTCGCAAGGGAGCCACTCTCGAACAGATCGTCCCAGCGCTTTCCCTCCGGGCTGACGACCCGGCTGCGGCCGACCTTGACGATTTCGACTTGATGCACGTCCACCGGGAAGGCAACCGACTTCGGCAGACGGACCGCTTGGCTGCGATTGCTGGTGAAAACGGTGGACCGAGTCATTGCGGTCTCCTTGTATATCCAATTGGGATATACTCATATTACCCGCGCGACGCAAGATCAAGATGATTCCCGCAGGAGCTGGCCGATGGTTGGGGATCGTGAAGAACTCGACCCAACGCGCTCAAAACTATGTGGCGGAAAGGCTATCAAAGGACTAAAGACGGAATCTACGATCATTTCTTGTGCTTAGTCATTGCCGCTCTGCATGCTCAACCGGCCGGCTTGCGAGCCTCCATTGCACACTCCTCGATATCCGCGTCGAAATCGCGAAAACGACCCGCGTCTTCGACCAGCCGGAAGTGGTCATCCTCACAATCCTGAAAGCGGGCGCGCCTGACGGCGACAAAGCCCGCTTTCAGCAAAGCCCATTGCATCGACTGCGCGTCTCACATCAACAGGTGCGCGCTGTTACCGATCATCGATCGCAGTTTGCCCGCGACGCTCCGCGCCCGCTGATGGCACCCCAAGGAAGATTTTTCCATAAACCACGAATTGGCCGCCGCATCACCGCCGTCCAAGCTGTTGATATTGCGGCGCGCTCGCGCCTCCAGATCGGGGACGATCAGCCTGAAAATCCCATCCGGCTTCAGTATCCGATGGGTGTTGCGCAGTGCGATCCAGAAATCTTCGTAAGACAGATGCTCGAGCACGTGGCTGGCATAAACACCATCGGCGCTGCCGTCAGTGATCGGCAGGCCTGCCACGATATCGCCGTAACGAACGGTGTCTGGAAAAACGACCGACCCGCGTTTGAAAAGCGCACCAACGACAGGAAGGCGCTGCAGGCGCAACGTCGGAGAAACATCGAAATTAATCCAGCCGTCCGGGCTCGATTGGCCACTGCCATATTGGACGTAGATTCCCATCCAAAAGCTCCGGGCGAGAGCCGTATCAAGCGCGCGCGTAGCCAAACGGCACTTACTAGCCCTTCAGCAACTCGACCAGGGTCTTGCCGATCCGGGCCGGCGACGGTGACACCTTGATTCCGGCCGATTCCATTGCCGCAATCTTGGACTCGGCGTCGCCCTTGCCGCCCGAGATGATGGCGCCGGCATGACCCATGCGCCGCCCGGGCGGAGCGGTGCGGCCGGCGATGAAGCCAACCATGGGCTTCTTGCGGCCACGCTTGGCCTCGTCTTTGAGGAATTGCGCGGCATCCTCCTCGGACGCGCCACCGATCTCGCCAATCATGACAATGGCCTCGGTTGCCTTGTCGGCCAGGAACAGCTCCAGCCCTTCGATGAAGTCCATGCCCTTGACCGGGTCGCCGCCGATGCCGAGCGCCGTCGTCTGGCCCAAGCCCTCGCGGCTGGTCTGAAACACCGCCTCATAGGTCAAGGTGCCTGAACGCGAGACGATACCGACCTTGCCGGGCTTAAAAATGCTGCCGGGCATGATGCCGATCTTGCATTGGCCCGCGGTCATCACGCCGGGACAATTGGGACCGACCAGGCGCGATTTCGAGCCCGAGAGCGCGCGCTTGACCTTGACCATGTCGATGACGGGAATGCCTTCGGTGATGCAGATGATGAGCGGGATCTCCGCTTGAATCGATTCCGCAATGGCGTCGGCAGCGCCGGGGGGCGGCACATAGATCACGCTGGCATCGCACCCGGTCTTTTCGCGCGCTTCCATCACCGTGTCGAACACCGGCAGATTGAGGTGGGTCGAGCCGCCTTTGCCGGGCGAGGTGCCGCCCACCATCTTGGTGCCGTAGGCGATGGCGCCTTCCGAATGGAAGGTGCCGTTCTTGCCGGTAAATCCCTGGCAGATGACCTTGGTGTTCTTGTCGATGAGGATGGGCATCAGACGCGCTCTCTTGGTTCTTTACCTCCCCCTGAAAGGGGGAGGTAAATCAGCATCACCGCCTGATAACGATCGCATGTTCATTAGGCTGAACCTTTGACGGCCTTGACGATCTTCTGCGCAGCGTCGTCGAGATCGTCGGCGGAGGTCACGTTGAGGTTGGACGTGGCGATGATCTCCTTGCCCTTGTCCACATTGGTGCCTTCGAGCCGCACAACCAGCGGCACGCGCAGGCCCACGTCTTTCACCGCCGCGACCACGCCTTCGGCGATTACGTCGCACTTCATGATGCCGCCGAAGATGTTGACCAGAATGCCCTTCACCTTGGGATCGGCGGTGATGATCTTGAACGCGGCCGCCACTTTTTCCTTGCTGGCGCTGCCGCCGACATCGAGAAAGTTTGCCGGCGACATGCCGTAAAGCTTGATGATGTCCATGGTCGCCATGGCCAGGCCCGCGCCATTGACCATGCAGCCGATGGTGCCCTCGAGCGCCACGTAGTTGAGATCGTATTTCGACGCTTCGATTTCTTTCGCGTCCTCCTCGGTGAGATCGCGCAAGGCGACCACGTCCGGGTGGCGGTAGAGCGCATTGTCGTCAAAGGCAACTTTAGCGTCGAGGCAGATCAGTTCGTTGGACTTGGTGACGACCAGCGGATTGACCTCAAGCATGCTCATGTCCTTGGCGATGAAGGCGGCATAGAGCTTCGGCAGCAAGGCTTCCGCCTGCTTGGCGAGATCGCCGGTGAGCTCCAGCACCCGCGCCATGCGCCGGCCGTGATGCGGCATGACGCCGGTCGCGGGATCGATGGAGAACGTGATGATTTTCTCAGGGTGCGAGTGCGCGACTTCCTCGATGTCCATGCCGCCTTCGGTCGAGACCACAAAGGCGATGCGCGCGGTGGCGCGATCGACCAGCGCCGAGAGATAGAATTCGCGCGCAATCGCCGAGCCGTCCTCGATATAGAGGCGATGCACCTCTTTGCCCTGCGGGCCGGTCTGATGGGTCACCAGCGTCGAGCCGAGCAGGCGGGTGGCTTCTTTCTTCACATCGTCGATGGATTTGACCACCTTGACGCCGCCGGCCTTGCCGCGGCCGCCGGCGTGAATCTGCGCCTTGACCACCCACACCGGACCGCCGAGCGATTGCGCGGCTTTCACCGCCTCATCGGGCGTAAAAGCCGGGAAACCTTTCGGCACCGCCACGCCGAATTCGCGCAGCACGGCCTTGGCCTGATATTCGTGAATGTTCATGCAATTGCGACCCGCAGCTCCGATTGTCGTGTCCCGGGCGCGGCGCAGCACGAAGTGATGCGCCGCAGACCCGGGACCTTTCCATTCCGTGGCGGTCCCGGATCAGCGGTGCACCGCATCCGGGACAAGAAAACTAACTCTTTCCGAGCTCCGGTGAAATCTGCTGGCAGGCATCGACCAACGCCTTTACGGCGGCAGCCGACTTGTCGAACATCTCGCGCTCGGCGGCGTTGAGCTCGATCACGACGATGCGCTCCACGCCCTTGGCACCGATCACCACCGGCACGCCGACGTAGAGGTTCTTGATCCCATATTCGCCGTTGAGCCAGGCGGCACAGGGCAGCACGCGCTTTTTATCGCGCAGGTAGCTCTCGGCCATGGCAATGGCGGAAGATGCGGGCGCGTAGAAGGCGGAGCCGGTCTTGAGCAGGTTGACGATTTCGGCACCGCCGTTGCGTGTGCGGTTCATGATCTCGTCGACGCGGCCTTGCGTCGTCCAGCCCATCTTGATCAGATCGGGCAGCGGGATGCCGGCAACGGTGGAATAGCGCGCCATCGGCACCATGGTGTCGCCGTGCCCGCCGAGCACAAAGGCGCTCACGTCTTCCACCGAGACGTTGAACTCATCGGCCAGGAAATAGCGCAACCGCGCCGAGTCGAGCACGCCGGCCATGCCGACCACCATCGGCTTGGGCAGGCCGGAGGCTTTCTGCAGCGCCCAGACCATGGCGTCGAGCGGATTGGTGACGCAGATTACGAATGCATTGGGCGCGTATTTTCTAATGCCCGCGCCGACCTGGTCCATGACCTTGAGATTGATGCCGAGCAGGTCGTCGCGGCTCATGCCGGGCTTGCGCGGCACGCCGGCCGTGACGATGCACACGTCGGCGCCTTCGATCGCCTCGTACGCATTGACACCGGCGATGCGGACATCGAAGCCCTCGACCGGCGAGGACTGTACGAGGTCGAGCGACTTGCCCTGCGGAATGCCTTCGGCGATGTCGAACAATATGACATCGCCAAGTTCTTTCATGCCGACCAGGTGGGCGAGTGTGCCGCCGATCTGGCCGGCGCCGATCAAGGCAATCTTGGGACGCGCCATGGGGGGAATGTCCTTGTGAAACGGCTGAAAATCGTCGTTAACACGGGTGATTAGCCGTTTCGGGGGGATGGTTCAAGTCGTCGTCTCTGCAACGTGCATCAAGGCGGGCAAGAGCGCGGTCAGGTTTCGACAAAGCCCTCGCTCGATGCATCGGGCGCGGAACTGCGCCGGCCGTGTGGCAGCGCCAGATAGGACTGCGAACGCATTTCGATCAGGCGCGAGGCGGTGCGTTTGAATTCGCCCACCTCGAAGCCGTCATCCGCCCGGTAGAGCGCAACCGGCTCGGCCGCGGCGGAGGCCACGAGTTTGACCGCATGATCGTAGAGCGTATCGATCAGGATGATGAAACGTTTGGCCGCGTTACGTTGCTCAAAGCCCATGACCGGAATGCGATCGAGAACCATCGTGTGGAATTCATGCGCAATTCTCAAATAATCCGCGGCGCCCAGCGGCTGCTCGCACAGCTCCTTGAACGAGAAGCGCGCAACCCCCATGGCCGCGCGCGGTACACGCAGAGTCCGGCCTTGGATAATAATGTCATACGGTTCCGCGCCTTGCTGCCCGACCAGCCGCTGCCAGATGGCGTCGAGGGATCGATTGGACTTGGGCCTCGCCAGCACATGCCAAACCGGCTGGCCGGCAAGCTTTTCCAATCTGAAATCGGTGCGTGCATCGAGACGTACAACATCGAGGCGCTGCTTGAGCATCGCGATAAAGGGCAAGAACAACGCGCGATTGAGCCCGCTTTCATATAGCTCATCAGGCGCGACATTCGAAGTCGCGACCACGATCACGCCGAGTTCGAACAGCCGCGCAAACAGCCGGCCCAGGATCATGGCATCGGCAATGTCGGTCACGACAAACTCGTCGAAGCACAGCAGTTGAGTTTCCTCCGCAATTGCAGCGGCGGCGAGCCGGATCGGATCGTCATCCACGATCTCGCCGAGTTTGAGCTTGTGGCGAAGCTCGCGCACGCGTTCGTGCACGTCCCCCATGAATTCGTGGAAGTGTGCGCGGCGCTTGCGAGTCACGGACGACGCGTCGAAGAACAGATCCATCAGCATGGTCTTGCCGCGTCCGACGTCACCGTAGATATAGAGCCCCTTGAGCGGCGCCTCGTTTTTTTCACGCGCACCGAACAGCCAGCCGAGCGATGAAGATTTGCGCGCCAGCCGATGCTCGGCCAGGCGCATTTCGAGGCGGCTGAGGTTTTCCAGCAGCGCCTCCTGCGCCTGGTCGCGCTCGATCTTGCCGGTTGCAACGAGTTGTTCGTAAAGCTGGCGGGCGAGCATGCGGTGTGACTTTTTCGGAAGACCAATGTGGCGCGGCCAGGGATAAGGATTCGGTCAGCGCGGGGCAAGCAACGTACCGATAACCAAGTTGGTTAAAATTTGATCCCGCCATTAATCTTTTTTCGATAGATAAATCAATATCTTAATGAAACCTGCAGGCCCGGCATTAACGATTTGGCATTGATTGGTGGGTATTCGATTCGGCGCGACTTGGGAGGGGGGGCACGTTCATGTTTATGTCGAGCCGAACCGAAATCCGCGCCGATATCCGCGTGTTGGGACCGTCCGGGATCGAGGATTATTACGCCCATTTGCTGCGCCTGGATCGCGCCAGTTGCTTTCCCGTCGCTGAGAATAGCGCGATCGACACCCACTGCCTGCATTTGCTCATGGCCGGCGCGATTTTCGTTGGCGCCTATGTCGACGGCGTGATGCGCGCCGCCGCCGAAATCGTCCCCGACCGCACGGCACGGCGGGCCGAGGCTTCCATCACCGTTGAGCCGGGATTTGACGATCGCAATTTCGGACGCATGCTGACCGAGCGAATCGTCGACGAGGCGCGCCGCTATCATTTGAGCAAGCTGCGCGTGCTCGAACACAGCTCGGCCACCAACATCCAGATCGCGCAAACGCAAGCCTACGTTGCGCAAGCCTAGCAGCCTGTCGGACTTAACGCAGTCTGGCAACGGGCGTAGAATCACAACTATTGATTCTCCCAATGAGAGCGCCCTTCCGATGAACAATTTTCGCACGATTGACCGCCAGACCGGGTTTCTGCTTCCGCCGTCCGTT
>CAZNSG010000248.1:0-27218 GCA_964575715.1 uncultured Hyphomicrobiales bacterium | reverse complement strand
ACGTCAAGCAGGACACATGACCCCATGAAGCCGTCGATGGGAGCCGCTGTCCGCCTTCACCGGATTGCTGTCCGCGATCGACCGGAATCACTGTCCGCCTTCAAATGGAATGCCTGTCCGCCATCACCGGAATCTGCAGTCATGGCCTCACGAATGCGGTGGGCCAGGAACCATGCGCTCTTGTAGGTAATGCCGAGCATACGGTGTAGCTGGTGCGCTGACATGCCTTTCTTGCTGGATGACAGCAAATGGATTGCCAGTAGCCATTTGTGGACCGGAATATGGCTTCGCTCCATGACCGTGCCAGTTCGCGCCGTGAACTTGTCGCGGCAATCGTTGCACAGGAAATACCCAGCCTGAGTTTCGCCGCCCATGCGGTGAACCTTGAGCGACCCGCAATAGGGGCAATTGACATTATCGGGCCAGCGCGAGGCTTCCAAATGGGCAATAGCGGCGGTTTCATCGGTAAATTGAGGGGCATTAAGAGCGGTCATGGCTATGCTTTCCCGGCTGTCTGACGAAGTAATTGTTCTGCGGCCAATAGATCGCGCCGAAGCGCGTCGATTGCTCGCTGATCTACCTCAAATGCAATGGAACCTAGCTCTTTCGTCTTCAAACGAATGGACACCCGCCCATCAGCGCGGCCCATGGCCTGAGACTCTAGGACTGTCACCGTCTGATAATCGCTGGTTCCGAATTGAGACATTTGAGGCTCCTATGCCGCTAATATCCCCCAGACCAGATGCTAAGTCAAGTATATAAATGCGAATATTATCCTAAGGAATATAATCCTATCAACTAGCAAATAGCCCGCATTCCGCTTCACTCCACCCGGCGACGCTTGCTTCGATGTTCTCTATATGTTCTCATTACCCTCCCCCGAGAGATCGCAACCGTGCGCCGGCCCATTGAAATCGAACGTCTCTATCTCGACTTCGACGGCTTCTTCGCCTCCGTCGAGCAGCAGGTGCGCCCGCATCTGCGCGGGCGGCCGGTGGGTGTCGTGCCGTTCGCCGACGCGCAGCACACCGTCGTCATCGCCTGTTCGCGCGAGGCCAAGCTGCATGGCGTCAAGAACGTGATGAACATCGCGGAGGCGCGCGCGCGCTGCCCCGGCATCATTCTGGTGCCGCAGTCGCCCGATCTCTACCGCCGCGCCCACAACGCGCTGATTTCGGAAATCTCCGCCGTCGTTCCCGTCGACGCCATCAAGTCCATCGATGAACTGACCTGCCGCGTCGCGCCTCTTGATCGCGGCAATCCGCAACAGCTCGGCTTGCGCATCAAACGGCGGATCGCCGAACACATCGGCCCCTTCATCACCTGCTCGATCGGATTTGCCGCCAATCGCCAGCTTGCCAAGATGGCCTGCAAGGCCGGCAAGCCCGACGGCAACATGGTCTGGCGCCCGGACGACATGCCGGCCCCGCTGCTCAAACTGTCCCTGCGCGATGTTCCCGGCATCGGCGAGCGGATGGAACGCAATCTCGCCCGCGCCGGCATCGCCACAATCGCGCAGCTTCTCGCCACGCAGCCAAAGCACATGCGAAAACTCTGGGGTAACGTGACCGGCGAACGCCTGTGGTATGCGCTGCACGGCTACGACCTGCAGACGCCAGCCTCGGGGCGCGGCATGTATGGCCATGGCCGCGTGCTGCCGCCGGATCACCGCACGATCGAACACGGCAGGGCCGCCTCGCGGCTTTTGCTCGTCAAGGCGGCGCGCCGCATGCGGCGCGACGGCTGGAACGCCGGCCGGCTCTGGCTGTGGCTGGAGCTGCGCGAAAAATCCTGGCACAGCGGCGCCTGGCTGCCGGCGGTGCATGACGATCAGGCCGTGCTCTCGGCGCTCGAACGCCTCTGGCTGGACGCACGCAGGAAATTGCCGCGCACGGCATGGATCATGCGCGTCGGCGTCACCTTGCTCGATCTCACCCGCGCCAGCGAGCGCCAGCTCGACATCCTGCTCAACGACGACCGAACCCGCCACCGCTGGGAGAACGCAACCGCGGCGATCGACCGGCTCAATCGCAAACATGGCCGCACCCTGGTCAGCCTCGGCCCATGGATTCCGCCGCCCGGCGGCTATGCCGGCGGCAAGATCAGCTACACCCGCATTCCCCGCGCGGAGGACTTCTGGTGAACTGGAAAACCGACCTTAAACTGTCCGACCTCGACGCGGCGACCGCAATTGAAGTGATGTGCAAGCGTTGCGGAGTCTCGCGTTACGAGACTCAGGCGCAACTCATCATTCAACCAGGGTTTAAAAATCTCTATCTCGATGAGGTCGAATACAGCCTGCATTGCGCAAACCGTTGCTGCCGAGGCGGGGTGCGCATCGCGCTCATCCACGACGACAAGACCGAAGGCTTCGTCGGCGGAATGGCGTGATATTCGCGCGGCGTCATTAGGTTGCGATCCGGATGAAAACCCCGCACTCCGCTTCCGCCTTCGCCCTTCGGGCTACGGCGGACAAGCCGGCGGACAGGACGCTCCATCCGGCCAAGTTCGGAAAAATGCGTATTCGCCCGTTCTCGGGTGGAATAGCGGACCGCCCAGCTCCGCTTCGAACAACTCGATTGCGCGTGACAGCGAGGATTGGGCGACATTGCAGGGCTCGGCAGCCCTGGTGAAGTTCAATTCATCCGCCACGACAAAGAGATAGCGACCTGATGCATCTCCATAGCGCGCCTCTATCAACACAATGGCATATCGGTATTTCAAATTGACCGTCAAAATAAATAAACCCTTACGCGAGCAATCAAGCTCGCCATGAAACAGGAGATTTTCCAATGTTGAACAAAACCATGATCGCACTTTCCGCTGTTGCCTTTCTCGGCGCCACGTCGGCCGCCTTCGCTTACGAAGAGCCGGAGCACCAACTCGGAGACCGCTATGCGTCTCTCGTGCAGGTCAAGCGGCCGGTTGCGAATATCGCCGGCAACAGCCAAATGACAATACGGCGCACCAAGCTCAATCTGTATACCAACGAAGTGCCCGAGCACCGGATTGCCGATCGCTATGCCTTCCTCGAGCAGATCGTGACCGTCCCCAATGCTTCTGCACGTTTGTCGCGCGCCGTGAAGCCCTTGACGTTCGCGGAGAAAGCGAATTTCGACCGTCAGACAATGCGGTTCACGTTCTAATACCCGTTACTTGCTGCAATCGCCACGCAGCGTCAAAGCAGCCGGAGCCATCCGGCTGCTTTAGTTTTAACGCATAGTCTGGTAGATAACGTCTGCGGACGGTATGATCTTTTCCCACGCTGGGCGCGGGTCAAGCCCGCTCCCAACCCTCAGAATCAGCATTCATAGACACCGGTCCTGCGTGATGCATGACCCGCAAAATTACTGCCTAACGGGGATCAGACCATGAAGGCGGTCGTTGACAATAACGTCGTCGCCGCGAGCGAGGACATCGTTGAGTCGGGCGGCTACCAGTATTTTCCGCCCTCCACGGTGCGCATGGAATGGCTGGAGAAGGCGCCAAAAACCGATTCGGATCGCGCCTGCCCGCACGGCGTCCAGTTCTATGACGTCGTCATCGATGGCGTGCGGCATGCGCGCGCCGCCTGGTGCTACGAAGCCCCGCAGCCAAGATTGCAACAGCTCGCCCAGCGTTTCGGTTTCTGGAAAGACGTCAAAGTCCGCTGACGCTTCTCTTCCCCTCTCCCCGCGGAACCCGGGCTTGCCCGGGTTCCGCCTTATGTTGCGCAAGTCGGGCAAGCCCGACTTGCGTCGGGAGAGGGTGGCGAGTGCCGCAGACAAGTTTACGCAGTCTGCGCAAGCTTGACTGCGATGCGAAAGCGAAGCACGAGCCGGGTGAGGGGTTGGCTTCGAAAGAAATTTCTTGCGAAAAAAAACCCTCACCCGCCTCGCTCACTGCGTTCGCTCGGCACCCTCTCCCGCAAGGGGAGAGGGGAAGTGAGATTGCCGCAACGTCAATATACACTTGCGCACTTTACGCCTTGCAAGGCTTTGTTTCCCTCGCGCTTAGCCGCTAGAATTACCACCGGCAGCGACGCGGAGGGCGATCCATGTCTTGGTCAATATCGTCTTGGTCAACACCCGGCGAAAGCCTCAAGCCATATTTGAAGCAGGCCGCGCTCGCCGCCGCGCTCGTGGCGGCGAGCCTAGGATCTTTCCCAGGCAGCGCACTCGCCGCCTACCCCGAGCGCCCCATCACTCTCATTGTTCCGTTCGCGCCGGGCGGGCCGACGGACATCATCGCGCGCATACTTGCCAATGCGCTCTCGCAGTCGCTCGGCCAACAAGTGATCGTGGACAATCGCGCAGGCGCCGCCGGCAACATCGGCATGGGCCAGGCCGCGCGCGCCACGCCCGACGGCTACACGCTGCTGCTGACCTCGACCGCGATCGCGGTCAATCCCGCGTTGTTCAACAACCTGCCCTACGATCCGTTCAAGGATTTCATCCCCATAACCGAACTGGTCAATGCGCCCAACGTGCTCGTGGTGCGCCCCGCTTCCGGCATCAAGACGCTCGCCGATCTGATCGCGCGCGCCAAAGCCTCGCCGGGCACGTTCAACTATGCCAGCCCCGGCGCCGGGACCAAATCGCACCTCACCGGCGAACTGCTGAAACTTCGCGCCGGCATAGACATGATGCACATTCCGTTCCGCGGCGCCGGCCCGGCCGCGCAGGCGGTGCTCGCCAACACCGTGCAGGTCGGATCGGTGGCGCTGGCGGCGGCGGAAGGATTGATCAAGGGCGGAGAGCTGCGCGCGCTCGCCGTTACCGGAGCGGAACGCTGGTTCTCGCTGCCCGACGTGCCGACCATGATCGAGTCAGGCTTCCCGAATTTCGTCTCCGATACGTTCAACGCTTTGTTCGCGCCCGCCGGCACGCCGCCCGAGATCGTGGCGCTCTTGGTGCGGGAGAGCCGGGCGGCGATGGCGCGCCCCGCGGTGCGCGAGCAGGCGCGCAAGGTCGGCTTTGAGATCGTCGCCGGCACGCCCGAGCAGCTTGCCGCGCGCGTGGCGGCGGAAGTGCCGAGCGTGCGCGAACTGGTGGCAAAGGCCGGCATCAAGCCGGAATGAAGACTATCCCCCCGTCATTCCGGGACGGCGCACCGATCTCGGGTTTACCCGAGATCGGCACTATTTGATGCGCAAGTCGGCTAAAGCCGACTTGCGTGCGCCGGGCCCGGAATCCATAACCACCGATTGTGATTATGGATTCCGGGCTCGCCACGCCTTCGCCCTTCGGGCTACGGCGGGCGCCCCGGAATGACTGAGGAAAATTCGTGAAACATTTTTGATCTGGTACAGGTGGGTGGACTTGAACCACCGACCTCTGGTTCCACAGACCAGCGCTCTAACCAACTGAGCTACACCTGCACGTATTGCGGGCGAACCTATGGGCAAAGGTAAAAATTGGCAAGCCGCATCCAGTCTGGAGTCTGGGCGCGACTAAGTATCTGTCCGGAGTAGCGAGCGGCTGTAGTGAAGTTCAAAATACTTGATAATCTACTATCATGTCTCGCCAGGCTCTATTGTCGCCATATCTTCAGGAGCGTTTCATGATCAAAGCGTTTCGCAAGCTCTTACTGCCTGTGCTGCTGCTCGCCTCCATCGTCCCGGCGGCGGCGCAAAACTGGCCGGCACGGCCGATCCGCGTGATCGTCTCGCAGGCGGCGGGCGGAACCCCCGATATCATCTGCCGGCTGCTGATGGAACAGCTCTCGCGCGCGCTCGGCCAGCAGATCGTGGTTGAAAACCGTCCGGGCGGCGGCAACGTCATCGGCGCGCAGGCCGCGGCCCGCGCCGAGCCCGATGGCTATACATTGTTCTTCGCCACGGCAGCCGCCCTGGTGACCAATCCGTATACGTTCAAGTCGCTCCCCTATGATGCGCAGAAAGATTTCGTACCGGTATCGATGGTCGCGCAGGGCGTCTTTCTGGTGCTGGCCAATCCCAACGTGCCGGCAAAGTCACTCCCTGAAATGTTCGCGCTGGCGAAATCCGATCCAAGCAAACTTTCGTTCGCGACCGATGGCCCAAAAAATTTCTCCGGCATGATCGCAGCCTGGCTGAACAAGCTCGGCGGCACGCAGATTCCGCAGGTGCCGTATTCCACCATGCCGCAAGGCATCCAGGATACGATCGCGGGCCGTGTGCAGCTCACCGTGCTGGCGGTGCCCTCGGCGGCCGGTGCGGTGGCAGGCGGCACGCTGCGCCCACTTGCAGTGACATCCTCTCAGCGCATTCCAGGCTACGAGAATGTGCCCACCGTGGCCGAGACATTTCCCGGTTTTAACTTCACCGGATGGATGGTGCTGGTCGCACCGACCGGAACGCCGGTTGAGGCCGTGCAAAAAGTTAATCGCGAAATGCAGACAATTCTTAATGACGCAAGCAACGTGAAGCGCCTGCGCGATATCGGCTTTTTTACCAATGGGGCGGGCACACCGGAAACCACCGGCCAATTTATTCGATCGCAATACGAGGCCTGGGGAAAGGTCGTGCGGGAAATCGGCCTGCAGCCCGAATAATGTGGACGCTGCTACCTGCACAATACTAAGATTTCACTCAAGCGCGGTTCGTTAATACTTGCGGCGCCCCGGGGGGGCGAACGCCGATGAGTGAGCTTGGTTCAACGCTCGACATTCTACGCGATCCGCGGCTCTCGGCGCATGCTTTGAGCGCGTTGCCGGCGTGGCTGTGGAGCCCGGATGGATTGAGAATTCTCTGGGCCAACCCGACCGCCGCCGCGATCCTGGCTGCGACATCGCCGGCCGACATCGTAACCCGTCCGGTCAATCCGACGATCGCAAACCAGATTGCTAATCTGGCGACCACGATGTCGGTTGGCGCGCCGGCCCGGCTGGCGCGCTTGCGCGGGTTCGACGTCGGGTTCGGACGCGCCTTGACGTGTCTGTGCTCTCGCATCCAGCTTGCCGAACGTGGCAGTGCAATCCTCCTGATCGCAACCGAGACGGCGGGCCCGCAGCTTTCGCTTCCCGAGCAGTTGCGCCGGCTGATCGCCGGCTCGCATGCGCCGGTCGCATTCTTTTCTCCCGACGGTCAGCTGCTGCACAGCACAGCGGCCGCGCAGGCGCGGCTCGGCGGCGCAATCACACTCGCCGCATTGGGCGCCGAAGCGCTCGCCGCCCATGCGCTCGCCGACGGCCGCGCCAGTCTGGGCGAGCTCACCATCGAGCGCATCGGAGCCGATGCATCGATCGTGCTGATGGCGAGCTTCGCGCCGAAGCTTGCCGCAACGGTCAAATCACCGACACCGCGGCCGGCGCCGGCAAATGCCGGCTTAGCTCCGCCCCAACAGCATGCGCAAACCGCCGCCCCCATTCCGGCACTGCCCGATCGCCGGCAACCCCTGCGCTTCATCTGGCAGATGGACGCCCACGCCCATTTCATTCTCGGCTCCGACGAATTCAGCATGGCGGTGGGGCCGCGCACCGCCACCGCGCTGGGCCGGCCGTGGCACGAAATCGCAGGCACGCTCGGTCTCGACCCCGAAGGCAAGATCGCGCGCGCCATTGGCAGTCAAGAGACCTGGAGCGCCATCATTGTCGATTGGCCGACCGACGACAGCAATGAACGTTTGGCGGTCGAGCTATCGGGCTTTCCGGTGTTTGATCGCGAACGAGATTTCCGCGGCTATCGCGGCTTCGGCCTATGCCGCGACGTTGCGCGCCTGACGGAACTGATTGCGGCGCGGCGTAGCGCTGGCGCCATACCCACCGCCAAGGCGCCTCCGCGCGAACCCGAGCAGCCGAAAGCCGCAAGCCCGGTCGTGCCGCCAGCATCACCTGCAGCGCCACTTGTACCGTCATCTTCCCCTCCGGCTGCACCGACCAGCGAGAAAGCGCCGCCCGCCGAGCGCCCGGCGCTCTCGGTGGTGCCGCCGTCCAAGAACGTCGTGCCGTTTCGCCCTTCCGCTCCGGCCGACAGGGCGCCGGGTTTGAGCCCGGTCGAGCGCCGGGCGTTCCATGAGATTGCCCGCCAGCTCAGCACGCGGCTTGGTATCGCCGGGACCGAAGCTTCGCCACCCCCCGACAGCGCTGCAACGCCATCGTCATCCGAGCCGGCCGCGGCCGATTGGAGCGTCAAACGCGAGCCCGCCGGCACCGATGAGCGCGATGGCGCGGCTAAATCCGCCGGCGTTGCTGCTGAGGACGAGCCCACAATCCTCGACCGTCTGCCGGTCGGCGTGCTGCTCTACCGGCACGACCAGTTGATCCACGCCAACCGCACATTCCTCGACTGGACCGGCTACCGGGATCTTAGCGCGCTGGCGCAAGCCGGCGGCGTGGAGCGCCTGTTTTCCGAACCCGGCGTCAGCCTGGTTCCCGAAAGCGGGGCGAAATCGCTCGCGATCACGACCAGCCGCGGCGAGCAACTGCCGGTCGAAGGCCGCCTGTTCGCGATTCCCTGGGAGCACGAATCGGTACTCGCGCTGGTGCTGATGCTGGCGACAGCGGCGGCCAGCGACCGCCAGAAGTCCGCTGAGATGGCGCTGCGGCAGGCCGAGGCCGAAGCGCGCGAACTGCGGGCGATCCTCGACACCGCCACCGACGGCGTCATCGTGCTCGACTATGAAGGACATCTGCTCGCGGGCAACCGCAGCGCCGAAGCATTGTTCGGCTACGAATCGCATGAACTCACGATCTTGCCGTTCGCCGAGCTGTTCGCGCCCGAGAGCCAGCGCATCGCGCTCGATTATCTCGAAGGGCTCACGCGCACAGGCGTCGCAAGCCTGCTCAACGACGGCCGCGAGGTGATCGGCCGGGTGCGCCAGGGCGGACCGATCCCGCTGTTCATGACCATGGGCCGGATCGGCGACGACGATGCCAAGCTCTGCGCGGTGTTCCGCGACATCACCCAGTGGAAGAAGGCCGAGGAGGAACTGCTCAACGCCAAACGGGCGGCCGAAAAGACATCCTCGGCCAAGTCCGAGTTCCTGGCAAAAATCAGCCACGAGATCCGCACGCCGCTCAATTCCATCATCGGCTTCTCCGAGGTGATGATGGAGGAGCGCTTCGGACCGATCGGCAACGAGCGCTACAAGCAATATCTCAAGGACATCCATTCCTCCGGCGCGCATCTGGTGTCGCTGCTCAACGACCTGCTCGATCTGTCAAAAATCGAGGCCGGCAAGCTGGAGCTTACCTTCACACGCGTCGAACTCAATGAACTGGTGGCGCAATGCGTGGCGCTCATGCAGCCGCAGGCCAACCGCGAGCGCACCATCATCCGCACCTCGCTTTCGCCGACGCTGCCGCCGGTGGTGGCCGACGCGCGCTCGGTGCGCCAGATCGTGCTCAATCTGCTCTCGAACTCGATCAAGTTCACCGGCACCGGCGGCCAGGTGATCGTCTCGACCGCGCTCAGCGAAAACGGCGAAGTGATTTTGCGCGTACGCGACACCGGGGTCGGCATGAGCGAGCAGGACATCCTGATCGCGCTTGAGCCGTTCCGCCAGCTCGCGACGTCGGCGCGCTGGGGCTCGAGCGGCACGGGCTTAGGCCTGCCGCTCACCACGGCGCTCGCCGAAGCCAACCGCGCCCGCTTCTCCATCCCCAGCCGGCCCAAGGCCGGCACCTTGGTGGAGATTTTGTTCCCCTCAACGCGCGTGCTGGCGGAGTGAGAGAGAACGTCGAACGAGGAAATTCCGGCGCATTCGGGATTAACCCATTTTGAAGTCAGTGAATTTCGGCCGCATTGACGACTGGGAATAAACCGCCCACATTACTAGACTAAGTGCTGAACAATGACCGGGCGATCCGAGCGATCCATGGCGCTAATGCGGACAATGCGGCGGCTGGTTCTCCTGCTGGTGGGGTTGTTCCTCATTGCGCAGTTAGCCGGCGTCGTGCCCCGGCTTGCCGTTGCGCAGGCCGGTGCAAAGGTGGCGGCGCAGGCGCATCACCAGCCGTCGCACGATCACGCCGGGCAAAACCATTCCGATTGCAGCAAGTCGCAAAATCACCATCCCGGCGAACAGCACGGCAATGTCGCTGACCAGTGCTGTGCATTGCACCTGCTCACCGGCGTCATCCTGCCGATCGACACGGCCGTGCCAGCCGATCGCCTCGCACAATCATTGGTGCAAGAATCGGCCGCAGCCATAGCCGGGATTGCCGCCCATCCCCTCGACCGCCCTCCTCGATCCTTCCTGTCGCTTTGAGCATCGGCACGGCGGCTGATGGCCGTCCGCGCATGTCATCAATCGACCGATGAGGGATTCATGTTCGCGCATTTTTGGGCGAAGTCCGCCGCCTTGCAAGGGCGGCAGGTAACGCCATTTCGAAAAAGGCTCTTGGGCGCGATTGGCGTTGTCGCATTAGGTGCGCTCACCGCGGCGTGCGGCACGACGCCCGCGCCCCACGCCGGCCCTGATCCATCCGATCCGGGCGTTCGCGTCCCGGCTATCGCCTATCGCTCGACGCTCGGACGCTACACCAGCCAGCGGCCGGTCGAGCCCGCGCCCTGGCGCGAGCAGAACGAGCGCGTCACGCCCGCTCCTAAACCGTGAGCAACTGATGCCGCTAGGTCGCATGCCGCAGCGAATCCTAAATCCGCTCATTCCCGCGAAAGCGGGAATCCAGCGGATTATTGGTCGGAGTTTGTCACTCTGGGTCCCCGCTTTCGCGGGGACGAACGGTGTGATGGTCATGCTCCTGCTTGCCGGCTGCAACACGTTCTCCGCCGACGGCGGGCTGCAAGCAGTCGCCGAGCAGTCGCGCCAGGACCTCAACCAAGACGTTGTTGCCATCCGAAGCGAGGAGGATGCGGCTGCGGCGCGCAGCGCGGTCGAGCGCTTGCTCAAGCGCCCGTTGACCGCCGACTCGGCGGTGCAGATCGCGCTGCTCAACAACCGCGGCCTGCAGGCGGCCTATAACGAACTCGCCGTCGCCGAGGCCGCGATGGTGGGCGCGAGCCTGCCGCCCAACCCGACCATTTCGCTCTCGCGCATGGCGGGGGCCGGCGAGGTGGAGATCGAGCGCAAGATCGTCGGCAACATTCTCGCGCTCGCAACCCTGCCGGCGCGCGCCGACCTCGCCGCGGAACGTTTCCGCCAGGCGCAGTTGCGCGCCATCGCGGCGACGTTGCGGGTCGCCACCGATGCGCGGCGCGCCTTTTACCGCGCGGTGGCCGCGCGCGAACTGGCCGGCTTCCTCGCGCAGGCGCAGGCAGCCGCCGAGACCGCGACCCAACTTGCCAAGCGCCTTGGCGAATCCGGCGCGCTCAACAAGCTCGATCAGGCCAGAGAACAGGTGCTGTATGCCGACATCACCACGCAAGTCGCGCTCGCGCGCCAGCGCGCCGGTAGCGAACGCGAGCGGCTGGTCCGCGCGCTTGGCCTGTGGGGCGATGATCTCGATTTCCGCTTGGCGAGCGCGCTGCCCGCGCTGCCGCGCCGTCCGCAGGCTTTGCCGGCCGTCGAGACGGAAGCGGTCCGCCGCCGCGTCGATTTGCAGATCGCCCGCATCGAGGTTACCGCGCTTGCCAAATCCTACGGCCTGTCCCAGGCGACGCGCTTCATCAACCTGCTGGAAGTGGCGGGCCTTTCAAAGACAAGACGCCCGGACGAGGGCGATACGACGCGCCAGCGCGGCATCGAAGTCGAATTCCAAGTACCGCTGTTCGATTTCGGCCAGGTTCGTGTGCGCACGGCCGAACAGAATTATATGGAGGCGGTCAACCGCCTGGTGGAGAATGCGGTCAATGTCCGCTCCGAAGCGCGCGATGCATATCGCACCTACCGCTCATCCTACGACATCGCGGCGCATTACCAGCGCGAGGTCCTGCCGCTGCGCAGGATCATCTCGGAGGAAACGCTGCTGCGCTACAACGCCATGCAGATCGATGTGTTCGCCCTGCTGGTGGAAGCGCGCCAGCGCATTACCGCCACCGCCGCCGCCATCGAGGCGCAGCGCGATTTCTGGCTCGCACACACCAATCTGTTCGTCGCCATCGTCGGGGGAAGCCCCGGCGGCGAGATCGGCGAAGGAACGAAATCAACGACAGCCGCGCCCGGCCAGTCCGGCGGCCACTAGAGCATGATCCCGAAAAGTGGGAACCGGTTTTCGGAAAAGATCATGCTCAAACAAGAAGAACGACGACAGGAGAACGATCATGCTTTCGCGTAGAGGATTTATCGGCTCGGCGGCGGTGCTTGCCAGCGCCAGCGCGGTGAGCGGACGCGTGCAGGCTCAGGGAATACCTGAGGCGCCAACGACCAGCACGACGGCCATGCAGCCGCCGCTGTTTCCTGCGAGCGGACCGCAATATCAGCCGGTGGTCACGCTCAACGGCTGGACGCTGCCCTGGCGCATGAACGGCGATTGGAAGGAATTCCATCTCGTTGCCGAACCGGTGGTGCGCGAGATCGCACCGGGCATGAAGGCGCACCTATGGGGCTATAACGGCCAGTCGCCGGGGCCGACGATCGAGGCGGTCGAGGGCGACAAGGTGCGCATCTTTGTCACCAACAAGCTGCCCGAGCACACGACCGTGCACTGGCACGGCATGCTGCTGCCCAACGGCATGGACGGCGTCGGCGGGCTTACCCAGCCGCACATCAAGCCCGGCAAGACCTTCGTCTACGAGTTCGTTCTGAAAAAGAGCGGAACCTTCATGTATCACCCGCACGCCGACGAGATGGTGCAGATGGCCATGGGCATGATGGGTTTTTTCGTCATCCATCCGCGCGATCCCCGGTTCATGCGCGTCGACCGCGATTTCGTGTTTCTGCTCAACGCCTACGACATCGATCCCGGCAGCTACATGCCGAAGGTGATGACCATGCTCGACTTCAACTTATGGACCTGGAACAGCCGCGCCTTTCCTGGCATCGATCATCTTGTGGTGCGCAAGGGCGACCGCGTGCGTGTGCGCATGGGCAATCTCACCATGACCAACCATCCGATCCACATGCACGGCTACGACTTCGCGGTCACCTGCACCGATGGCGGCTGGGTTCCGGAGAGCGCGCGTTGGCCGGAAGTGACGATCGATATCCCGGTCGGCGCCATGCGCGCCTTCGAATTCAAGGCCGACGAGCCGGGCGACTGGGCGATCCATTGCCACAAGTCGCCCCACACCATGAACGCCATGGGCCACAACGTGAAGAACTTCATCGGCGTGCAGAAGCGCGATCTCGCCAAATCTATCGGCAAGCTCGCGGGGGACTACATGCCGATGGGCTCGGCCGGCATGGCGGAGATGGGCGAGATGGAAATGGCGATGCCCGACAACACGTTGCCAATGATGACCGGCTTCGGGCAATTCGGGCCGCTGGAGATGGGCGGAATGTTCTCGGTCGTCAAAGTGCGCGAGGGAATAGCCGCTAACGATTACAAAGATCCGGGTTGGTACACGCACCCGCAAGGCACCGTCGCCTACGAGGTTGCCAATACGAACGCGAAAGACGCGCCACGGCGCAGCGAAGCCCCGAGCATGCGCCGGAGCATCGAGGTCAAAGTCGTCAAGCCTGGCACCAAACCCGCAACCCGCAGCCACCACTGAAAGGAAAAACCACCATGACGAAGCGTACTGTTATTGCACCAATCGCAGCGTTGCTAGCCACGGTATCGATTTCGGCCCTGGTCGGCCTGCCGACTCCTGGCTACGCGCATGACAAGCCCAAAAATAACCAGCTCATAACATTCACTGCCGGCGAACCAGGCAATCCGAAGAAACCCTCCCGCACAATTGAAATTACTATGCAGGAGGGGGAAGGGAAGATGATGTTTAGGCCCGAGAAGCTCGTCATCAATAAAGGCGAGCAAATCCGCTTTAAGCTGAAGAATATCGGCCTTCTCAATCACGAATTCATCCTGGCGTCGACCGGGGAGAATATTAAACACGCTGAGGAAATGAAGAAAAACCCGCACATGGAGCACGACGATCCCAACGCCATACAACTGTCCCCCAACAAGTCAGGCGAGATTATTTGGCGATTCACCAAGGCTGGAGAGTTTGAATATGGCTGTCTGATCCCCGGTCATCGCGAAGCCGGCATGACCGGAAAGGTTATCGTGAAGTAGGCGATGTCATCGTGGACAAAGGAGAACCGTAATGCGTAAAACCCTCTTCCTTCTCGCCGGCCTTCTCGCTTTCTTGACCGTTGCTCCGCTGCACACGGCTGGCGCTCAGACCGAGATGATTGACGGACAAGTGACCAAGATCGATGCATCCGCGGGCAAGATCACGATCCGGCATGGGCCGATCAAGAAATTCGACATGGATTCCATGAACATGGTGTTCCGCGTGCAGGACGCTGCGATGCTCAAGGCGGTCAAGGCGGGCGACAAGGTGAAGTTCGATGTTGAACGCGTCAATGGGCTATTCACGGTGATAAAAATAGAAAAAGCGAAGTAAAGGAATCGCGAATGAAAAATATTCGTTCTTCGACTTGCCCAATTCGGGTTGAAACTAATCCGAATAAATTCTGCCTCGTCATTCCGGGGCACGGGCGTAAGCCCCGAGCCCGGAATCCATAATCACGGTCGGTGGATATGGATTCCGGCCCTCGCCGCACCGATCTCGGGTTTACCCGAGATCGGATTTGAAATGAGCCCAAGTCGGCCAAGGCCGACTTGGGGCGCGGCTCGGCCGGAATGACGAGTGGAGAGAGTTGCTGTAAGCTCGCCGCCGCTGCAGCGAGGGGGAAAAGCGCATGCCGATCGCAAAGGTTCGCGGAGTCAATCTCGCCTATGAAATCATCGGCGAGCACGGCCCCTGGCTCGCGCTCACCCCTGGCGGGCGGCGCGCGCATCACGAATTCCTGCCGCTCGCCCGCCGGATCGCGGCCGCCGGCTTTCGCGTCTTCCTGCATGATCGGCGCAATACCGGCGCCTCCGATATTCTGATCGAAGGCGAGGAAGCTGAGGAGTCGCTCTGGATCGACGATCTGTATGAACTGCTCGCGCAGCAAGCGGCGCTGCCCGCCTTCATCGGCGGCTCGTCCGCGGGCGCGCGCATGTCGATCCGCCTCTATCTGCGCCACCCGCAAGCGGTACGCGGGCTATTGCTGTTTCGCGTCACCGGCGGGGCGTTCGCGGCCGCCCGGCTGCCGGAAAATTACTATGGCCAGTTCATCCGCGTCGCCGAGCAGGGCGGCATGGCGGCCGTGTGCGCGACCGAACAGTACCGCGAGCGCATTGCGGCCAACCCGGCAAATCGCACGCGGCTCATGAGCATGGATCCCAAGCGTTATATTGAAGTCATGTCGCGCTGGCGCGAGCAATTCTCCGAAGGCGGCCATCTGCCGGTCATGGGCGTGAGCGAGCCAGAGCTGCGCTCGATCCGGGTTCCAACGGTGGTGATCCCCGGCAACGACAATACGCATTCGTCGGCGAGCGGGCGCACAGCGGCAAAGTTGATCCCGAACTGCCAATTGCATCAACTGCCCATCGCCGACCAAGACGTGGCGCTCATCCCATTCGAGGAATGGGCGCCCTACGAGGACGAGATCGCGCGCGTGTTCGTCGATTTCATGCAGCGTGTCGCGCTACGCCGCGCGGGATAAAAACTTACGGCCATACGAGCCGTTTGCTAGCATTTTTCGTCACACACCGAATTTTAGAAGACTGCCGGTTCGATGGCTTTGGGCAAAATCAACAAAGTTCATTTCATCGGGATCGCTGGCAAGGGGATGAGCGCAACCGCCCTGCTGCTGCGGCAGCTCGGTTGCAGGATCAGCGGATCGGACGACGGATTTTATCCGCCGGTGAGCGATTATCTGGTGCGCGCCGGGATTCCGTTTTCGCAGGGCTATAGGAAAGAACATATCCCGCCGGATGCCGACTTCATCGTCATCGGAAAAAATGCCAATCTCGTACCGCACAAGAACGAGGAAGTACGCGCGGCATTCGAGAGCGGCAAGCCGGTGCGCTCGTTTCCCGACATTCTGGCAGAGTTGATCGAAGGCACCGATACCATCGTGGTGGCCGGCAGCTACGGCAAATCGACTTGCACGGCGCTGCTGGCGTGGTGCCTTGCGCACGCCGGCAAGGACCCCAGCTACTTCATCGGCGAGGTGACCAACGGTTTTGACGCCTATGCCCACCTCGGCAAAGGCGGCGTGTTCGTGCTCGAAGGCGACGAATATCCTTCCGCCAATTGGGATGACCGATCGAAATTTCTCCACTATCGGCCGAAGAATATTTTGCTCACCTCGGCCACCCACGATCACGTCAATATTTTTCCGACGCACGAGGAATATCTGGCGCCGTTTCGCGCGCTGCTTGCGCTGCTGCCGCCCGACGGGCTGCTGATCGCCAACAACAGCGAGACATATGCGCGCACACTGGCGGAGCGTTACACCGGAAAGAAAGTCTTCTATGCCGTGCAGGGTGCGAGCTGGCACGCCGAGCAAATCGTCTATGGCAACAAGACCACGTTTAATTTGATGCGAGAGAAGCAGCTCGTCGCGCCGCTCGCAACCTCGCTGCTCGGCGCGCACAATATCGAGAACATCGTGGGCGTGAGCGCCATGCTGCTGGAAAAGGCATTACTGACGCCCCAGCAATTGGCGGCGGGCATTGCGTCGTTTCAGGGCGTCAAGCGCCGGCTCGACCGCAAGTCCGACAAGACATCGATCCCGATCTTCGAGGGTTTTGGCTCATCCTATGAAAAAGCCCGGAGCGCCATTTCCGCCATACAAAAACATTTCCCCGCCCAGCGGCTGATTGTCGTGTTTGAGCCGCATACGTTTTCCTGGCGCAACCGCGGCGCGCTCGCATGGTACGATGATGTGTTCGCCGGCGCCGCCAAGGTCTTTATTTACGAGCCGGCCGCGCAAGGCGCCGGCTTGCATGCGCAGCTCTCGCAGGAGGAAATTGTCGCACGGGTGAAAACAGCCGGCTTCGACGCCGCCGCGATCGGCGAGCCGGCCGCGGCCCTTGCGGACATCGGCCGAAGTCTGGAAAAAAACGACGTGATTCTGCTGCTGACTTCCGGTAATCTCGGCGGCCTGATTGAAACTATTCCGCGGTTTGCCGAAGAAAAATTCCCGTTGAATTAAATTTCATCCAGGGAGAGCATTTTGCTGGACCGTACCGCATCGATGCCCGATCGCCTTGCCATGCGCGGCGGCAATGCGCTCAAAATCGGGCTGTTCGGCGCGAACTGCTCCTCCGGCCGCTCGGCCACCAAAGTGCCGGAGCGCTGGCAGGCGAACTGGCCCGAGTGCCTGCGCCTGGCGCAGATGGCGGAGGCAGCCGGGATCGACTTCATGCTGCCGATCGGGCGCTGGAAGGGCTATGGCGGGGAGACCGACTTTCATGGCGCAACGCTCGAGACCGTCACCTGGGCCACCGGCCTCTTGGCCGCGACCAAGCGCATCACCGTGTTCGGCACGGTGCACGCGCCGCTGTTCCATCCGCTCATCGCCGCCAAGGAGTTTGTAACCGCCGACCATGTGGGCCAAGGCCGCTTCGGGCTCAATCTTGTTGCGGGCTGGAATGAAGGCGAGTTCGAAATGTTTGGAGTCAAGCAGCGCGACCACGAGACGCGCTATGAGTTTGCCGAAGAATGGCTCACCATCGTCAAGCAGGCATGGTCCGAGCCCGATGCGTTCGAATTCGCAGGAAAATTCTTTACCCTCTCCGGCGTGAAGGCGTTTCCAAAGCCCTATGGCGGCACGCGCCCGATCATCATGAATGCCGGCACCACGCCGACCGGACAGGCATTTGCCCTGCGCAACTGCGACGCGTTTTTCACCGCCACCTCCGCCTCCCGGACCTCGATGGAAGCAAACGCGAAAAAGGTTGCGGAGGTCAAAGACCAGGCGCGCGGCTATGACCGCGACATTGCGGTCTATACGGTCGGCCAGGTGATATGCCGCCCGAGCCAGAGCGCGGCGGAGGACTATTATCGCCATGCCATAATCGAGAATGCCGACTGGGGCGCGGTCGAGGGCATGCTGGCGCTCAAGCACATCACGCCGCAAACCGTCTCGGCGGAGGAATTCGCGGCCAAGCGGCAATATTTCGCCGCCAACGCGATTGGCGGCTACCCGTTCGTGGGCACGCCCGACCGTGTGGCGGAGGAACTAGCGAATATCAGCAAGGCCGGCATGGCGGGAATAGCCATTTCATTCGTCAATTATCTCAATGAAGTGCCGTATTTCTGCGACGAAGTCTTGCCGCGCCTGGTGCGCCTGGGCGTACGTGTTAAGCATTGATCTGGCGCAAGACGACGGGCATTTATTTCACTTGCCCCCGATTACTCCGCAAATTGGAATCGGCTAGTATTGTTGGCCGTTGTGCAAGGAATGCTCATGATTCGATCAATCCGAATCGTCGTGGCGCTGGCCACCTTGATCTTGCTAGCCCCGCTTGCGCGCGCCGCCGAGCGGGTCGATCTTCTGCTTGTGCTGGCCGCCGACGTGTCGCGCAGCATGGATCAGACGAAGTTCAAGCTGCAGCGCGAAGGATACATTGCAGCGCTATCGGACAAGCGCGTCCTCGCTGCCATCAGCTCGGGCCGCCATCAGCGCATCGCCGTGTGCTTTGTCGAATGGTCGGGAGTAACCGCACAGAAGCTGCTGGTCGACTGGATGGTGATCGACGGCTCTGACTCGGCCCGCAAATTTGGCGATCATCTGTTGGAATTACCGCGTTCGTTTGCCGAGCGCACATCGATCAGCGGTGCGATCGATTTCGCCATGAATCTGCTTGACCAAGCGCCCTACCAAACAGAACGGCGAACCATCGATGTATCGGGCGACGGTACCAGCAACTCCGGCCGCGATGTTAAGGCCGCACGCGACGACGCAGTGGCCAAAGGGGTCACCATCAATGGCCTCGTGATCTTGAGCGAGCGGCCGCTGGCCTGGAATCCCGATCACACCAACCCGCCCGGCGGGCTCGCCAAGTACTACCAAGATAACGTGATCGGCGGACCGGGTGCGTTCGTGATCGTGGCGGAGGATTTCAATTCCTTCGGCCAGGCGATCATCAAGAAGTTGATCGCGGAGATCGCGCTGATGCCGCCACCCGCCCGGAGCCAAGGCGGCGCGCCCGGCGGCTGAACATATTCACACTTGAAGTGGTTCCGATCTCTCGGTTAGAGCATGATCCTGAAAAGTGGGAACCGGTTTTCGGAAAAGATCATGCTCAAACAAAAAGCTAGGGCCCAACTCCGATTCCACCAAAATGGATAAGGCCCTAACGTCGGCCTCGACGCAGCAATCAGTTGCGCTCCGTTCAAAGGTAGAAGCATGAAAAAAGTCTATCCCGACGCCAAGGCGGCGCTCGCTGGATTGCTTAAGGACGGCATGCTGATCATGGCCGGCGGCTTCGGCCTGTGCGGCATTCCGGAGACCCTGATCCTGGCGATCCGCGACTCCGGCGTCAAAAACCTCACCGTCGTTTCCAACAATGCCGGAATCGACGGCGCGGGCCTGGGCTTGCTGCTCGACAGCAAGCAGATCAAGAAAATGATCTCGTCCTACGTCGGCGAGAACAAGACTTTCGCGCAACAATATCTCGCCGGCGAATTGGAGATCGAGTTCAATCCGCAAGGCACGCTGGCCGAACGCATCCGCGCCGGCGGCGCCGGCATTACCGCTTTCTTCACCAAGACCGGCGTCGGCACCATCATCGCCAAAGGCAAGGAAGAGCGCGAATTTGACGGCGAGCGCTATGTGATGGAGCGCGGCATCGTCGCCGATCTGTCGATCGTGCACGCCTGGATGGCCGATACCGAAGGCAATCTCGTCTACCGCAAAACCGCGCGCAACTTCAATCCGATGATGGCGACCGCAGGCCGAGTGACAATCGCCGAGGTCGAGCACCTGGTGCAGCCGGGCAACATCAATCCCGACCACATCATCACGCCGGGGGTGTATGTCAAACGGATCATCCACGTGCCGAATGCGCAAAAGCGCATCGAGCAGCGCACCGTGCGCAAGCGTGCGTGATTTTTGTTTCACCTCCCCCGCTTGCGGGGGAGGTCGACCGGCGAAGCCGGGCGGGGGGCTCTTTAGAGGTGGTGCCCCCTTCCCAACTCTCCCAGCCGAAGTCGGATGTTTCCGACTTCGGCTAGCCAATTAATGCCGAACTCGGGTAAACCCGAGTTCGGTGTAAGCGGGGGAGGGAGAAGAGAAAAAAGGAGAACAATATGCCCTGGACCCGCGAGCAGATGGCCGAACGCGCGGCGCAGGAATTGCGCGACGGCTTCTACGTCAATCTCGGCATCGGCATCCCGACGCTGGTGTCGAACTACATCCCGGACGGCATGACCGTGCAGCTGCAGAGCGAGAACGGTATGCTCGGCTTCGGACCGTTCCCTTACGAGGGCGAGGAAGATCCCGACCTGATCAATGCCGGCAAGCAGACCGTCACCGAGCTGCCGACCACCAGCTTTTTCTCCTCCGCCGATTCGTTCGCCATGATCCGCGGCGGGCATATCGACCTTTCCATTCTCGGCGCCATGCAGGTGGCCGAAAACGGTGACCTCGCCAACTGGATGATCCCCGGCAAGATGGTCAAGGGCATGGGCGGCGCCATGGATCTGGTCGCCGGGGTGAAGAAGGTAGTGGTGGTGATGGAGCATACCGCCAAGGACGAGGCCAAATTGCTCAAACGCTGCACCCTGCCGCTCACCGGCACGGGCGTCATCGATATGGTGATCACCGACCTCGGCGTCTTCACCATCGACAAGAAAGGCGGGGGCGGGATGACGCTCATCGAGCTCGCCCCCGGCGTGGCCCTTGATGAGATCAAAGCCAAGACCGAGGCCGGTTATCGCGCGGCGGCGAACTTGCGGTGAGGGCACCTAGTCAAGCACAGGGCCTTTTCCGCGGCGAATTTCGTAGGAGCGGTCGAATTCGCAGGAGCCGCCGCTACGGCCATGAAAGCGTCACATAGCAAAGGCATGGTTGCAGCTTCAACCTAACCAGCTATAGTGTCCAACTGGTGGGTAGCCCCAATATATCGGAACGGTCCGCAACTGTGGCCACTGGCTTGAAGCGACTCGGATATGCCGTTGCTGCCGTCATCGTGCTCGGCATCGGTGCGCTGGCAGCGATGTCGCTCTTGATATCTTCCGACAGTGTCCGCGAGGCGGTGAAAGCCGAGATTCGCAGCGTGACCGGCCTTGATCTGTCATTGCGCGGAGAGGCGGCCGTGTCGCTGTTCCCGACCGGCTCGGTGAGCTTCTCCAATGTAGTGCTGGGGGAAGACAGCGCACGCGAACCGGCGCTTGTGACCGATCGGCTGACCGCGCGGCTGCGCCTGTTGCCGCTGTTTGTCGGCCGCATCGAGATCGCCGATGTCGCGTTGGATCAGCCCAGGATCGAATTGACGTTTGGGCCGGATGGGCGCTCGAACTGGTCGGGATTAATCGTCTCGCTCGCCCGCGCGCTCGGGCCGAAGGCAGGCCGGGCGGACCAGGAAGCATCGTTCTCGGAAATCCGCGTGCGGGGCGGAACCATCGTCATTCGCGACAGTACGCGCGGGCTAACGGAGACACTGACCGGTGTGGACCTAGCCTTGGCTTGGCCATCGATCTCCAAGAGTTTTGCGGCCACCGGCCGCGTGGTGTGGCGCGGTGAGCCGATCGACGCCAGTGTATCGCTGAGCGACTTTCCCTCCGCGCTGGCCGGCGCACGCTCGGGTTTGAAAGTCCGCCTCAATGGCGCTCCGCTTAAGCTCGCGTTCGAAGGCGCGATGAGCACGCTGCCGTCGCTGAGACTGGAGGGCACGCTCGCCGCCGATGCGGCATCGCTGCGCGACACGCTGCGCTGGGTCGGCCAGAAACCGCTGCCCGGCGGCGGGTTCGGCCGTTTCGCGCTCAAGGCCGCAACCACAATCGCCGGCGGCACGATTGCGCTCTCCGGCGTCAACGTCGAGCTCGACGGCAATGCCGCTGAGGGCGTGCTGACATTTGCCACCGACGGACGACAGACATTGCAAGGCACGCTGGCCGCCGACAACCTCGACTTGACCCCCTATATTTCTACCATTCGTTTGGTCACCGCGAACGAACGTGCCTGGAGCGAGCTTCCCCTCGTTCTCGACGGCCTGACCGGCTTCGATCTCGATCTGCGTCTGTCGGCCGCCAAGATCGCAATCGCGCGCGCCAAGCTTGGCAAGACTGCGGTCGCTGTCAATTTGCGCGCCGGAAAGCTGACGTTGACGGTCGGCGAGTCCAACGCGTTCGGCGGCATCGTCAAGGGTTCGATCACGCTGGCCGCCACCGATCACGGCGCCGATATCAATTCGCAAATGCAATTTATCGATGTCGATCTGGAAAGCGGCCTTGGTGAGATGTTCAGCATCCGCCGCGTCGAAGGTCGCGGCAACATGGCGCTCGCGATCGAAGCCTCGGGCGGAAGTGTTCTTTCGCTGATCCAGAACATGAATGGTTCCGCCAGCCTGGTCGGCCGGGACGGCGCGTTGCGGTTCAATGCCGAGCAGATGTTGATGCGTTTGAAGCGACGGCCGCTGTCCGGTGCCGGCGATTTCCGCAACGGCCGCACATCATTCGAGAAGCTCGTTGTCAGTCTCAAGATTGTGCAAGGCAATGCGGCCGTCGAGGATGCGCGCCTCGAGGGCGCTAAATTGCAGATCGTGATGACCGGCTCTTCCGCGATCCCGACGCGCGACCTCGATTTGCGCGGCACCGCCAGCCTGTTCGAAAACGGACGCGATGCAGCACCCGCGCTCGAACTCCCATTCATCGTGCGTGGGCCGTGGGACGATCCATTCCCGCTGTTCGATACCAAAAGCCTGATTGAGCTCTCACCGGCGGTGCGTCAATTGCTCCCACCCCGAGAACGTAATGCGGGCGAGAGCAATTCCGTTCCTTCAGCGCCACCGGCGGCCGCTCCGATTGCCAACGAACCGGTATCGACGGCTCCTGCGCCGACGCCCCGCTGATCGCATATCAATTCGTCCGGACGCGTTGCCCGCGAGCGCGCATCGTCTCGCTGCGCTTTGATATCAATGCCACGGTGATAACGCCAATGGCAACAACGGCGATCATGATGGTGCAGATCGCATTGATCTCCGGCTTCACACCGAGCCGCACCTCTGAATAGATTCGCAGTGGCAGCGTGGTCGCGCCCGGACCGGTGGTGAAGCTCGCGATCACGAGATCGTCGAGCGATAGGGTGAATGCCAGCATCCAGCCGGCGGCAATGGCCGGAAAGATGAGCGGCAGGGTGACCGTGAGAAAGGCCTTCAAGGGCGGGCAGCCGAGGTCCATCGCCGCTTCTTCCAGGCTGATATCGAAATTGAGCAGCCGCGACTGCACGACGACGGTGACAAAGCACATGGTCACGGTGGTGTGGGCAATAGCGATGGTCCAGAAGCCGCGATCGATTCCGACCGCGACGAACAAGACCAGCAGCGACAAGCCGGTAATGACCTCCGGCATGACCAGCGGCGCATAGACCATGGCGGAAAACAGCGTGCGGCCGCGGAAACTCCCAAGCCGCACCAGCGCCACCGCCGCGAGCGTACCCAGCACCGTTGCCGCGGTCGCCGACACTAAACCGATGCATAACGTGGTCCTGGCGGCGTCCAGCATGGCCGCATCGTTCAAAAGCTCGGCATACCAGCGCACCGACCAGCCGCCCCAGACGGTGACGAGCCGTGAGGCATTGAATGAATAGATCACGAGAATGACAATCGGCAGATAAAGCAACGCCAGCCCCAGAGCGATCGCGGTAATATTGAAGGCGGACAAGCCACGTCGCATCGTCTAGCGCCCTTTCTGGAGTTCGCGCATCTGCAAATGCTGATGCAACAGGATCGGTAAGAGCAGCAGACTAAGCAGCGCGACCGCCAGCGCGGAAGCCACCGGCCAGTCGCGATTGGCGAAGAACTCGCTCCATAGCGTCTGTCCGATCATCATGGAGTCAGAGCCGCCGAGCAGATCGGGAATGACGAACTCGCCGACAATCGGGATGAAGCACAGCACCACGCCGCCGACCACGCCGGGCAGCGACAACGGCATGGTGACCAGCCAGAACGCCTTCCAGCGCGGACAGCCGAGATCGGCGGCGGCTTCCAGCAGCGTCTCGTCCATCTTTTCCAGCGCGGCATAGAGCGGCAGCACCATGAACGGCAGCTAGGAATAGACGATGCCAATGTAGATTGCGGAATCGGAGGCAAGCCACGCCACCGGCTCGCGCATAATTCTAAGCGCGATGAGAGCCTCGTTCAAAAGGCCGTCGGGCTGGAGAATATTGATCCAGGCGTATATTCGAATCAGGTAGGCGGTGAGAAACGGCAGCACGACCAGCATGACCAGGATCGTTTGGGCGCGCCGCGGCGCGCGCGCGATGCCATAGGCGATTGGATAGCCGATGAGCAGGAGCAATACCGTCGCGAGTGTCGCAATTTGCAGGCTCCGCAAATAAGAGACGAGATAAAGCATGTCGGAAAACAACGTGGCATAGTTTGCAACCGACAGCGCGGCCAGAAATTCCTTGACGCCCTGCCATCCGGCGGCGGGATCGAACACCGGCTGATAGGGCGGCTGCGCCATCACGGCTTCAGAGAGGCTGATCTTGAGCACGATCAGGAAGGGAACCAGAAAGAGCACCGCAAGCCAGAGTGCGGGAATGAGGACGAGGAGCCAAGCGCGCCATTCGGCGCCCCAAAATGCGCCCCAATTGGCGCTCCAAATAGCGTTCGATGGGTGCCGCTGCCGGCTGCTCTCGCTCATCGTGTTAGCACCATGCCGGATTCGGGCACAAAACTAAGCCACACCCTCTGATCCCAGCCGATCGGCCGCGCCCCCAGCCGGCTCAGATTCACCGCCGCGGCCCGCATGACGAAGCCGTTGTCGAGCCTGACCTTGTAAACCGAAATGTCGCCGAAATAACCGATGTCCAGCACCTGCCCGGAAAAACAGTTTTCATCCATGGCGGCCGGCGGTACGAGCGCGATCAGCACCTTCTCCGGGCGCAACGCGACCCACACCGTCGCGCCGACTTTGGTGTCGACCGTTCGCGCAATGCGCAGATGGCCACCGTTTACGCTTTCGATCACGATGTCCTTTTCCGTGGCGGTGACGCGACCCTCGATCAAATTGACGTCACCGATGAAATCGGCGACCCAGCGCGAAACGGGCTGCTCATAGATTTCGGACGGCGTGGCAACTTGCGCAAGCGCCCCGCGATCCATCACGCCGATGCGATCGGCCACCGTCATGGCCTCTTCGCGGTCGTGAGTGACGATGATGAAGGTCAGTCCAAGCTTGCGCTGCAGCTCCATCAATTCGAACCGCGTCTCCTCGCGCAGCTTGCGATCGAGCGCCGCGAGCGGCTCGTCGAGCAGAAACACGCGCGGCCGCTTGACCAAGGCGCGCGCGAGCGCGACGCGCTGGCGCTGCCCGCCGGAAAGCTGATGCGGCTTGCGCGCCGCCAAGGCTTCGAGCTTGACCATCGTCAGCATTTCATGCACCCGCGCGACGATTTCCGATTTCGGCAAGCCATCCTGCTTGAGCCCGAAGGCGACGTTGCCCGCCACCGTCAAGTGCGGAAACAGCGCGTAGTTCTGGAACATCATGTTGACCGGGCGGCGATGCGGCGGCACATCGGCGATGTTCTCGCCGTCGAGCAAAATGCGGCCTTCGCTCGGCCGCTCGAACCCCGCCAGCAGGCGCAGCAGCGTGGTCTTGCCGCAGCCCGAGGGGCCCAGCAGCGCAAAAAACTCACGCTCGTAAATATCGAGCGAGAGCCGATCGACGGCGGTGGCGTCATCGAACCGCTTGCTCACCGCTTCGAAGCGCACCAGCGGCCGGATGGCGGGATCGGCCCAGGGTGCAAAGTCCCTGCGCGCGCCGCCCAAAGCTTTGCTGCCCAAGACCCTGTTTGCCCCCGTCGCCATGGCGCGAAGCTAGACGCAGCGGGCGGGCGGCTCAACACTGGAATTCAAGCGCCAGCGCCGGACGCGGCTCGGCGTCCGGAGAGGCGATATATTCGGGGATCGGATTGAAGAACCGGGGATTGCGACGCCGCCCGCAAGCGGCTTATACCAGCGGCAGCAATCACTGACTCATCCCCGTCACCCTGAGGTGCGAGCGAAGCGAGCCTCGAAGGGCGACGGCATATCCGCCATCCTTCGAGGCTCGGCGCTGCGCACTGAGCACCTCAGGATGACGGTCATTACTTATCGCCGTTGGTATTAGTTCATCCGCGCCGGTTTTCAGATCATCACGACTTCGTCGGGGGTTTCGCCGTTCTCGGCGTTTTCGCGGATATCGCGCGGATCGAGGTTCACATAGTCTTGCCTATTTGACTGCGGCAGCTTGGTGTCGCACGGCGCAACGTTAAGCTGCTCGAAGTTGAATGCGTTCTTGCGCGGCTTGGGGCCGTAAAATTCGCCCACCTTCACCAACGGTCGGGGCTTGGCGAGCACCGACGCAATGCGGTCGAATAATGCCTTGGTCGATACCGGCTTGAGCAGATACTCGTTGGCGCCAAGCTGCGTGGCTTCTACCACGCAGGCGCGCTCGCCGTGTCCGGTCAGAATAATGACTGGGACATTGGGGAACGGAAAGGAGTCGGGCGAACGCACCGCGCGCAAAAATTCCGCGCCGCTGACTTCCGGCATTACCCAATCGAGGATCACGATATCGGGGTTGGCGGTGCAGATCGATTGCAAGCCCGACATGCCGTCGGGGGTATCGTAGATTTCCCGCACACCGATGGCCGAGAGCATGGTGCGCACGACCTTGCGCATATGATAGTCGTCGTCGACGATCAAGATCTTGATCGATCGGATCAGCTCTTCCAAATGCTTTGGCACCAGCGATTGTGCCGGCGTCTGCGTCAGCAATTGCGAGTGCGATGACATGACACTGGCCGATCTGTCTTCAACAATCCAATGCTCGTCGGCATTTGAGCTTATTAAAGCATTTTTGTATTCCGGCAGCGTGAAGCGGACCGCTCAAATTGCGATCGTTCCGTTTACCTCGCGTCAACTCTGTCAGGATGCCTTAGGTGTGCACACATCTTCATCGTGTACCGGCGAGTCAATGGACGAATTCACTCTACCTCATGCTGAGGAGCGCCCCATAGCAGGCGCAGCCTGCGTATACTTGGCTGCGATGGGCGCGTCTCGAAGCATGGCCCCAAGCTCCGAGCGCGCGGCCATCCTTCGAGACGCCACGCCTTCGCCCTTCCGCCTTCGCTCTTCGAGCTTCGGCGGACAAGTCGGGCTACGGCGGGCTCCTCAGGATGAGGTCGGAGCAAGTCCGATCGTAT
>CAZNSG010000247.1:0-14057 GCA_964575715.1 uncultured Hyphomicrobiales bacterium | reverse complement strand
AATGGCCGCCGATGACGTCGATCATCGCCGGTCCGCCGCCCTTGAACGGCACATGCAGAATATCGACGCCGGCCTCGAGCTTGAACAGCTCGCCGCCGAGATGCTGGAAGCTGCCGACGCCAGCGGAGGCATATTGCAACTTGCCGGGATCTTTTTTGGCCAGCTCGATCAATTCCTTCACCGATTTCACCGGAAGCTCCGGATTGACCACCAGCACATTCGGCCCGGAGGCAAGGATGCCGACCGGCGTGAAGGATTTGATCGGATCGTAGGTGAGCTTGTAGAGCCATGGATTGACCGCGTGCGCGATCGAGATGACCAGGAGCGTATATCCGTCGGGCGGCGCGTTGGACGCGACTTCCGTGCCGATGACGCCGCCGGCGCCGGCGCGGTTATCGACGATCACCTGCTTGCCCAGTTTTTCACCAAGCTGGGTGGCGATCATGCGCCCCACCACGTCGTTGCTGCCGCCGGGCGGGAACGGGATGATCAGCCGCACCGGCCGGTTGGGATAATCCTGGGCCGCGGCACTGGTTGTGAGCGCTAGCAGCACGGCGGCGGCTTTGAGCAACAACAAACGCATGCTGGTATCCTCCTCGGTTTATTCGTTGGCCGGGAAGGCCAAACTTGGCCCCGCCGCCTGCGCAAGGTTATACTGTGGAAGCAGGGACCGAAACAGTGTCATACCAATGGCCTTTAACGATGACTCTCCTCATCGTCATGGCCGGGCTTGTCCCGGCCATCCACGCCTTTGATATTCATAAGGAAGCAAGACGTGGATGCCCGCGACAAGCGCGGGCATGACGGGTCAAACATTAGGGCCGTTGGTATCAGATGCCGCGAAGCGGCATTGGCCGGACGGCTTAAGGGTAGGAAATTCCATGAATTATGCAACAAATTTCAAGACGATCCGCGACCGGGTAAGCCCGCAGGAATGGCAGACGCGGCTCGATCTCGCCGCCTGCTACCGGCTGGTCGATAAATACGACATGACCGATCTGATCTACAATCACATCACCGCGCGCATTCCCGGTACAAAAGACCATCTGCTGATCAATCTCTACGGGCTGCTCTACAAGGAGATCACCGCCTCGAACCTGGTGAAGATCGACGTGGAGGGCAACATTCTGTGGAAGCCCGACACCGACTACGACATCAATAAATCCGGCTATGTGATCCACGGCGCGATCCATAAGGCGCGGCCGGAAGTGACTTGCGTGCTGCACACCCACACCCGCGCGGGCATGGCGGTGGCGGCGATGAAGTGCGGCCTGCTGCCGCTGTCGCAGACGTCGATCCGGTTCGTCGGCCACATCGGCTATCACGACTACGAAGGGCCGGCGATCGAACTCGACGAGCGCGAGGCCATTGTGCGCGATCTGGGGGCCCACGATGCGCTGATCATGCGCAACCACGGCCTGCTGAGCTGCGGTGCGAGCGTTCCGCAGGCGTTCAACACCATGTATCAGCTGGAACTCTCCTGCCGCTCGCAGGTCGATGCCATGGCGGCGCGCACCGAACTCACCATGCCGGGCGAAAACGTGCTCAGCCACACCGCGCATCTCTATCAGCCGGGCGCGCGACGCCCCTACGGCGTGCTGGAATGGCCCGCCATGCTGCGCTTGCTGGAAGCGGAAGGCAGCGGCGGCTATCCACCGTATTGGCATTGAACTTCGTAGGGTGGGCAACGGCACTTGCCGTTGCCCACGCGGATCAGACGACATAGTGGAACTCGGAATTGCGTTCCGTGGGCACGGCGCGTGCCGCGTCTTTGCCCACCCTACAACGGGCGGCTATTCAAGCCGCGAGATTGCCGAATTTCTTTAAGTTTTCTTTCTGCTTCTCGTTGCGCGGCGGCAGTTTGAACAGCCGCGCCGCGGTGCCGCCCAGGATGTTGTGCTTGGCCTTGTCCGAGAGGAATTTTAGATCGTAGATCGTGCCCGGCAGGTCGAAGTCCCAGTGCGGATAATCCGAGGCATAGAGCAGCTGGGTTTCCGCGTTGATCATGCGGAAGGTACATTCCAGCGCGCCGCGATCCTGAATCTCCATCGGCTGCGAAGAGTAGAACATGTCGCGCATGTAGTCGCTTGGCTTTTTCTTGAGCAGCGGCGCCTCCGAGGGGCGCAGCATGTATTCGTGGTCGAGCCGCTGCATCAGGAACGGAATCCAGGCCAGTCCCGACTCGGTCCAGATCACGGGCAATTTCGGGAAGCGCTCGCCCATGCCGTTGATCACCCAGTTGGTCAGATTGACCACGTTGTACCAGGTGAAACCGAGCGCGTGGGCGGAGAGGAAACGGTTGCAGCTCCTAAAGATCGGCTCGCCCCAGTTCGGCCCGGAATGGAAACACAGCACGAGACCGCGTTCCTCCATCGCCCGGTAGAGCTTCATGTAGTGGTTTTCGTGCACGGCCATGTTGTTGCGCACGGTGGTCACCATGAAGCCGCCGACGTGCTTGCGCGACCCGAAGGTTTCGATCTGGCGCAGCGACTCTTCCGGGTCGGAGAACGGCAGGCACAGCATGGAGAAGAACCGCCCGCCGGATTCGGGCAGCACTTTTTCGGTGAGCCAGCGATTGTAGGCCCAGCACAGATCGACTTCCATCTCCTTTTGCGGATGTAGGCCGATGCTGAGCATGCCGGTGGGGAACAGGCAGGAATAATCCACGCTCATGGCGTCCATCCAGCGATGGCCGAGCTCGACGTCGCGGATTTTGCCCTCGGGTGTTTTCTCCGAGGAGCGCATCGGATAGCGCGTCACGCGTCCGCCCATGTCCTGGTAACCGATATTGGCCGGCATGATAACGCCGCGGCCCTTGGTGCGGCTTGACTGCGAGAGCTGCCGCAAAACGTCGTTCTCCATGAACGGAAGAATTTCGGCGAGGTTCTCGTTCTCGTAATGATGCGCGTCCACATCGACGATGAGCATATCGTCGAGATTGCGCTGGTGCGCCTGCTTGCGGGCGTGCGCCAGCAGCCTTGTGGTGTTGAGCTCCTCGATCGGTACGCGGCGGCCGCGATCGGCGATCAGGTCCATGTTTAGTCTCCTGCGATTCGAGTGCTTCGCAAAAAGTTCAGCGGCCGGTCCAGCTCTGCCACATGCCGAGCTCGAAGACCGCGAGATTGGCCGCGCGCAAGAGTCCGCTGGCGGTGACCATGACCGCGGTTGGAGTCACGGCGCTGCGTTCCGGCACCGGCGTGAACCGGCCGCCGGCTTCGATCTGCGCGGAATAGGTGTTGCACAGGGCCGCCATCAGGCGTTGCAGCGCCTCCGGAGAAAGCGTGTCGCTTCGGCCGGCGCCAAGTTCGCGCTCGATCGTGGTGGCGAGCTGCTTTGCTTCCAGCGATATGCCGTTGCCGCCGAGCGTCTTCGGTTTGGCGGCGGCGCGCGCGGCCGCAGCGGGACGATGAGCCGCCTTGGCGGCGCGACGATTAGGCTTCGCCGAAGCCTTGTTTGCCGAAGCCTTGCTCACCGAAGATCTGGCCGTGGCCTTAGGCGATGACATAAATTTCGTCCTCCTTCTGCACCACCTGATATTTGCGCAATTTCATTTTCCGGTCGGAGACGCATTCGCCGGTTTTCATGTCGTATTCCATGCCGTGCCAGGGGCAGACAAAGTGCAACTCGGTTTCCGAGAAGTAGAGCCCGCGCGAGGTCTTGTCCGGCATGATCCGCTCTTCCACCTTGGCGATGGTCAGGCCCTCGCAGGCCGGGCCGCCCTGGTGCAGGCAGAAATTGCTGTAAGCAAAGAACTCGCCTTTGTCCCGGAACACACCGATCTCGTGCTCGCCGACAAAGACGATCCGGCGATCGCCGTCCTTGAATTCAGAAGCTTTGGCGACAAATTTTTCTGCCATGTGCTACCCGTCGTTGTGCTGCCCGTCGTTTGCGGCCCATCAAGCGGCTATCGCCCCGGGGCGGCCTAAAGGGCCTGTTCACGTGTAATCAGGTGCAAAATGTGCCCGCTCTCGGCTATAATTGCAATCAGCGCCCACGGTGACCTGGAGCATTATATTGCATCGCTGCCCTGCGGCGGATTACGCAAAAATGCCGTAAGCATGAGTAAAACAGGGCATGATCCGTTGCAAATTTGTACGGATCGCCTTCGAAATATATCGGCTACCATTGCGCGATCGCGGAGGATGACGTCATGACCCAAACCACGACCAAAGCCACGACCAAAGCCACGGTGACCGGACTGCGCAGCGTCGAGCTTGCGGTCCGCGATCTCAAGCTTTCGGCGGAATTCTATCGCCGGGTCTGGGGTCTTGAGCCCGTTGCATCGCTGGGCGATACGATTCATCTGCGCGCAACCGGCCGCGAGCATCACGCGGTCACGCTGCGCGAGCGGCCCAGAGCGGCCTTGCTCGGGGTCCACTTCGCGGCGCGCGATCGGGCGGCGGTCGATGCGCTCTACGCGCAAGCCAAGGCGTTGGGCTCCGACGTGCAAGGCGCCCCGCAGCCGCTCGAAAGCAGTGCCGGCGGCGGCTATGGCTTCCGCCTGCGCACACCGGAAGGCCATCCGTTATCCATTTCGTCGGATTTGGCGGCTCACGCCGAAGCCGCCACCGACCCTTCGCGGCCGACCAAGCTCACCCATGTGGTGCTCAACAGCGCCGAGGCGGAAAAGCAAACGGCCTTCTTCCTCGATGTGCTCGGCTTCAAATGGAGCGACAGCACAAAGATGATGGATTTCGTTCGCTGCTCCTCCGATCACCACAGCGTCGCTTTCACGCGCAGCAGCGGGCCCTCGCTCAATCACATGGCCTACGAAATGCCGAACATCGACGGGCTGATGCGCGGCGCAGGGAGGCTCAAGCAGAGCGGCTTCGAGATTGCCTGGGGTGTCGGGCGGCACGGGCCGGGCAACAACGTATTCTCATATTTTGTCGAGCCCAACGGCTTTGTCACCGAATACACCGCCGAGGTCGAGCAGGTTGACGACGCCTACACGCCGCATGATGCAAAATGGTGGGAGAGCCTCAATTACTGGCCCGACCGCTGGAACATGGCCGGCCCGCCGTCCGCGCGCGCCCGCCATGCCATGTCGGGCAAATTGGTCGAGGAGACCAACGAGCGTTGCGAGCAGGTGATGGCGCGCGCGCTGGGGCGCTAGCGGGCTGCTGAAAAACCCCTCTTGGTCATTCCGGGGCTGGCCGAAGGCCGGAGCCCGGAATCTATAACCCCAGCTTTTCCGTATCATACGATTTCCGGGTGATTAGCTCAGGCCGAGCGCGATCTTTTTTCCCTCCCCCTGAAAGGGGGAGGGTGGCGAGCGTGAGCGAGCCGGGTGGGGGTCGAATTCAGCGATGCTCGTCTTGCGCTTGCGACCCCCCCCGATCCTCGCTTCGCTCGGCATAGCTGATGCTTCGCATCGGCGTTCTTTGCGTAAAGAACGGCGGCCGAAGGCCGCCTATGCCTCCCCCTTTTAGGGGGAGGGATTAAGAGTATTCACCTCGCCGCACCGAACTGATCAGGCGGATTTCGTATCATCTCGTCAGGGGTTATGGATTCCGGACAGCCGCTTCGCGGCTTCCGGAATGACAACGAAGAATTTTTCAGCAGCCTGCTTGCCGGTTCAACGGGTGGATCGCCTTGGCGGTGCGACGCCGTCGCTTATTGCGCGGTGCCGCCGACGATGGAAATGACCGAGGACTGCGGCAGCGACTTGGCTGAGGTGTGCAGCGCGAGCAGCTGTTTGACCAGTTCGAGCACTTGCAATGTGCGCCCGGCCCGCGCCGGGTCGTTCGGGATCGAATATGTCATGCCGTCATAGCTGACCGAATAGAAAGCATCCGGTGCAAGGCCGGTTTCCAGCACAAAAAGATTCTCGCAATTGTACGTTCGCTTATCGGGCCTGCCATCGGTCATGCGGATCAGGTCGTTTTTACTTTCAAACATGCCGCCATTTTTGATGGAGTTACATCCCTCGGGCGGAATAGTGCTGTAACGCAGATTGGTCTTCACCTGCGTGATCCGCGGCGTGGCTTCGAACTCAGGCCGCAGATTCTGACGCGTGATCTCGCCAAGGTAATACAGAATGCTCTCGACCGAGCGAATATGGAATCTGAAAGTTACGTCTTGTTTGCGAAAATGATCAATCGGAAAAAAGTTCTCCGGTGAATGATAGCTGGCTTCATGCGCAATCCGAATCTTCCTCAGTCGTTCGAGGACAACAGGGGCGAACTTGATGTCATAGAAATGCGACGTTCCCCCTTCGCCCCCGCCTTGCTCGCCGCCGACGATCCCGCAGCGTTCTCCTCCCTTGGGCGCTGGTTTTCGCGGCGCGTTGGCATAGCCGCAATAGGCTTGCTCTTCCAGCCCGCCCAGCCAGGTCGGAGATTGACGGATGTCGCGGGTAAAGCAGAAGCGATAGCGACTGGATCGCTTTTGCAGATTTAGACTCGGATGGGCGGAATCCCCGCGCGCCTGTCCGTTGCGTTCGCGGCCAAAATCCAAACCGGCTGCCGCTGCCTTGGAGTAGGCTTCCACCATCTTTGCAGCTTCAGTGGGATTGGACGTGGCAATCGGCGGTCCATAGGGGCGAACATCGCTGATACGCTCGGTGGTGAATCCGGAACTTATAAGATAGTCAGCCACGGCCTGAAATTGACCGAAATTTACTTCATCGCGCACATCGTTCTTGAACGTGAACCGTTCGCATCTGCGGCTTTTGGTTGCGATTACCTCGACGCTGGCGATGAAGAGGTCGAACAGGATTTGAAAATGGTAACCCTGCTTCACGTAATAATCGATGATCTGGGGCGCCAGCGGCGTCAGGATGCCCTGATAAAATTCTTGCGTGTCGAGTACCGGCACGGTGAAGGTCTGACCGCCGCTCAGGCTGGCGGTGCCGGAGCCGGTGCCGGTGACGATGCGGTGGATCACCGTGTTTTGCGGTATGGCGACGAAGGGACTCTGGACCACCTTGGTGTAACCGCCGGTCATGCCTCCGCTGACGGTGGCGTTTCCGGTGATCGAAGACAGGCCGGTAAATTGCATCGGCCGGCGCAGGCTGGCGCGGATGATGTTGAGCAATAGGTTTTGCTGCTGCGTCTTCTCGGCCTGCAAGTTGAATTCGACGGCGCGATCGGAATATTTGTCGACGATCGCGCATCCCGCGAGCGCAATAAATGCAACGCCGGCCGCAGCGACGAGTCCACTCTGACGCAACATACGCCCCCCGACACCCAACGCATTACTATGAAAAATATAGCAAGCTGCGCCGCCGCCGGGAATAGCTATATGCGTTGAATCCGCGGTTTTGCATTGCCGGTCGCGCCAGCGATCACAAAGGTAAATACGGCTTGCTTTGGCGGGCAAAGCAATGATCCCCTTGTCATTGCTATACGCGCAGGGCATCCAAGCCCGCGCTGGCACGCACGGCACCGCGCAGGCGGGACGTCAAAAAGGTCGGATGAAGGAGCAGATGGCGAATGATCGTTGATTTTCAGCAACACTACACGCCGCCCGAATTGCTCAAGGGCGATGCCAAAGCGGTCTCGGTCCAGGTCGACGAGCGGGGCAACCCGAACTATCTGCTCAACCCGCTGCTTGCCGATCTGCCGGCGCATATCCGGATGATGGATCAAGCCGGCATCGACGCCGGCGTGCTCTCCTGCGGCTCCGGCTTCGATCAGCCCGATCTCGCCGTCTGCCGGCAGATCAACGATCGCATGCGTCAGGCCGAGTTGGATTTCCCCGGCCGCTTCATCGGACTCGCGCACGTGCCGGCGCTAAAACCCGACGAAGCCAAGACCGAACTCAAACGCTGCGCCGTCGATCTTAATTTCCCCGGCGTCGTGATCGCCTCCGAGCTGCAGGATCAGGCACTCGACGCCGAGGCGTTGCGGCCGTTTTGGAAGGCGTGCGTCGATCTCGGCCTCTATGTGTTCATTCATCCGCTGCCGCGCGTGATCAGCTGGAACCGCATGGACGCCGACGATCTCGGCCGCATGCTGGGGTGGGAATTCTCGCTGATGACCGCGACCGTGCGCATCATCAACTCAGGCATCTTGGACGAACTGCCGACGCTTAAAATCCATTTCTCGCATTTCTCCGGCGGCATCGGCCGCTATCGCGGCCGCATCAACGGTTTTCAGCAGCGCGAAAAATGGGGCACCGCGAAAATTCCGCGCCACGGTCGTCAGCCGCAGCAGACGTTCGATCATTATCTCGATCATCGGCTGTTCTACGATTGCGGCGGCTGGGCCGGGCCCGATCCGTGCGGGCCGCTCGGCGCGCATTGGGTACGCTTCGGCCTGCAAGAGCTGGCGCTCTCGCAGTGCGTATTCGCGACCGACTATCCGCAGGCGATCCGCGATCCCAACGAAGTGTGCGACTACGTAGCCGCGGTGCGCGCGCTCGATCCCAATGCCAACGCGCTGGTGGACGGCCTCAATGCCGAAAAACTAATCCCCAATGTGCGCGCGCGCCTCGCCAAGCGCACGCGTTGAGTTGCCGGAATTTGAATTGGTGAACGCCATAAGCAAGAAATGCCCGGTACACGGCAACGAGATCGCAACCGGAGTGCCGGGCATGGCGCAGAAATAACGAGCATGGTCAGGGACAAACCCGTTCCAGCAATTTCTGCGGCGGCGGGTCGCCCCATTGCGAAACCAGGCCCTCTTCCGCCGAAATCAAATTGCTGCCGTTCTTGATGTTGAACCGGTCGCTGTCCGCCCAATGCTCGTGCACGCGGCCCCAAGGGTCGGACCAATAGTCGTAGACTTGGCTGCCGAGCAGGTGCCGTCCGATACCCCACATGTGCTCATACTTGCCGTAATCGCGCATGTAGTAGTGCCCCATGAACACGTCGTCGATGTCCTGCACCTCGAACGAAAAATGGTTGAGGCCGGCGTGGCCATGGTTGAGCGCGAAGAATACGTGATGATCGACGAAATCGTCGCCGCGATCGCAACGATTGAACGAGCCGATCAGATGGTCTTTCTCGCCGGCATAGACGTCGTCGGAGCAGATCAAGCCGAGCGTATCGCGGAACCACTGCACCGTTTCCTTGGGCTTGGGCGTTCCCATCACGCCATGGCCAATGCGCTTGCAGCGTGAGGCGCCTTTTGGAATGCGCATCGCCTGGCCGGCGCGCGCGGTCGGCGCATAGCCGGTGTTGATCATCTGGCGCGGCGCCTTGATTTCGGGCAGCCGCTCGAGGCCATGCACCACTTCGATCTGGTAGCCGTTCGGCTCGGTGAGGCGGACACGCTTGCCGCCGCCGGGCTCGTCGATATTTTCGACACCGGATGCGCCGGGCAGCTTCGTTAGCTGTTTGAGATCGTCTTCGCTGGCGGCGTAATAAGCGATCCCGACGAACTTCGGCTCGCCCTTCTCGGTGATATGGATGTGGTGCGGTGGATCGGTGCCACGGAAATACAGCGCGTTATTGGTGCGTGCGGACTTGACCAGCCCGAAACGGGTCAGGAACTCCTCCATCAGATCGAGGTCCGGCGAACGCAGCCGGCCGTAGGCGATATCGGTTACCTTGATCGCTGGCATTATCATCACCCTGTCGTTGTCGCGCAGAAGCGCTATTGCCTCTTGGCGGCGGCCATCGCCACACGCCACCTCCTTTAACGATATAACACCAAAATGTGTGAAGCAATTTCGTCACCGGCGCTTTCGCCCGCCGCGCCGGGGTGGCCAAGGACAGTCCTGGTATGCGCAGCAAGCGGGCGGCTGGCAGTAGTCTTTAAGTTTTGACGCATTTTCTCCGCCGAACCGGTACCCACTTCGGCGGAAAATGCTCTAATGGGTCGATGTGCTGTTATCCGGCGCAAATGCGGGGGAGGACGTCGTGAAACTTGTGCTGTTTGAGGCCGCGCCGAAGGGCGGGATTTTGCCCGGCCTGCTGACAGAGCGCGGCGTGATCGATATTTCCGCCGCGGTGAAACAGAGCTACACGCCGCAACTCACGATGGTTGGCATCATCGACGATTTCGACAATTTGCGCCCGGCCTTGCAGCGGCTGGCCGGGCAGGGGCCGGCGATGCCGCTCACGCAGGTGCGCCTCAAGCCCCCGCTGCCGCGTCCGGGAAAGATCCTGGCCTGCATCGCCAATTACTGGGAGCACGCCCAGCGCGAAGCGCGCCCGCTCAACATGTTCATGAAAAATCCCGACGCCGTGGTCGGGCCGGGCGACACCATTGTGCTGCCGGAATTCACCGTGCCGTGGATATTCATGCATGAGGCCGAGCTTGCGCTGGTGATCAAGGGTCCGGCCAAGATGGTCAAGGCGAAGGATTGGCAACGCCATGTTTTTGGCTACACATGTTTGATCGACGTTTCCGCCCGCGAGCAGGGACGGCGCACCTGGCCGGCAACGCCGCTGACCAGCTGGCTCGGCAAATCCTTCGACACCTTTGCGCCCATCGGTCCATGCATCGCCACCGCCGACGAGATCGCCGATCCCAACAATCTCATCGTGCGGCTGTGGAACGACGGCCAGCTTCGGCACAATTACAATACCGACGACATGGAGCATCGCGTGCCGGCGCTCATAGAATTCGCCACCACGGTGATGACCATGAATTCCGGCGATCTCATCGCTTGCGGCACCAATCACGAAGGCCTGGGCGCGCTGCAGGACGGCGAGAGCGTCGATATCGAAATTGGGAGCATCGGCAAGATGACGCTAAAAGTTTCCGACCCGCTCAAGCGCCAATGGGAGCGCGGCGTCTACATGGGCGTCGACTCGACCAATCCCGATGCGGTCAAGCGCCACCGGCCGCAAGGGGGACCGACGGCGACCGGCGCGCTATGAGACAAAATCAGCGATGGGCGTCCGCGCTGCGGCGCGCGCTCCAAAGTGACTTCGAGCCGCGAACCACACAATGCAACAGGAGATGAATTCGTGAGCCGGCTGCCGTTGACGCTAGCGATGAGCCATTACGACCATGTCACCGATCTTGTGAACGGCCGGGTGCCGGTGGAGGGCGTCGATCTCACCTGTCTCAATCTACAGATCGAGGAAATTTTCTTCCGTACTTTCAATTACCGCGACTTCGACGTGGCCGAGGTCTCGATGGCGAAATACGCTGCGCTGGTCTCGCAAGGCGAGGCGCCGCTGGTCGCCATCCCGGTATTTCCCTCGCGCGTGCCGCGGCATTCCTCGATCTATGTGCGCCGCGATGGCCCGGTGAAAGCGCCGGCCGATCTGGCCGGCCGCAAAGTGGGTATTCCGGAATGGGCGCAGACCGCGGCGGTCTATTCGCGCGGCCTCTTGGCGCACCAATACGGCGTCGATCTGACGTCGATCGAATGGGTGCAGGCCGGCGTGGACCAGCCCGGGCGCGCCGAGAAGGTCAAGCTCAAGCTGCCGCCCGGCATCAAATATCGCCCGGTGCCCGACAAATCCTTAAGCGGCATGCTGGTCGCGGGCGAGATCGACGCGGCGCTCTCCGCCCATGCGCCGGCCTGTTTCGAAGAGCGGCACCCCAATATCAGGCGCTTGTTCGAGGACTATCTCGATATCGAGCAGCGCTATGTGAAGGAGACAGGTATCTTTCCGATCATGCACACGGTAGCGATCAAGCGCGAGATCGTGGAGCGCCATTCCTGGGTGGCGATGAACCTGTTCAAGGCGTTCGAGCAGGCGAAAATTCGCAGCGTCGAGCGCGCGCTCAATTCCACCAGCTCGACGCTTCCGATCCCATGGGGCTATGAGCTTGCGCGCCGCATGCAGGCCATCGTCGGCGAGGAACTCATGCCCTACGGCATCGAGGCCAACCGCAAGACATTGGAAGCGTTTTTGCAATACGCCCACGAGCAGGGCGTCACGCATCGCAAGCTCGCGCCCGAGGATTTGTTTCCGCCGCAGGTGCAGAAAAGTTTTAAGGTGTGAGCGCAGTACGAGGCGCATGCAAGATGTGCCGACGCTCTTCTCCCTCCCCCGCTTGCGGGGGAGGGTTGGGGAGGGGGCAGACGCTTGCACGGCGCCATCAAACTTCCCCCACCCGACGCGCTTCGCGCGTCGACCTCCCCCGCAAGCGGGGGAGGTAAAAGAAATTACCCCAGCACGGCGACGCCGGCCTGGGCGATCTGCTCATCCTCGTGCGATTGCACACCCGAAACACCAATGGCGCCGACGCAGTCGCCCTGGTGCATCAACGGCAGCCCGCCCTGAAACATCACGTCGACGGGGAACGACACGAACGCCGGCCGCTCCTTGATGCGATCCTCCCAGAACTTGGTGGGCCGTTTGGTGATGGCGGACGTGCGCGCCTTGCCGACAGCCACTTCGGCGCTGATCGGCCCGCTGCCGTCCATGCGCTCGATTAGCAGCGGATAGCCGGCATCGTCGACGATGGCGATGGTCACGTTCCATTTATTCTTCTGCGCTTCGGCCTTGCAGGCGGCCATCATCTTGTGCGCGTCGGCGGAGGTTAGCGATGGTTTGCTACGCATGGTGTTTCCTCACGGTAAAGCTTGAAACAGGCGCGACACACTCACGGCAAACCGCTCTCGCGTCAATCGGCCTTGCGCTGGTTCGGGCGAAATTGAGAGACCATTTCGCTAGAGCCCTATGAGTTTTGGTTGAATCAGAGTCGGGCTCTAGCTTTTTGTTTGAGCATGATCTTTTCCGAAAACCGGTACCCACTTTTCGGGATCATGCTTTAGCTCTGGTCCCACTCTACCCGCGCGGCACCCGGTGTCACAGGGTCGTAGTACCACTTGAGCCCCAGCTTCTCCTCGCTCAGCACGTCGGTCTTGAAGCTCCGCCAAGCCTGGAGCTCGAAGTAGTCAAGCGGTCCGCCGTGGGCGCGAAGCCGATGCGGTACGCCCGGGGGAAAATACACGAGCGTGCCGGGTTCGAGTTCCTGGGTGTCATCCCCGACTTGGACCACGCCACGGCCCTTGAATGTGATGTAGCAGTGGGAGGCGCCGTCCGGGTTGGCGCTCGTGCCGACGTGCCGGTGATAGGGCGACGACCCGCCTTCGTGATAACGCATCTCGCCCGCTTGAATGGCATTGGTTGGCGTGAGCCTGCTGCCATTGAGAAGTCTGACGCTGGACTCGGCGCAGAAACGCCGCACGCGGCCTCCGCTTGCGTCACTGAGCGGGCGGAGTGTCTTGCGATTGAAGAAATATCCCGGCCCGCCGGGTAACCCCTCATCGACGGCTGCGGGAGGCTTAGGCGCCACCATGTGAAGCAGCTGCAGATCCGACCCCGCCGCTTCGAAGCTTGCCGATTCGCCTGGCGCGAGCAGCACGCCGGCGCCGTCCTCGGCTGTGTGCGACTTGCCGTTGAAGCCGATGACGCCCGCTTTCGGCGCCGCAATGACGTAAACGAGGTGGTAGTCGTTGCCTGTCTGGACCTCGAACCGGCGACCTTGTGAGACCGTTCGATGGTGGACGTCCAGGGTCTTCGAACCACAGAGGCTCTTGCTGCAGATCGTTCTTTCAAGCCCGGATGCGACCGGTTTGGCTTCGGCCGTGTTCCAATTGATGATTGAAACGTCTCTCATTGTCGCCATGGGCATTCCTCCTAGAAAAGCGACGGAACCTATCCCGGGTCAGCACAACTATCACGTTGCGCAGTGCTGTACATGCGGTTTTGTTATCATTCTCAGGGCTGCAACGCACGCAAGGGGCGTTGCGCCGAAATTGTTCGAGAACTTTTGCATGTGCGCTTCGCGCGCTAGCCCCTCACCCGGCCTTCGCTGCGCGAAGGCCACCCTCTCCCCGTAAGAACGGGGAGAGGGAAGCGTGCATACCGTGTCGCTTGTCGTGTCGCATTCCGTGTCGCTTGAATCTGATTCAGCGGTATTGAATCAGGCAGCGCCGGAAATATACTTTCCCTCTCCCCGTTCTTACGGGGAGAGGGTGGCCGCCTAAGCTCGCGCAGCGAGCGCAGGCGGGCGGGTGAGGGGCCTCTTTGCAACAATCGTATTCGTGCATGCGGGCTGCGCGAGCCCCTCACCCGGCTCGCTCACTGCGCTCGCGCGCCACCCTCTCCCCGTAAGAACGGCTATCGGATTCACACATGTTGAAGCCTCAGCGTAGCCCCGTACTTGATGCGCTGGAAGTCGTCGAGGCCCCGGCGC
>CAZNSG010000246.1:0-12770 GCA_964575715.1 uncultured Hyphomicrobiales bacterium | reverse complement strand
GGAGCTCACGCCCGACGACGTTGGTTCCGGTGACGACGATGTTCGGGTCGTTGGCCTGCAGCGCCTCGACGAGCCCGGGCGGCGGGTTCCGCCGCCACCAGAATCGCTGAGCCGCCCATTACTGTAGAGCGCGAGTGAAACGAGCCGAAGCCCTCGTGCACCAGCGTGGTCGAACCGTGCAGGAGGCGCAGGCGATCCATCGGAAGACCGAGCGCATCTGCGGCAATCTGGCTCAGGATCGTCTCAAGACCTTGGCCCAAGGCTGACGAGCCGACTTGTACGGAGACGCTCCCATCGCTCTCCATCACCATGCGCGCGTTCTCGCGCATTCCGCCGGCGCCACCCTCGATGAAGCATCCGACCGCAACGCCATGGTAACGGCCGTTGATGAGTTGCCCCTGCACTTTGAGTTTCTCCGACCAGCCAAACTCCTGAAGGCAGCGGTCCAGCACGATGGCGTAGGCGCCGTTGTCGCATTCGGTCTCCCAAGACTCGTCGACGTTGAGGATGCGCGCGAGCCGATATGGCATCTGCTCTTCGCGCAGAAGGTTGCGGCGGCGGAACTCGGCCGGATCGATCCCGAGATCATGGGCGGCCACGTCGAACAGGCGTTCGCAGAAGTAACTTGCCTCGAACCGGCCCGGACCTCGGTAGGTGCCGGTCGGCGTTTTGCTGGTCATGAACACCGCCGCATCGAGCGCGATATTGGGAATGAAATAAGGACCTGAAAGGAACTGCACGACATTGCGCGGCGTGGTGAAGCCGTTGGTGCGGACATAGGCGCCGAGATCCACGTCGATACGGCCGCGCACGCCCAGCACGGTGCCGTCGCGCCGGCAGGCGATATCCACGTCCGCGTACATTTCGCGGGCGTGGTTCGTGGCCATGAGGTGCTCACGGCGGTCCTCGATCCATTTCACGCGGCCGCCCAGGAGCCGTGCCGCGAACGGAATGAGGAAGTCCTCCGGATAGAACTCGCCGCGGGCGCCGAAACCGCCTCCGACGTCCACTTCGATTAGGTCGACAGCCGTTTCTGTGAGCCCGAGCATGTTGGCAAGAGTACGGCGATTGAAAAATGCAACCTTGGTGGCGCCATGCAGGGTCAGGCGGCCGCTAGTCTCGTCCCATTCCGCGAACAGACCACGCGGCTCCATTGGCAGCGCGGTGTGGCGCTGAACGCTGAACCGCTCTCGGCGCGTATAGTCCGCCGCGGCGAAAGCGGCATCGGCGTCGCCCATGCGAGCGGAGAACACCGTGGCGCGATTGGTGCCCGCGGCCTCGAACAGCAGGACATCGTCGCGTGCCGCCTTAATGTGGTTGGCGACCGCAGGCAATTCCTCGATATCGAGTTCGATTAGCTCGAGCGCATCCTCGGCGATCGCGGGATCGCTGGCGATCACCACCGCGACCGGCTCTCCCACGTAGCGCACCTTGTCGTGGGCGATCACCGGCTGGCGATAAAACTCGCCCTCCGGTACCGCGTGCTGACGCATGGGGATGAGGGGAACGTTTTCGCCGATATCCGCCGCCGTGATGACAGTCACCACGCCGGGCAGGGCACGGGCTGCGCTAGTGTTGATGCCGCGAATGCATCCATGCGCCAATGGACTTCGCAGGATGACGGCGTGCAGCGTGCCTTCGGCCGCGAGATCTCCGACATATTGGCCGCGACCCGTCAGGAATCGCACGTCCTCGATGCGCTCGATCGGACTGCCAATAAGGGCGTTCGACAGGCTCATGGGGTCTGCTCCGATCGACGTTGGTGCGGGAACGCTTTGTGGGCGATCGTTGAGCAACAAGGCCATATGTTTCACAGATCAGAACACCGTTCGAATAATCATCGCATCAGGGATTTATGCGTGTCAATTTAGACTCGCGTGCGGCAATCATCGACTCGCTGTTGACTTCAATCGTATCGCCATTCACATTGAAATGAAACAGCATTCCAATTATCGGAACACAATGGAGCCCGGATGCTCACCAATCTTCCTCGCCTGCGCGATCTGATGAAACGCGAGGGGCTCGACTCAGTCATCGCGACCTGTCCCGAAAACGTCACCTATCTCAGCGGTTTTTGGGCGATGTCGCAATGGGTTCGTCGCGGACCCCAGGCTTATGTACTGCATCCGAAGGATGGGCAGGAGCCATGCATCATCGCCAATTCAGGGATTCTGGATCTGGTGCCAGACCAGGACATCTGGGTGAAGGAGATTCGCCGCTACGGATACTTCCAGATGGACGTCGACCCGTCGGCCACGCTCGATGCGACCGACCGTCTGCAGAAGCAGCTGTTCGGCAGCCAGGCCTACAAGGGTCCGGTCGAGGCGCTGGCCGCCGCCATGAAGGAGAAGGGCCTCGCGAGCGGAAAGATCGGCCTCGACGAGATGGGGATCACCCCGCAATGCATGGACCAGCTCAAATCGCTGTTGCCCGACGCAACCTTCGTTCGATCTTTTTCGTTGTTTGAGCGGGTGCGCTCGATCAAGACGCCGGCCGAGATCGCGATCCTGCGTCAGGCCGCGCGCATCACGGAGCGCGCGATCGATGCGGCTCTCGCTATCGCCAAGGAGGGCGTGACCGAACGCGAAATGCTGCGGGCCTTCAACGCTTGTCTCGCTCAGAACGATGCGGCGCCGGTCGTGGGCTGCATTGGCTTCGGCACTCGCAGCGCGATGATCAATGTGCAGCCCTCGGACCGCGCGCTCAAACGGGGCGATCTGATCCGCTTCGACGTCGGCGGCCGCTATCGGCATTATCGCTCGGACATGTCGCGCGGCGCGGCCTTGGGCGAGCCGGCGGCAAAGATCGCGAAATACTACAGCGCGGTCGAAAAGGGCGTGCTGCGGGCTTACGACATCATCAAGCCGGGCCTGAAGGTCTCGGAGCTCTTTACCCACGTGGTTGAGACGGTCCGGCGCGAGGGTATCCCACATTTTAAGCGCAGCCACGTCGGTCACGGCATCGGCGTGGACGGCTACGACCCGCCAAACATCTCGGAAAGCTCGAGCGACGTTCTCGAGGAGAACATGGTCGTCTGTATCGAGACTCCGTATTACGAGCTCGGCTTCGCCGGTCTACAGGTGGAGGACATGGTTCACGTTACCAAGGACGGCGCGGAATCGCTCATGACGTTAAGCACCGACCTCAGGGTCGTGTAACGCCTTGCACTTCTGACGGACATCAGCGGATAGATCGGAGTGAAGCATGAAATTCTCGGTGTGCTTGGCGACCGGCTATGAAGGATTGGTCTACCCGATCCCTTTCTGCGAGCCTCAGGATTTGATTAAGACAGGCGTGCTCTGCGAGAAGCTCGGTTACGACGCGGTGTGGGGTAACGACCACATCACCACGCAGCACTATGTGCGGGAGAATTTCCCTGAGCCGCCGAATTTTTATGACGTGCTGATCACCCTGGCGATGGTCGGGCAGGCAACGACAAAAATCCGCCTCGGCACGTCGCTTCTAGTCATGCCGATGCGGGAGCCGGTTTATCTCGCCAAGCAGGTCGCGACCATCGACCAGATGACGGGCGGGCGGTTTGTCATGGCAGTCGGGCTTGGCGCCTATCGAGAAGAATTCGAGGCCTGGGCCGGAAAGCGCTTCCCGAACGCGCGGCGCGGCGACATGCTGGATGAGGGCCTTGCCGCCTTCAACACCTTGATCAACGACAAGGTCTCCTCCTTCGACGGAAAATATTATTCTTTCACCGATATAGAGATGTTCCCGAAGCCGAAGCAGAAGCCGTTCGCGCTCTATATCGGCGGGCACAACATGGCCGCGGTTGAGCGCGCGGCCAAGATGGGCCAGGGGTGGCTGCCCGGCTGGCGCCCCTTCCACGAGATCGCCGAGCGGATTACACAGCTCAGGCAGCGTGCCGAAGAGCTTGGCCGCGATCCCAAGCAGATCGAGGTTGCACCGCAATTCTCGTTGCTAATCGGAAAGACCGATGAGGAGGCCGAGAGGATCTATATGCAGAGCGGCCAGGTCGCGCACCGCAAGTCATTGGCCCATACCGGCCGCGATCCGGTGCATCAGGTCACCGGCAACCTGATCGGCTCGCCGCGATCCATTATCGATAAGATTCAGCAGCTCAAGAATATGGGCGTCGATCACTGTGCTGCGATGGCGATCGCCGTGAACTCTCAGCAAGAGTATCTTGAGCAAGTGCACTGGTTCGCCGAAGAGATCATGCCGCACTGCCGGTAAGATCGCGCAATGGCGTGAGTCCGCAAGCAACAAGGGCGCGGCGTCGGAACTTCGCCGTGCGCAAAACGTATGCGACGGCAAAGAGGCTTGAGGTGGCAACGTTATCACCCGACTGCAACGCTCTTCTGGCGCTTGAGACGCCTGCATTGGTCCTCGACGGCGAAGCGCTGGAACTCAACATCGAGCGCATGGCTGCCGCCGCGCGGCAAACCGGCGTGGCGTTGAGGCCCCACGCCAAGACCCATAAGTCAAACGACATCGCGGAGCTGCAGATTCGGGCTGGTGCGGTCGGAATTTCCTGTGCCACCATGGCCGAGGCGGAAGCACTTGCGGCTGCCGGCATTGGCGGTCTGTTGATCACGTCGCCGGTGATGGGGACGGCGAAAGTTGCCCGTGTAGCAAAGCTCAATCGCACGACCGGCCTGACGGTCGTGGTCGATCACGTGGCGCAAGTCGAGGAACTGCTTGCCGCACTGCAGCCAGGGGACCGCAAGCTGCGAGTCGTGGTGGATGTCGATGTCGGACAGACGCGTACCGGCGTGAACGATCTCGCGGTGGGTGTTGGCCTTGCCAGGATGATTGCCCAACGGCCGCAACTCGAATTTGCCGGCATTCAGGGCTTTGCCGGGCATGCGCAGCACATCATCGATCCCATGGAACGAAAAGCGGTTAGCGCGCAAGCCGCCGCGATGCTGTCGTCTTTTGCAAAAGCTCTCGCCCATGCGGATCTGCCGCCAGCTCTAATCACCGGCAGCGGTACGGGCACGTATAGCCTCGATGCCGGCGGACCTTATAATGAGCTGCAGGTCGGCTCCTATGTGTTCATGGATGCCGATTACGCCCGCATCAAAGACGACAAGGGACAGGAGCTATCTTTCTCTCCCAGCCTGTTCGTGCTTGCGACCGTCGTATCGATCAATCGTCCGGGCCAAGTGACCGTCGATGCAGGAACAAAGGCTTTGGCGACGAATGGCCCGCCGCCATGCCGCATCATCGGCGCCGGTCGAGGCGCGACCTACAAGTTCGCCGGCGATGAGCATGGCATCATCACCATTCTGGCGGGCGAACAATCTCCAGCCTTGGGCGCGCGCGTGCTTATCGGCGCGACCCATTGCGACCCGACGGTCAATCTGCACGCATCGTTCCACGTTTTGAAGAATGGCGCAGTGCGAAAATGGTTGATCCGTGGCCGCTATGGAGAATAATAAGTCGCTAAAAATGATCGAGCGCCGCGCTTGCAGCACGCCAACAGAAAAATCGAGGGCCGCCGTGACCACGTGGCGGCCCTTAAAGCTTTCCACTGCTACTTGAACGTATCCTTGCCGAGCTTTGCGGCTTTTACCGCCGATTCCCATCGGACGCGTTCCTCCTTGAGGAACGCCGCCGTCTGCTCCGGCGTCCCGCCGACGGGCTCGGAACCGAACGAACGCGCTTTCTCGATGACACTAGGCATATGCAGAACGCGGTCGGTTTCCGCGCTGAGTTTGTCGACGATCTCCTTTGGCGTGCCGGCCGGCACTGCTAGGACGTTCCATGAGCTCAATGCGTAACCCTTGAGGACAGAGCCGATTGGGGGAATGCCCGGCAACAGCTGTACTGGGTCCTTGGTCGAGACCCCGAGCGCGATAAGATGTCCCGACTGAATGAACGGCAGGATGGGCCCAAGATTGTCGATCATCATGGCGACGCGGCCACCGACCACGTCTCGCAGCGACTCCGAAGTTCCCTTGTACGGAATGTGAACGATGTCGATCTTGGCCATCTCGCCAAACAATGTGCCTGACATATGGCTGGTCGAGCCTACTCCGGCCGAGGCGAAGTCAATCTTGCCCGGATTGGCTTTGGCCTTGTCGATCAACTCCTGGATCGATTTGACCCCCACCGAGGGGTGCACAACCAGCACATTGGGAAACTGAGCAACAAGTGAAACGGGGCTGAAGGATTTATCCGGATCGTACGCCAGGCTCGAATAGAGGAATTGGTTTATGACGAACGACGCGGGAGCGCTTATCAATACCGTATAACCGTCTGGCTTGCTGTTGGCGACGTGCGCTGCACCGATATTGGTCCCTGCACCTGGACGGCTGACGACCGTGACCGTTTCCTTAAATGCGGTTTGCAGACCATTCGCCAGGATGCGGGCAAGTAGATCGGTGTTACCGCCTGGCGGGAACGGTACGACGATTTCAATCGGTCGCTTCGGATAATCCGTTGCGGCGATTGACGGCGATGCCATGCTTAGAAGGCTCGCAGCTATGCCGATCAGGATGGAAGAACGCATAATTCATCTCCTCTATTAGTGAACAGGATAGTCCTACGCTGCCGTCGAGACGTGCTTGAATCTCGGTCATTGATTCGAAGTCTGACGGATCTGGTTCCTCATACTGTTTGTTTTTTTGCTGTGCGCATTCCTTTGATGCCATTGGACGATGTCAGCGTTCAGTAACGGCCGTAGTATAGGCGCACACACTGAGAAGTGAAAGCGATCAATGCATTTCCAACCTCCTTCCTTTTATAGGGAGAGAACGATTCATAAGTGTGCAAATAACTAAGACACCTGCCATTGATTTCGTCGCGGTTGCGACAATGTGTCTGTCTCGACAAAAGTTCCATTCGATGACGCCGCGATCGACGTGATACGATCAAGACACCACCCGTTGAGTCGGTACCATCGGCTTTTCACGACTGCAAACGTCGATTGCGATATGCGCATAGACTTTCGCTGCGCGCACGAGGTCGGCAATCGTCATAGCTTGTTTGCGGAAAGCGCGAGGCGGCCCATACGTGATGGATGGAATGCCCATCTCGTTGAAGATCAGCACATCGCGCCACATGCTCGAGAACACCGGCGCGGCTAACTCCAAGTCGTTGCCCATGACCGCCCGATGCGCACCGCGCAGGCCGTCGAGCAGGATGCTGGTATCGCCAGCACTATAGGAGCGGCGATAAAGGAAAAGCTCTACGGTTCCCGGCAGCCCGCATGATTCCAGCATTTCACGAAGTTCGCGTCGCAGGGCGAGCGGATCGGACGCGGGCGTGAGACGGCAATCGAGATAAAGCGCGCACAATTCCGATGTACGCGTCACATGATAAGGATTGCCGCCGCGGATCGCGCCGATCACGACCTTGGGCACGATCGTGCCGTCCTTGCATTTGTAGATGAAACGCTGTTCGTAACTTCGCGCCCACTCCTGTAACGCCGGAATTAGCAGTGCGGCGCGCACGATGGCGTTCGGATGCTTGGCATTCACCTCGGCATCCGGAACGAATGGCGTGTAATACTGATCCTCGCCGAAGACCGTGATCTTAAAAAACGCCTTACCGGCCTCGATGGCGGCGTACCGAAAGTCGGTACCTTCAGCGACGACCGCAAAGTCGGCCACGCCGCCGTGCTGGATGAGATAGCGCGTACCGACCTCTTTGCTCAGATAGCGCGGCGCTTCAAACTCATCGACCGCCTCATAGCCGATTTCTCCCGGAACCGCGGACAGCAGAAGATCGCCCCGCAACTCAATGCCAGCCGCCTTCACCGCCTTGGCCGCGATCAGGAAGGCCGCCATCGGGCCTTTATCGTTGACGACGCCTTCGCCATGCAGCATGTCGCCTTCGACCCAGGCGCCATGATTGATGGCGGCATTCGGATTCCGTATGCTCCACCGGTCTGCCTTGCTGCGACCGGTATCCATGTGGCTGTTGAAGATTAGACTGTAACCGTCGCCGCGGCCGGGTAGCGTTCCGAGCACGTTGAATCGATCGGGAAACATTCCGATCTTGCGCGGCTCAAAACCTTCGCGGCGCATCCAATTGAAAACGAACTCACCGACTTCAGCTTCGTTGCCAGCCGAGCTTTCGATATTGCAGATCGCCAACGTGAGTTTAACGAGCTCGTCGGCATCGATCGGCATCTCGGGCATGACTTTTCCTAGCGCGACATTGACCAATGGCAGACGATAAACAATTCAAGATCGTTTGGCATGGCGGCGACGTACCTCATCCAGACTCTGATACGCCTTCTCTGTGCGCATCATCGTCAAGGCGAATTCTCCGCTACGCACGGCTGCAAACACGATTTTAGTTGACTGATGCGCGGTTTCACCTCGTTTTTATTTCACCGACAGCGCGCACGCATTTCTGATCAGAACAGAACCGACGATCAATTAGACCACATCGAAAAATCATCGTAAAGAAAAACGATTTGTTACATCGCACAAATTCGCGGCGCTTTCTATTGACTTCGGCCTTGCAGCCAATTCATATTTCAATAGCGTAAGTAGAACATTGTTCCGATAAGTGGAACAAGTCGTCCAGGCGCTTCGTTTGCCAGCCCAAACATGGATGGCGGAATGAAAAGCATGAGGGCGGACGAGATCGGCAGCGATCTCACGCTTGCGGTTTCGCTCCGCCGTCTTTATCGCATTGACATGGTGCTCATGACGCGCGGGCAGTATGGTGTCCAAAAAGTAGGCATGAGTTGCACAACAGAGCTACAGGTCGCTTGATGGAGCGTGTCCTCGGTCTCGAGTGCGTTCGCTGCGGAACGCTCTATCCGTCGAATCACTATGCGGAGGATTGTCCGCAATGCCGCGCCGTCGCGCCGAGCAATTTAACCGTCGTCTATGATGCGTCGGTACGAAAGCCGCGCGCAAAGCCGGACCATCGCACAGGCCACGGTCTCTGGCGCTACGGTGATGTGCTGCCGGTCGTCCGCGCCGACGCCGTCAGTCTCGGCGAAGGCGGCTCACCGCTGCATCGCCTGGAAAGGACCGGCGGCGCGTTGAAACTCGCGCATCTGTTTGCCAAGGACGAAACGCGCAATCCGACCTGGTCGTTCAAGGATCGTCTGGCCTGTCTAGCGGTCTCTGTCGCAAAGAAAATGGGCGCGCGCGTGATCGTGTCGAGCTCGACCGGCAATGCGGGCGCTTCCGCCGCCGCCTATGCGACCAAAGCGGGTCTACGTTGCGTCGTATTCACGACCAAGGGTGGGGCCGGGCCGCTGATGACGCAGATGCGGATTTACGGCGCGACGGTGCTTGCCACGGAAAATAAGGCAGATCGCTGGACGCTGATGCAGCATGCGGTGCGCGAATATGGATGGTTCCCGACATCGCCGTTCTTCGGGCCGGTGGTCGGGAGCAATCCTTACGGAATCGAAGGCTACAAAACGCTCGCCTACGAGATCGCCGAGCAGATGGATTGGCAGGTTCCGGATTGCTGCGTAATTCCGGTATGCTATGGCGACGCGCTGCTCGGTATGTGGCGCGGCTTCCAGGACATGCAAGCGTTCGGCTGGACCGACCGAAATCCGCGAATGATAGCGTCAGAGATCTATGGTTCGCTGAGCGCGGCCTTGCAAAACGGCGGCGACGCGCTTCCCGACATGCCGAACACGCATGACACCGTTGCCAAGTCTACCAGCGCCACACGCAGTACGTTTCAGGCTCTCAGCGTCATCCGCCAGTCGGGCGGTACGGCGACCGTGGTCGGGAACGGAGACATCATGCGTTGGCAGCAGAGGCTAGCGCGCGAGGAGGGACTCTACGTCGAGCCCGCGTCGGCCGGGGCGATGGCGGCGATTGAGCAACTGCGCAACAGCGGCCAAATTGCATCGACCGATAAAGTGGTGGCACTGCTTACGGCCAGCGGCTTGAAGGACCCGGCCGCCACGTCCGCCGTGCAAGGCGATCTGCTCATAATCCCGGGTGAGGTGGATGCTGCTGTTGCTATGCTCCGGAAACTGACGCTCATTCCAGAGTGACTCGAACACATGCATGATAGATATGAAATGTGATGATTGTCCGTCAAAAACCCGATGCGGCCATGATCGATCATGAAAAAGGGTTGTCCCTTCTGGAAACAACTTTGCGGAGTGGCGGTGAGATGTATCAATCGGCTGGCGAGGAAGCGGACGCGCTTTTGCGCGCATTCGAGAGCCAACCGATCGACCGCCTGCTTGCGCAGGCGCGCACCCTACGCGAGCAAGGGCATGGCCGAACTATCAGCTATTCCCGCAAGGTGTTTATTCCGCTAACGCGCCTGTGCCGCGACACCTGCGGCTATTGCACGTTTGCCACGACGCCGAGCAAGCTCGCGTCTCCATACCTGTCTCCCGACGATGTGCTCGCCGTTGCCCGAGCGGGCCAGCGCGCCGGTTGCCACGAGGCGCTATTCACGCTCGGGGACAAGCCGGAATTACGCTACGATGCGGCGCGGAAGGCGCTCGAGGAATTGGGCTACGCGACCACGGCCGACTACCTCGCCGCCATGTGCGAGTTGGTCCTGCGCGAGACCGGCCTGCTGCCGCATGTAAATGCTGGCATCATGACCGACGATGAAATCGAGCGGCTGCGGGCGGTGAGCGTATCGCAAGGAATCATGCTGGAGAGCATTTCGGAGCGGCTCTGTCAGCGCGGCGGTCCGCATTTCGGTTCACCGGACAAGACGCCGCAAGTGCGCCTCGCCATGATTGCATCCGCCGGTCGCCTGCAAGTCCCGTTCACCAGCGGCATCCTGCTGGGGATTGGCGAAACGCGGCGCGAACGCATCGAGTCGCTCATCGCATTGCGCGACCTGCACACGCAGTACGGGCATCTGCAGGAGATCATCATCCAGAACTTTCGCGCCAAACCGGGTACGCGGATGGCCTCCTCTGCGGAGCCCGGCTTTGACGAACTAATGTGGACCGCCGCGGTTGCGCGCGTCGTCTTTGGGCCACGGATGAACATCCAAGTTCCGCCCAACCTCAGTTATGACCAATTTGCAATCCTGTTGGATGCCGGCATCAACGATTGGGGCGGGGTTTCACCCGTGACCCCGGACCACGTCAATCCGGAAGCACCTTGGCCGGACCTGCATCAGCTTGAGCGTGCGACTGCAGTGGCGGGTCTTAATCTCGTCGAACGGCTCGCGGTCTATCCCGATTACGTCCACGACGTCAAACGTTGGATTCACCCAAAATTGCGGACGCAAGTGTTACGGCATGTTGATGCGGCGGGCTTAGAGCGCGACGACGAATGGGCGCCGGGCCTGACACGTCCGATACCTGTGTGTACCGAAAACTCCATCCGCATTGATTAACGGACAGAATCGCCTAACTTCAGCGCACAATGATCGTGCTGCTAAGTTTATTCCTCGGCATTTTAGCCTCGCTATTCAAGTCGAAGATCCGACTTGAAGCAGAGAACGCGGCGCTGCGACACCAGTTGATCGTGTTGCGGCGCAAGCTGCGTGGCCGCGTGCGGCTCACGAACAGCGACCGTTGGTTCTTCATTCAGCTGTATCGATGGTTCCCCTCGGTCCTGAGCGCCATCACGATCGTCCAACCCGAGACGTTGGTGCGTTGGCATCGGGCTGGCTTTCGATACTATTGGCGCTGGAAGTCGCGCTCACTTGGCGGACGGCCGCAGATTGGAACCGAACTCCGCGCACTGATTCGGCGGATGAGCATTGAGAATCCGCTTTGGGGAGCGCCACGCATCCACGGTGAACTGCTCAAGCTCGGCCTTGAACTCGCTCAGTCAAGCGTCGCCAAATACATGGTCAAGCGACGTGGGTCGCCAAGCCAGGGATGGCGCGCGTTCCTGCGTAATCATGCGCCAGACATTGCCGCGATGGATCTGTTCGTTGTTTCGAGCATTGGTTTTAACCTGCTCTATGCCCTTGTCATCATTCTGCTGGATCGTAGAGACCTTGTTTGGATCAACGTCACAACAAATCCGACGGCAGAATGGATCGCGCACCAGATAACAGAGGCATTCCCGTGGAGTGAAGCCCCTCGCTATCTCATTCGAGACCGGGATCGCGTCTACGGCACCGTCGTCAAACGGCGGTTACGCGCCATGGGCATCCGCGACAAGCCCATTGCCCCAGGCTCACCGTGGCAGAATGGCTTTGCCGAACGGCTGATCGGATCGATCCGGCGCGAGTGCGTCGACCATCTGATCGTATTGGGCGAGGCGCATATGCGCCGGATTCTGACGAAGTATGCCGCTTATTATAATGATTTGAGAACTCACCGGTCGCTCAACAAGGATGCGCCGATCCATCGCACCATTCAGCGCGTGGGCAGCATCGTATCGACGCCCGTCCTTGGCGGACTTCATCATCATTACGGCAGGGTTTAGGTTTTCGGTACACACAAGGCTGCGGCTCGGCTTTGAACTTGGCTCTCCAGTTGCCAAACGCCTTGAGCGGGATGCCCTGAGCCTCGCAATACCCACGTTGATTCAAGTCGCTACGCTGCCACGCCTCATGATGCGCCCGACAGAAGGCCTCGCCATAACGCTGCCTGGGTTGGTTCTCGCCCGCCATCTCGTTCTCCTCATCTGCAAATTTGAGAGCGAGAACAGATCGCGTTCGCGAGCAGCAAAACAAGTGTGCGAGAAATGGACGCTTACTATTTAGCCACTAAAATTCCCTGTTTCTCGTGTAAGCGTCGCGCCGTTGCACGTCTTTAATGATTGACAGAGATTTTGGGCCAATTCCAGGGCAGAAGGTCGTCGATGCGGCTCATGGGATGGCCGTTGGTCATGCGCTCAAGGATGTCTCTGAGGTAGGCGAACGGCTCG
>CAZNSG010000245.1:0-16310 GCA_964575715.1 uncultured Hyphomicrobiales bacterium | reverse complement strand
CGCGCTCGATTACACGATCGTCGTCGCCGCCACCGCTTCCGACCCGGCGCCGATGCAGTTTCTCGCGCCGTTTTCGGGCTGCACCATGGGTGAATATTTCCGCGACAACGGCATGCACGCAGTGATCTTATACGACGATCTCTCGAAGCAGGCGGTCGCCTACCGCCAGATGTCGCTGCTGCTGCGCCGGCCGCCGGGACGCGAGGCCTATCCGGGCGACGTGTTCTATCTGCACTCGCGGCTTCTGGAACGCGCCGCCAAGATGAATGAAGAAAACGGTGCGGGCTCGCTCACCGCGCTGCCGGTGATCGAAACCCAGGCCAACGACGTGTCGGCCTATATTCCGACCAATGTCATTTCCATCACCGATGGCCAGATCTTTCTCGAGACCGACCTGTTCTATCAGGGCATCCGGCCGGCGGTGAACGTCGGGCTCTCGGTGTCGCGCGTCGGCTCTGCGGCACAGACCAAAGCCATGAAAAAGGTGGCCGGCCGCATCAAGGGCGAGCTCGCGCAATACCGCGAGATGGCGGCATTCGCGCAATTCGGTTCAGACTTGGATGCGACCACTCAACGCCTGCTCAGTCGCGGCTCGCGCTTGACCGAATTGCTCAAGCAGTCGCAATTCTCGCCGCTCAAGATGGAGGAGCAGGTCTGCGTCATCTACGCCGGTGTGAACGGTTATCTCGACTCGTTTCCGGTCGCGCGCGTGCGCGCATTCGAGCAGGGCCTGCTCACGCTCCTGCGCAGCAAGAACAACGATATTCTCGAAGACATCCGCAAGAGCGGCGATCTCTCCGACGCAACCGGCGGCAAACTCAAAGGCGTGGTCGATGGCTACGCCAAGACCTTCGCGTGATGCAGCAAGCGATAACCATGATCCGTCACCCTGAGGTGCGAGCGAAGCGAGCCACCGCAAGTCGGCCTTGGCTGACTTGCGCATCCAAATTCCAATCTCGGGTAAACCCGAGATTGGTGGGCGACGGCAACGCAAGTCGGGTTTACCCGACTTGCGTGCTTAATATACCGATCTTGGGTAAACCCAAGATCGGCGGCCGTGCATCCATCGAGGGCCGCGCTGCGCGCGGCCACCTCAGGATGACGGCGAGACAGATGGCCTAGTCCGCGATGCCCTCCCTCAAGGACCTGCGCAACCGCATTGCCTCCACCAAGGCGACGCAAAAAATTACCAAAGCCATGCAGATGGTCGCGGCGTCCAAGCTGCGCCGCGCGCAAGCCGCGGCCGAGGCCGCGCGGCCCTACACCGAGCGCATGGAAAAATTGCTTAGCAGCATCGCATCCTCCATCACCGATCTTGCTTCGGCGCCCAAGCTGCTCGCCGGCACCGGCAGCGACAAGGTCCATCTCTTGGTCGTGTGTACCGCCGAGCGCGGTCTATGCGGACCGTTCAATTCGGCCATTGTACGGCTGGCGCGCGAGAGGGCGAATGCGCTGGCGAACCAGGGCAAAGAGGTCAAGTTCCTTTGCGTCGGGCGCAAAGGCTTCGATCAGCTCAAGCGCCAATATGAAAAGCAGATCATCGAATCGATCGAGCTTCGCGGTGTTCGGCAAATCGGTTTCGAACAGGGCGAGAAGATCGGCACGAGGGTCATCGAGCTCTACGAGCGGGGCGCCTTTGATGTCTGCACGCTGTTCTTCTCGCGCTTTCGGTCGGTGATTTTGCAGATTCCGACGGCGCTGCAAATCATTCCGCCGGTCTTTCCCGAAAAGAAGGCCGGGGATTCCGCAACGGCCTATGAGTACGAGCCCGATGAGCTCGAGATTCTCGGCGAACTTCTGCCGCGCAATATTTCAGTGCAGGCGTTCCGCGCGCTGTTGGAGAATGCCGCCTCCGAGCAGGGCGCGCGAATGAGCGCGATGGACAATGCCACGCGCAATGCCGGCGAGATGATTCGCAAGCAGACGCTGCGCTACAATCGCTCCCGCCAGGCGATGATCACCAAGGAACTGATCGAGATCATTTCAGGCGCCGAGGCGCTTTAATTGATGCGTAGCTTTTGTGCGCAGATTGGACTACATTGGCATTATGGCTGACGAACCCGACAATATCGTCCTTGAGCACCTTCGACACATCCGGCGCGTCGTCGACAAAGTCGAAACCGACGTTACGGAACTCAAGTCGCGTATCACCTCGTTCGAAGCCACAATGGGACATGTCATGGCTCAGATCGGCCACCTCCAAGCACAGATCGCGAGTCAGACCGGACGCATCGATCGCATCGATCGCATCGAAAGCCGTCTCGATCGTATTGAAAAGCGACTCGATCTAACACACGCATGACGACCCGCCAGATAACACCTGTAGCCGCACCCGCCAGGCGATGATCACCAAGGAACTGATCGAGATCATTTCCGGCGCCGAGGCGCTCTAACTGAAGCAACGAGGAATATTCATGGCCACCATGCCCAATGCGGTCGGAAAGATTACCCAGGTGATCGGCGCCGTCGTCGACGTCCGGTTCGGCTTCAAGCCACCGGTAATCCGCAATGTGCTGTAGACGATACGTTATTAGTGAGTAAAGTGATCTGACTTCGCTGAGAGAGCGCGACATGACCGAACAAGAAGAAAGCATGATTCTGGAGCTTCTGCGCCGTGTCCGGGCTTCACAAGATAGGACGGAAGCTGATATCAGCGATCTGAAATTGCGCGTGTCGGCGGTGGAGCAGCACCTCGGCCAGATGCAAATTCAATTTTCCGGTCTTAACACTCGCATGGATCGTTTTGATGAGCGGATGGCGCGTATCGAACGTCGCCTCGACCTTGCGGAAGCATGATGCAATCGAGGAGCCATCGGCGACCAATCATCTCCGGCGTCGAGGCGCTATAATTTCTAGATTGATAACGAGGACGATATGGCCACCATGCCCAATGCGGTCGGAAAGATTACCCAGGTGATCGGCGCCGTCGTCGACGTGCAGTTCCAAGACCATCTGCCGGCGATCCTCAATGCGCTCGAAACCAAGAACCAGGGCAACCGGCTGGTGCTCGAAGTCGCCCAGCATCTCGGCGAATCGACGGTGCGCACCGTCGCGATGGATTCGAGCGAAGGTCTGGTGCGCGGGCAGGAGGTCACCGACACCGGCGAGCCGATCGCGGTGCCGGTCGGTCCCGGCACGCTCGGCCGCATCATCAACGTGATCGGCGATCCGGTGGATGAAGCCGGGCCGGTGAAGGCCGTGGAGCGGCGCGCGATCCATCAGCCGACGCCGAGCTATACCGAGCAATCCACAGAAGCGCAGATTCTGATCACCGGCATCAAGGTGGTCGATCTGCTCGCGCCCTATGCGCGCGGCGGCAAGATCGGCCTGTTCGGCGGCGCCGGCGTTGGCAAGACCGTGCTGATTCAGGAGTTGATCAACAACGTGGCCAAGGCGCACGGCGGCTATTCGGTGTTCGCCGGTGTCGGCGAGCGCACGCGCGAGGGCAACGATCTCTATCACGAAATGATCGAATCCGGCGTCAACAAGGATCCCAAGAAGAACAACGGTTCGACCGAAGGTTCGAAATGCGCGCTGGTCTACGGCCAGATGAACGAGCCGCCCGGCGCGCGCGCCCGCGTCGGCCTGTCCGGGTTGACGGTCGCGGAATATTTCCGCGACCAGGGTCAGGATGTGCTGTTCTTCGTCGACAACATCTTCCGATTCACCCAGGCCGGCTCGGAAGTCTCCGCGCTGCTCGGCCGCATCCCCTCGGCGGTCGGCTACCAGCCGACGCTTGCCACCGACATGGGCGCGCTGCAGGAGCGCATCACCACCACCACCAAAGGCTCGATCACCTCGGTGCAGGCGATCTACGTGCCGGCCGACGACCTGACCGACCCGGCACCGGCGACCTCGTTCGCGCATCTCGATGCCACCACGGTGCTGTCGCGCGACATCGCCGCCAAGGGAATCTATCCAGCGGTCGATCCGCTTGATTCGACCTCACGCATGCTCTCGCCGCTGATCGTGGGCGAGGAGCATTACGCGATTGCGCGCCAGGTGCAGCAGGTGCTGCAGCGCTACAAGGCGTTGCAGGACATCATCGCGATCCTGGGCATGGACGAGTTGTCGGAAGAGGACAAGCTCACGGTATCGCGCGCGCGCAAGATCGAGCGCTTCCTGTCGCAGCCGTTCTTCGTCGCCGAAGTATTCACCGGCTCGCCCGGCAAGCTGGTGGACCTGGCCGACACGATCAAAGGTTTTAAGGGTCTGGTGGAAGGCAAATACGACCACCTTCCCGAAGCCGCCTTCTACATGGTCGGCACCATCGAAGATGCGGTGGAAAAGGGCAAGAAGCTCGCCGCCGAGGCGGCGTAACGGATTTTCGTCGCCTCATCCTTCGAGACGGCCGCTTCGCGGCCTCCTCAGGATGAGGTTCGGGATTGTAGGGAACGACGATGGCCACCTTCCACTTTGAACTCGCCTCGCCCGAGCGGCTGGTGTTTTCCGGCGAGGTCGAGCATGTCGTGGTGCCGGGCGCCGAAGGCGAGTTCGGCGTGCTGGCCGACCACGCGCCGCTGGTCGCCATGCTGCGGCCGGGCATTTTGAAAATTCTCGGGGCCCGCGAGCAGAATTTCGTGCTGCGCGGCGGTTTTGCCGAGATCAATCTCAAGGGTCTGACCGTGCTTGTCGATTTCGCCATGCCGGCCGAACAGGTCGACCGCGCCATGCTCGCCGGCCAGATCAAGGACCTGGAAGAGGACGTCGCCGATTCACCCGAAGGCCCCATGCGCGACCGCGCCGCACTGCGGCTCGAACAGCTCAAGAGCGTGCAGACCGTGCTCGGGTATTAAGGCGCGAATTTCGCGAACTCCGCCACCACCCGTTCGTACACCTTGCGTTTGAACGGGATGATCAGGCCGGGAAGGTTTGGCAGCGGTTCCCAGCGCCATTCCACGAACTCAGGCTCGTGCCCCCCTGCCGGATGCGCAATATCGATCTCGCGCTCCTCGCCGGTAAAACGCAGCGCGTACCATTTCTGCTTCTGGCCGCGATAGCGTCCTTGCCAAGCCTGGCCGGCGATTTCGCGCGGGATGTCGTAATGGAGCCATTGGGCGATCTCGCCGAGCTTCTCCACCGAGCGAATGTTGGTTTCCTCGTATAGCTCGCGCAACGCCGCCGGGTAGGGATCCTCGCCTTCGTCGATGCCGCCTTGCGGCATTTGCCAGACGTGCACCTCGTCGACATGTTCCGGCCCGCCGATGCGGCGGCCGATGAAAGCGCGGCCGTCACGGTTGAGCAGCATCATGCCCACGCAGGGGCGATAAGGCAGGCGTTCGTAATCGCGCATTTTATGCCTCGCGATTGCGGTGATTTCAGCTCGCTTTCGGCTTGATCGCAATCGTGGTGATGGGCACCAGCACCATGCCGCGGCCTTCCGCCGCCTTGGCCCATTGCGCAATGCGATCAATGGCGGCGGGCACCGCGGAGGCGATGCCGACCGCGACGCCGCGCTCGCGCGCGAGCGCTTCGAGGCGGGTGAGCGCACGGTCGATGCTGGCAGGCGTCGGCACTGCGTCAAGCACCACTTCGGCTTTAGCGAAAGGCACGCTGTTGGCGCCGGCGATCTGGCTTGCCAAGCTGCGCGGCGAATTCCCGTCATCGAGGAAGATCAATCCGCGCTTGGTGAGCTCGTAGAGCACCGGCGTGAGCGCCCGCTCGGAGGCAGTGAAGCGATTGCCCATGACATTGACCACACCGACATAACCCTGGAACCGGCTCATCAGCCAATGCAGGCGATCGAGATTTTGATCGGCCAGAAGCGTGGTCAACAGCGTATGCGGACCCGGGTCATTGTCGGGATATTCGAATGGCTCCATCGGGATTTGCAGCAGCACCTCATGGCCCTTGGCGCGCGCACGCGCAGCCAGGCTCTCGACATTGGCGCCATAGGGGGAAAAGGCGAGCGTAATCGCGCTGGGCAGCTTGGCGAGTGCCTCGTTTGTGTTATTAGCGCTGATCCCAAGCCCGCTGATCACGATCGCGATGCGCGGGCTGTTCTTTTTATCGGGGCTAAGCGTGGTGGCACGGGCGTAAGCCTCGGCCGGGCGGACCCCGTCAGCCCCGATCTTCGGAATTGAACCATGGCGCGAGGTGTCTAGCAGGCGCGGCTCGATCGGCGCACGGACCTGGCTGTCCTTTGGCACCGGAATTTCCACTTCCTGTCGCTTGCCGCTGGTGCCGTCGATGATGGTGACCGTCTGCATCCCGGGGCTGGGTTTGGATTGGGTGCCGGGGGTGGGATTGGATTGGTTGATTGGCGCGGGCTTGGATTGCGCCGCCTGGCCCGGCAGTGGTCCGTCGTAGCGATTGGGCGCGCCGGCGGCGCCGGGAGTGCCTTCCGGCACGGCGGGTAAGGCCTCAGGCTTTGCCGCGACCACCACGATCGGCTCGCCGCCAAGCGGGTCATGGACGAGCAGCGCCCAGCCGGCGAAGACGAGAACGAACAAGCCCAGCGCACCGGCGATCACCTGCGGGACGGCGATCGGGAGCACAAACCGTCGCTTCTTCGTTACGTCTTGGCCAAGCGGCGCGCTCAGGTCATCCGCTGCCACGGTCCGAACCCTTGCGAATCATCGGGAAAGTCTAGCACGGCGGTCCAATATCTCCGCTTTCTGGCGACAAGTAGATGTTACGAAAATGCGCAGGGCTGAAAATAATCAGGGCGGCCCTTGGGCCGCCCCGATCGCGTATCAATTCAGGCAAATGCGGTCAATTCGGCACGCTGGCCTTGGGATTAGGCGGGAATGCCGCATTGGTCTTGGTGCCGCGGATGAGTTCGAGCGCCGTATGGAGCGCCTTGTCGTCCTTGGGATCGGGCGGAACATAGGACTGCGAGCCGGTCTGCTCGTCGCCTTCGGCCTTCAAATGTCCGCGCAACGAGGATTCGCCCTTGGTGTCGGTGCGCGCTTTGAGTTCATCCGGCACGTCCTGCAAGACCTCGATGTCGGGGGAAATTCCCTTGGCCTGGATCGACCGCCCGGACGGCGTGAAGTAGCGCGCCGTGGTCAATCGCAAAGCCCCGTTGCCGGCGCCGAGCGGGATGATGGTCTGCACCGAGCCCTTGCCGAACGAGCGCGTGCCGATAACGGTCGCACGCTTATGATCCTGCAGCGCGCCTGCCACGATTTCCGAGGCCGATGCCGAGCCGCCGTTGATCAGAACGATGATCGGCTTGCCCCTGGTGAGATCGCCCGCTCGTGCGTTAAATCGCTGAGTTTCCTCGGCATTGCGGCCGCGGGTGGAGACGATTTCACCCCGCTCCAGGAAGGCGTCCGATATCGAGATCGCCTGGTCGAGCAGGCCGCCTGGGTTGTTGCGCAGATCGACAACGAAGCCCTTGAGCTTGTCGGCGGGAATCTGTCCGGCGAGGTCACTGATCACCTTCTTCAGTCCGTCGGTGGATTGTTCGTTGAACTGGGAAATTCGGATGTAACCGATATCGTCCTCCGCCCGCGCTCGCACCGAGCGCACCCGAATGACATCGCGGGTGATCGCGATCTCGATCGGCTTGTCCTGGCCCTTGCGCATGATGGTGAGCTTGATCTTGGTATTCACCGGCCCGCGCATTTTCTCGACCGCCTGATTGAGCGTGAGGCCTTGCACCTGTTCGTCGTCGAGCTTGGTGATGATGTCGTTGGCAAGAATGCCGGCCTTGGCCGCAGGCGTGTCGTCGATCGGCGACACCACCTTGATCAGCCCTTCCTCCATCGTGACCTCGATGCCCAGCCCACCGAACTCGCCGCGGGTTTGTACCTGCATGTCGCGGAAGCTCTTTGGATCCATGTAGCTCGAATGCGGATCGAGCCCGGCGAGCATGCCGTTGATCGCCGACTCGATGAGCTTGGCGTCGTCCGGCTTCTCGACGTAATCGGCGCGCACGCGCTCGAATACATCGCCGAACAGATTGAGCTGCCGGTAGGTGTCGGCGGCTGCCGCCTTTGCACTCGACCCGAAGGTCATGATACGCGGCTGGGTAACTAGCACCGTCAGGGCCGCACCCGAAATCGCGCCGATGAGAATGAGAATTGTTCTGCGCATCATCCTCGAACCTTTTCGCCTTCACTTGTCGCCCACCAGGGGCTGGGATCGACGGGTGTCCCGTCCTTGCGGAACTCGATGTAGAGAACCGATTGGCTAGGCCCTGTCGCAACGTTGGTAGCCATATGGGAAACGCCCCCCATGATTGCTACCGGCTCTCCGGTTAGCACGAACTGACCGACCCCGGCGGAAATCCGATTCATGCCTGCAAGTACCACATGATATCCGCCACCGGCATCCAGGATCAAGACTTGGCCATAATTACGGAAGGGTGCTGCATAAACCACCCAACCGTCGCAAGGGCTAGTGACCTGGGCCCCATCCCTGGCTGCTATTGATAAGCCCTTTTCGGTGCCTCCAATAGTATCTAGGGCACCGAATTCACGGATTTGCTCGCCATTTACTGGGAAGGGTAAATGGCCCCGCATTGCAGCAAATGCAACCGCTGGTGCGAGTCGCCCGGGATCCCTGAGCACCGCCAATTCGGGCCGATTGTCATTAGAGCGATTTTCAGCGCGACTTTCTTGCGCCGCCCGCGCCGCCCGGCCCGCGCGATCGAGGCCTTTCTCAAGCTTTGCAATCAAATCCTTGAGGTTGTCGGCCTGGCGAGCAAGTCCAGCCGCCGCTTGCCGTTCGTCCTCGAGGGCTTTTTCGGTCTCGGCCTGCTTCTTTTGGCGCTCCTCGATCAGGCGCGCGGTGCGCAGGCGCTCTTCCACAAGTGCCGCGAACTCTCTTTGCAGCCGCTCCTGCTCATCGGAAATATTCTTGCGCACCTGCACCAGCGCCGAGAGCTCGGAAGCAAGTTTTTCGGCTTGGCTGCGCATTTCAGGCAGTACCGCGCCCAGCATAATGGCGGTGCGTACCGATACCAGCGCGTCCTCCGCCGAGACGATGACGGCAGGCGGCGGGTGGCGGCCGATCCGTTGCAAGGCAGCTAGAATCTCAGCAATCACCGTGCGCCGGCTGGCAAGCGATTCGCGCATTTTGTGCTCGCTGTCCTCGAGCGCCTTGAGGCGATATTCGGTTCTGGTGACACGGTTCTCTAAGTTGCGCGAGCGGGTCGCCGCGTCGATCAAAGCTTGATTGAGCTTGCGCCGATCATCGCCGATGGTCGCGATTTCCCGCTTGAGCCTCGTCTCGGACTCGGCCGCCTGTTTCTGTTGGGCACGAATGGCTTCAAGCTCGACGTCACGCTGCCTGAGCGTATTGAGCCTATTTGCGTCCTTGGGGTGTTCCGTTTGCGCAAATTGCGTTGTGCCAATCGATGGCCGCGACTGGGCGGCGGCCTGGTCAGCAATACCATACGGCAGCGCAATTCCCAGCGCCGCTGCCGCCAGCGCCCGACGCCAATTCGCAGTCCGGTATTGAGCCAATATGAGCATCGTTTCCGGTCGCCCGGCAAAATTGCGAAGGCAAATGTTAGGCCGTCATTTTCGCCGGAATTAAGACCACGATGGTCCGCCATTGCCATATTTTGGGGATCATGCGTGAAAATATCCCAACAAACAGTGTAAATGCGACTCAAGCACGATGATAAGGATGGCCCGAAAGAATGCTGAGCGCACGGTAGATCTGTTCAAGCAGCATGACGCGCACCAGCTGATGCGGCCAAGTTGCCGCGCCGAGTGCCAATGTCATCGTGGCTTTTTCGCGCAAGCTTGGCATCAGCCCGTCATCGCCGCCAATGACGAAAACCGCATCCGGCCGTCCGTCGTCGCGCCAGCGCCGCAGGCAGGCGGCAAATGTGCCGCTGTCAAGATTTTTCCCGCGCTCGTCAAGGATGATGGTTGCCGCCTTCTCGGGAATGACATTGGCGAGCGCAATCGATTCCTCGATCATGCGCTTGCCGACCTCCTGCGCCCGGCTCTCCCTGACTTCGATGATCTCGACGTCGCGAAAGCCGATACGGCGGCCGATCTGTTCCGCCCGCTTGCGGTAATGCTCCACGAGCTCGCGCTCCGGGCTCTCTCTGAACCGGCCAATCGCGGCGATGACGAGCCGCATGGGGGCGAGTCCCGCGTGTCAGTTCGTCCGGCGGCTGTGCGTGTTACCGGCCCACATCTTTTCAAGATTGTAGAAGGCGCGCACTTCCGGCCGGAAAATGTGGACGATAACGTCACCCGCGTCGATCAGCACCCAGTCACAATGCGGCAGGCCTTCGACATGCACGCCTGAAATGCCCGCCGCTTTGAGGCCCACAACCACGCGATCGGCGACCGCGCCGACATGGCGATTCGACCGCCCGCTGGTCACGACCATGATGTCGGCGATTGAAGTCTTACCGGTGAGATCGATGGTAACGGTGTCCTCGGCCTTGATGTCGTCGAGGCTGGCAAGGACGAGACTCAGGGCCTCCTTGGCGCCTGGGCGCTTGGAAACCGGTTCGGGCACGCGACGGGAACTGGCCCGAGAGGATGCAATGCTGGACAGGGGGTTCTTATCCTTTCGACTGTCTCTATTGCCGCCCCGAAAATCGGCGGGGCCGATACGCATAAGATAGGCATGCAACGATAAGGATTTCAACCTCCCGAATTTCAACTTCCAGACTTGCCGGCGCGCTGCGCCCGCAAGGCGGTCGAGGACAACGGTGATTTAAGGCCGTGCAGGTAAATCCAGGCTGGCGGCGCGCGATCGGGCAGGCTGGCGGCGGCCTGTTCGGGTATGCGAAATCGCGCCAGCGCCTGGCCTGCACGTCCCGCCGTGGCGTAGAGGCTGGTTCCCATCCGGTCCACCACCGCGATGGGCATGAGCTCGGCGATGCCGCGCCAGTTCTGCCAGCGGTAGAAACTGCGTAAGTTGTCGGCTCCCATCACCCACACAAACCGAACGCCGGGACAGCGGCGCTTTAAAAAGACCAGCGTATCATAAGTAAAGCGCGTGTTTATAACCGATTCAAAATCGGTGACGTCGATGCGCGGATGATGCGTAAGCGCACGGGCGGCGGCCATGCGCTGTTCGAGCGGGGCCAGTCCGCGCGTGTCTTTAAGCGGATTGCCCGGGGTCACCAGCCACCAAACGCGATCGAGCTTGAGCCGCTTCATGGCGAGCAGGCTGGCGCCGAGATGCGCCATGTGCGGCGGATCGAAGGTGCCGCCGAAAAGACCGATGCGCATTCCGGGCGCGTGGGGCGGAAGGCGGATCAAGGCCGCGTCTGTCCGGTGCCGCGAATGCAATATTTGAAAGTGGTGAGCTGCTCGACACCGACCGGCCCGCGCGCGTGCAGCCTGCCGGTCGCGATCCCGATCTCCGCGCCGAAGCCGAATTCGCCGCCGTCGGCGAATTGCGTGGAGGCATTGTGCAGCACGATCGCCGAATCGACCTCGCGCAAAAATTTCTCCGCCGCCGCCTTGTCCTCGGTGATGATCGCGTCGGTATGGTGCGAGCCATAGCGCTCGATATGGGCAATCGCGGCATCGATGCCGTCGACCACGCCCGCGGTGATGATGGCGTCGAGATATTCCGTACTCCAATCCTCATCGCGTGCCGGCTTGACGCGCTTGTCGGTCTTCTGCGCAGCCGCGTCGCCGCGCACCTCGCAGCCGGCATCCAGCAGCATTGTTAGCAGCGGCCGCAAGTGCGAGGCCTCGACCGCGCGATCCACCAGCAGCGACTCGGCGGCGCCGCACACGCCGGTGCGCCGCATCTTGGCGTTGAGGACGATGGATTTGGCCATTTCCAGCGAGGCAGCCTTGTGCACATAGACATGGCAGACACCTTCAAGATGCGCGAATACCGGCACGCGCGCCTCCGCCTGCACCCGCGCGACCAGGCTTTTTCCGCCACGCGGGACGATCACATCAATCGCACCGTCGAGACCTGCCAGCATCAGCCCGACCGCCGCGCGGTCGCGCATCGGCACGAGCGCGATGGCGTCCTCGGGCAAGCCCGCATGCCGCAGGCCCTCGGCAAGCGCGGCATGGATCGCTTGCGCGGAGCGATGACTCTCCGAGCCGCCGCGCAGAATTACCGCATTGCCGGCTTTCATGGCGAGGGAACCGGCGTCCGCGGTGACATTGGGCCGGCTCTCATAGATCACGCCGACGACACCGAGCGGCACCCGCACGCGCTCGATCGTCATGCCGTTTGGCCGCGTCCAGGATTCGGTGATCGTGCCGACAGGATCGGGCAGGGCGTGCACCACATCGAGACTTTCCGCCATGGCGGCGATGCGACTTTCGTCAAGTGCAAGCCGGTCGAGAAAGGCCTCCGTCGCTCCCGAAGCTTTTGCCTCCTCAAGGTCTTCCCGATTGGCGGCGATGATTGCGGCCTTATGCGCGCGCGCAGCCAACGCCATGGTGGCGAGCGCCCGATTCTTCTGCGCGGTCGAGGCAAGCGCGAGTACGCGGGCGGCTGCCCTGGCCCGGCGGCCGATATCGTGCATGGTCGCGGCGACATCGGCGGTGCTGCCTTCGATCGGTTTTAGCGGCGCGGTCATGGCAATGGGGTCGATTTGCTCAAAACATTGATTACGATGGCGTTCTATCACGTCCGGCTTGCGGCGGGGAGGGTGGTTCGCCGCCAAGGAAATGTTGCCTTGGCGCCCGATCAGGCGGAGCCGTCACTCCCCGCCCAGCACCAGATCGTCGCGGTGCACCATCTCGGCGCGGCCCGCGATGCCGAGGATGAGCAAGATGTCGCTCGACGACTTGCGAATGATCTTGCCGGCATCTTCCGCATCATAGGCGACCAGCCCGCGCCCCACCTCGGCGCCATCGGGATCGCGAATGACCACCGCATCGCCGCGGCCGAAGCCGCCCTCAACGCGGATCACGCCCGCGGGAAGAAGACTCTTGCCCCGGCGCAGCGCCGCCACCGCGCCGGCATCGATGATGAGCGTGCCCTTGGGCTCAAGCGAGCCGGCAATCCACTTCTTGCGCGCGGTCACCGGATTTGCCGGCGTGAGAAACCAGGTCGCCCGCCCGCCCGCCGCGATGGCGGCCAGCGGGTTGTCGACATGGCCGGAGGCGATCACCATGTGGGTGCCGGCGGCGGTCGCGATCTTGCCGGCCTCGATTTTAGTGCGCATGCCGCCGCGCGAGTCGCCGGAGGCGGCTTCTCCCGCCATCGCCTCGATCTCCTTGGTGATGCGCGGCACCAGCGCGATGTGCCTGGCCTTGGCATTGCCGGCGGGCGGGGCGTCGTAGAGCCCATCGACGTCGGAGAGCAGCACGAGCAGATCGGCGCTCGCCATGGTGGCGACGCGCGCGGCGAGCCGGTCGTTGTCGCCATAACGGATCTCGGTCGTCGCCACCGTGTCGTTCTCGTTGATCACCGGCACGCTGCGCCATTCCAGCAGCTTGCCGATGGTCGAGCGCGCGTTGAGATAGCGCTGACGTTCCTCGGTGTCGTCGAGCGTGACCAGCACCTGGCTGGCGGTGATGCCGTGCTTGCCCAGCACCTCGGCCCAGGTGCGCGCGAGCGCGATCTGGCCGACGGCGGCGGCGGCCTGGCTGTCTTCCAGCTTGAGCGCGCCTTTCGGCAATTTGAGCACCGCTCGGCCAAGCGCGATCGCGCCTGAGGATACGACCAGCACGTTGCGCTTTTCCTTGTGCAGCTTGGCGATGTCGGCGGCGAGCGAGGCAAGCCACGCTTCTTTCAGCTTGCCGGCTTTTGCATCGACCAGGAGCGAGGAGCCGACCTTTACGACAATGCGGCGGAAATCGGCGAGGGAAGGGGGTTTGGCGGACATGAAATGCTCAGATAGAGCGCCGAACTCGGCTTTACCCTCTCCCCTTGTGGGAGAGGGTGGCGAGCGCCATAAGCGCGTCTACGCGCGTCTTCGACGCGCTATGGCGCGAGCCGGGTGAGGGGTTACGTACCAGCAATAGAAAGTAACCCCTCACCCGCCCTCGCTTCGCTCGGGCACCCTCTCCCACAAGGGGAGAGGGTAAGCAAGACCACTGCGTGTCAGGTTAGTACACCACCACCGACCGGATGCTCTTGCCCGCGTGCATCAGCTCGAACGCGTCGTTGATTTTCTCCAGCGGCATGGTGTGGGTGATCAGGTCGTCGATGTTAATCTTGCCCTCCATGTACCAGTCCACGATTTTGGGAACGTCGGTGCGGCCGCGCGCGCCGCCGAAGGCAGTGCCTTTCCAGACCCGCCCGGTGACCAATTGAAATGGCCGCGTCGCGATTTCCTGCCCCGACGCGGCAACGCCGATGATGATGCTCTCGCCCCAGCCGCGATGGCAGCATTCCAGCGCCTGGCGCATGGTCGCCACGTTGCCGATGCACTCGAAGGAAAAATCCGCGCCGCCGCCGGTCAGATCGACGACCGCCTGCACCACCTTGTCGCGGCCGGCCGCGTCCGGATTGATGAAATGCGTCATGCCGAATTTCTCGGCGATCGTGCGCCGGCTTGGGTTGAGATCGATGCCGACGATCTTGTCGGCGCCGGCCATGCGCGCGCCTTGAATCACATTGAGCCCGATGCCGCCCAGGCCGAATACCGCGACGTTGGCGCCCGGCCAGACTTTTGCGGTGTTGATCACCGCTCCGATGCCGGTGGTGACGCCGCAGCCGATGTAACAGATTTTGTCGAACGGCGCGTCCGTGCGAACTTTCGCCAGCGCGATCTCCGGCAGCACGGTGAAATTCGCAAAGGTCGAGCACCCCATGTAATGGAATACCGGATCGCCATCGCAACGGAAGCGGGAGGAGCCATCGGGCATGATTCCCTTGCCTTGCGTGGCACGGATGGCGGTGCACAGATTGGAGCGTCGCGAGAGACAGGTTTTGCAAGCACGACACTCCGGCGTGTAGAGCGGGATGACGTGGTCGCCGGCTTTCAGTGTGGTCACGCCGGCGCCGACTTCACGCACGATGCCCGCGCCCTCGTGTCCCAGAATGGCGGGAAACAGCCCCTCGGGGTCGGCGCCCGACAAGGTGTAGGCGTCGGTGTGGCAGATGCCGGTGGCCTTGATCTCGACCAGCGCCTCGCCGGCCTTCGGACCGTCGATCTCGATGGTCTCGATGCTCAAGGGCTCGCCGGCTTTCCAGGCAACCGCGGCGCGCGTCTTCATCGGCTAATGCCCCCTGATATTGCGCATAAATTACGGCTGCCATGCCGGCAAGTCGGAAGCGGCGCGCTCGCCGCCGGCCGATCGCGTTGCCTTGATCACGGCGAGCAATGCGCGCAGCACGTCCTGCACACCCGCGCCCGACAATGCCGAGAGCACAAGCGGCGTCTTCTTGCACGCGCGTTTGAGACGCGCCTTCTGCTGCTTGATCTGCTCGGGCGTCATCGCATCGGCTTTCGACAATGCGACGATTTCCGGCTTCTCGCTCAGTCCATGCCCATAGGCTTCGAGTTCCGCCCGCACGGTCTTGTAGGCTTCTCCGGCGTGCTCGCCGGTGCCGTCGACGAGATGCAGCAGGACGCGGCAGCGTTCGGTGTGACCGAGGAATCGATCGCCCAGCCCCGCGCCCTCGTGCGCGCCTTCGATCAATCCGGGCAGGTCGGCCAGCACGAATTCGACATCATCGATCGCTGCCACACCAAGCTGCGGATTGAGCGTGGTGAAAGGATAGTCGGCGATCTTCGGCTTGGCGGCGCTCACCACCGATAGAAAAGTGGACTTGCCGGCGTTCGGCAGTCCGACCAATCCTGCATCCGCGATCAATTTGAGCCGCAGCCACAACCAGCGTTCCTGGCCCGGTTCGCCGGGATTGGCATGGCGCGGCGCGCGGTTGGTCGAGGATTTGAAACGGGCATTGCCGAAGCCGCCGTTGCCGCCCTCCGCCAGCACGACGCGCTGGCCCAACTCAGTGAGATCGGCAATCTGCGTGATCTTGTCGTCGTCGAATACTTGCGTGCCGACCGGAACCTTGAGCACCACGTCAGCCCCATTGGCGCCGTGCCGATCCTTGCCCATGCCGTTGCCGCCGGGCCGCGCCTTTAAGTGCTGCCGGTAGCGATAGTCGATCAGTGTATTGAGCCCGTCGACCGCCTCCATAATCACATCGCCGCCACGCCCGCCGTCGCCGCCGCTGGGGCCGCCGAACTCGATGAATTTCTCGCGCCGGAACGCAACACAGCCGTTGCCGCCGTCGCCGGAACGCACATAGACCTTGGCTTCGTCGAGGAACTTCATGATGTGTTATGCAGGACTGGCTGCCATTGGCGCTAGTGTTCTGTCACAAACATTTGAATCCCGAGATTTCGCGAATATGATTCTGTCCCGGCATGATGAGGAAGCAAGCAGAATTCCTTCTCCGTGCGAGGGATCGCGCCGAGCTTGAGAGGATACTGGGGGACGGCAACG
>CAZNSG010000244.1:0-14484 GCA_964575715.1 uncultured Hyphomicrobiales bacterium | reverse complement strand
GCTGTTGGGGACAAATCCCATACGCTTTTGGGCGGCGTCGAATTGCTCCTTCAGTTCCGGCGTATGCTCCGGCGGAAGGGGGGCAAGGCGCGGTGCGGGTCGTGTTCTCTGATCCATGATGTCCTTCCGGGAATTGGTTGTATCGTTCGGTGCTCGCGCGCGAGCGGCGCAGACCTAAAGCTTCAGGGAGCCTCCTACTCCAGGCGAATGCCCACGCTGCGAATGATCTCTCCCCAGCGTTTGTGTTCGGCCTCAATGAAGGAGCCATACTGTTCAGGCGTGCCAAGCGGGAGAAGTATGCCTTGCGTCAGAAAGCGATCGCGCATGTCTGGCGCCGAAAACGCCTTCCGGCCTTCGGCATTGAGCAGGTCGATAATGGCCCGTGGCGTCCCGGTCGGCGCCACGAAGCCGAACCAAGGTCCGCCCTCGATCTGGGGAAACCCAGCTTCCGCCATGGTCGGCACGTCGGGCACCGCCGCGAGCCGTTGCGGTGAGGCGACCGCGAGCGCACGCACCTTGCCGCCCGCGATCTGCGCCCGTGCCAGCGGCACGATGTCGAACATCATCGAGACGTGGCCGGCGACGAGGTCCTGAATTGCCGGCGCGGCACCGCGATAGGGCACATGGGTAATGTCGATGCCGGCGAGACGCTTGAATTGTTCGCCGACCACGTGGCCGGAGCTACCGTTGCCCTGCGAGGCGAAGGTCAGTTTGCCAGGATTGGCCTTGGCGTAGGCCACCAGTTCCTGCATCGTCCTTGCGGGAACGGATGGATGGACGACCAGAATGTTGGACGATGCGGTGGCATGGAGGATCGGCGCGAATTCCTTGAGCGGATCGTACGAAAGCTTGCTGACCAGGTGCGGCAGGATAGCGTTGGTCTGATGCATGCCGACGAACAGAGTGTAACCGTCGGGTGCAGCCTTGGCAGCCGCCTCCGCGGCGAGCGCCACGCCTGCGCCAGTGCGGTTCTCGACCACGGCAGTCATGCCGCTTTCACTCAACTTCTGCGCAAAGGTCCGGCCGACCAGATCGGCGATACCGCCGGGCGGCGTGGCGACGATGATCTTGATGGGTTGCGACGGATAATTCTGGGCGACCGCAGGTTCGATCAGGCTGCTAAGACATCCCAAGACTGCCGCGGCGAACGAACCAAATGTTTTTGCTGCACGTAACATGACCTACCCACCAATTTGCTCGATGAATAACCACCTCGTTGCGACTGAAAACTAGCATACTCACCAGAGGTCGCACAGGCAGAAATCATGCCGTCCAACTACGGGCTGGATGTCTGCAATTGGCACTGCGCGTAGTTTCGCACGTGACTCGGATCGGTCGAAGTTGAAGGTATTTCCGACATCGTTGTGGAATTTTTCCTAGCGCAAAACTTTTGCGGTCGCTATCTCGGACGCGACCGGTAGAACACCGGACATGCGGAAAATATGGCAAAATGACAAAGTTGACCCATCACGACACATTGCCACGGCCAATTACCGCATTGCGAAAGGCTCATTCGCCCTTGCTGTTGGCCACCACACGCAAGCGACATTTGCCTATCGAGGTTTACGGAATATCGGCATGATGCGGAGCGACGCTACTCCGCTTTGATGCCCGCGAACTTGACCACCTTGGCCCACTTCTCAGTTTCTTCGGCAATCAACTTTCGGAAGTCGACGCGAGAACCCGAGAGCGCCATACCGCCAATGTCGCGCTTTGAACTTGGAGTCGGTGAGCGCGGCATTAATCTCCCTGCTGAGCTTGTCGAGCCCTGTTGCCCCAAGGGTGGCGACCGCAACCGCGATACCGGCTGTCGGCGCGCTTGAACTGGCCAGTTTCGCCAGTCTCCTGCGGAAGCTCGCCGTCAGTCCACACGCCGTCGATCAAAACGCCCATATCGGTTCCTTACCTCGGCTGCCAATGCCGCTGTGGTTATCAATATTTGCAGCCAAACATATTTTTCGGCGCCCATCTAGTGTAGTGGCACAAACATTTCGATCCTGACCTCCCCGAATCTTTTCAAGCGCTTAGCCGCTTGGGATGGGATCGAAATGTTAGAGTCAGAACACTAGACATTCTGTAACATATGTTACATAATGTCAACAGCGCATCTGATCTTGCAGGATCAGCCCGAGGACACCGAAATGCCGAGGCCCAGAGAGTTCAATGAAGCGTCAGCGTTGCAGGCAGCTATCAACTGTTTTTGGCAGCACGGCTACGAGGCAACCTCGATGCGCGATCTTGCTGCCTCGATGGGCATTTCACTACCGAGTCTCTACGGTACCTTCGGCGACAAAGAGCGGCTGTTCGTAAAGGCGTTGGAACAATATCGCGATCAATCAGCACGAACGCGGATTAAACGGCTCGAAGATTCGCTCCCACCGAAACGAGCGATAAAAGCCTTTATTGAGGAAGTCATCAAGCGGTCAGTCAATGATCGCGAGCGACGAGGTTGTTTTCTTATCAATTCAGCCCTTGAGGTGGCGCCACATGACGCGGAATTGGCGGCGCTGATCGCCGAGTGCCTTGGTGAAATTGAGGCGTTTTTTTTCAGATCAATCAAAGCAGCCCAGATCGAGGGGACAGTTTCAAAAGATCGCAACGCAAGAGATCTTGCTCGACTGCTGTTTGGTGTCTTGCTCGGAATTCGCGTTCTTGCACGGTCCAAGCCAGACCGAGCCTTGCTCGAAGGCGTCGCACGACCTGCGCTCGCACTTCTCGACTGACTTTAATAGAAGAGCCACAACCGATGATCGATCTCTATTATTGGACGACGCCCAACGGCCACAAGATTACAATTTTTCTCGAAGAGGCCGGTCTGCCCTATAAAATTGTTCCAGTGAACATCAGCAAGGGTGAGCAGTTTAAGCCCGAATTTCTTGCAATTTCGCCCAACAATCGCATTCCCGCGATTGTCGATCGCTCGCCAAAGGACGGTGGCAAATCGATATCGGTGTTTGAATCCGGCGCCATCCTGCTTTATCTCGCCGAAAAGACTGGAAAATTTCTCAACACGAACTATCGCCCCAAGGTTGAAGTCATGCAGTGGTTATTCTGGCAGATGGCCGGGCTTGACCCGATGGCCGGTCAGAACCACCATTTCAGCCATTACGCGCCGAAAAAGATCCCTTATGCGATCGATCGATACACGAGAGAGACAAACCGTCTGTACGGCGTACTCGACAAGCGCCTAACCGATCGTAATTTTATTGCGGGCGATTACTCCATCGCAGATATGGCTATTTACCCATGGATCGTTCCGCACGAACGCCAGGGACAATCATTGGAAGATTTTCCGCATGTGAAGCGCTGGTTTGAGGCGATTCGCAGCCGACCTGCGACGATCCGTGCCTACGAAAAAGCCAAGCAAATAAATACACAGCCGACAGTGACGGAGGAATCCAGGCGCTTCTTGTTCGGACAGACCACAGCGGTTGCTGAACAATAACGTTCAGCATGTGCGTAACAATAACACTCGCTCAAAATCGATTCAACAACGCATGATGGGCCTTTTATCAATATCTAATTCCAACGCCGTTGCTACGACGCCTTGAGTAGCAAGCTCATCACACAGACCGCCGGAAATTCATTCACGAAGGGACCCAGATATGACACTTAAACCTCGACAGGCAGCGCCCGCGCTCGAAGTCAAACTGCTTGACGGCAAGAATTGGCGCCTTCGTGATGCAAAGCCGACGACATTTCAGATGATCGTCGTTTACCGTGGCCTCCACTGCCCAATCTGCAAAACCTATCTCGGCGATCTCGAATCTAAACTGCCTGAATTTTCCAAAAGGGGTGTCGACGTCATTGCCTTGAGCGCGGATAGCCAGGAACGAGCCCAGCGTGCAAAGGCCGAATGGGGATTGAACAATCTCCAAATCGGCTGCGAGCTTTCGATCGCCAGCGCCCGTGAGTGGGACTTGTTCATCTCGCATGCAATTCGCGACGGCGAGCCACCCGAATTCAGCGAACCTGGACTGTTCCTGACCAAACCGGACGGCACGCTGTTCTTTGCCTCGCGCGGCAGCGCACCTTGGGGGCGCCCGCCGCTCGACCAAATGCTGCGCGGCATCGACGTGGCGACAGAGCGCAAGATGCCTGCGCGCGGGGAAGCCTAGCTCTCGTAGCTTCGCTGATTTCGCTGCTGATCAGTGGTAACTGAATTTCGAAGACCCGAGCGAACGAAAAGGTCGTCATGTCCGAGGCTGCAGCAATACCTCACCGACGCGGTGGGCTCTACTACGAGGAATTGGTAGTCGGGCAGTTCGTCGAACATCGCTATACGCGTACAGTGACGCAAATGGACAACATGTTGTTTTCAAACATGACGCTGAACCCACAGCCCTTGCATATTGACCGGCATTTCTGTGAACAGGATACGGAATGGGGCGAGCCCATCATGAATTCGCTTTTCACGCTTGGTCTGATGATCGGTATATCGTTGTCCGATCTCACCGTCGGCACAACCATCGCCAATCTCGGCATGACCGAGGTAAAGTTCCCGAATCCACTGTTCGATGGTGACACCGTGCATTGCACGACCGAAGTACTTGGCAAGCGCAGGTCGAATTCACGCCCTGACGCTGGAATCGTGGAATTTCATCATCGCGCTTATAACCAAGACGACGAGTTGGTTGCTGAATGTCGTCGTCAGGTACTCATGCGTTTGCGATTAGCGTGAACGATCGGTTTGAGCCGCATGAGAATCGACAAGAAATCAAGCTCACAGGACATCAACCGCAAAGAGGACATCATGGACCAGCGAACCCGACCAGCACCACGCCTTGCTCCGCTTCCTCCCGAACATACGCCAGAGCTAAAAGAGCAATTCGAGGTCACACGCAAACGCATGGGCTTTATTCCAAACAGCGTGCTGATCATGCAGCGCAACGAAAAAATGGTGCGCGGCTTTACCCAGATGAGTGCCGCAATATGGGATCCGCAAGGCAAGGTCGACATCAAGCTCAAGCGACTCATTTCACACGTCGCAAGCCGCTCCGCTGGTTGCAAATACTGCATGGCACATACCGCGGAAGGCGCCGCGAAGCTTGGCGTGGAACAGCAGAAGCTGGACGCCGTCTGGGAATATAAGTCCAGCCCATTGTTTAACGCTGCAGAGCGCGCTGCGCTCGACGTAGCCGTCGCGGCGGGATGCGTACCGAACGCCGTCACTGACGAGATGTTCATGGAATTGCGCAAGCATTGGAGTGATGACCAAGTGGTCGAAATCATCGGTGTAATTGCTATGTTTGGATTTCTCAACCGGTGGAACGACACCCTCGCAACTCCACTCGAAGACGAACCGCTGGAATTCGGAGAAAAGCATCTTGCTGCGCACGGCTGGGATGCTGGCAAGCATCTTCGGGGACAACAGCAAAGTGCTAGGAAGAGAAAACCCAGTGTGTAACCTTTTCCTAGGATACGGCGAAGATGGGAACAGGGGGCAGTACGGCAATTGCCAGCCAGATCCTTGCTCTCGGCCGCGTCGCTATTTTCAGCAAAACCGAAGCATTGAGGCCGAGTAAACTGTGGCAATGAAGAGTTTGTTGGTGGCACCATGAATAATGAGACGGCGCTTTTGAAGGCCAGAGAGATAGCAAGTCAGGTATTGGCTCCCGCAGCCAAACAGAATGACAAGGAAGGGCGATTCTCGACCGAAGCAGTCGATGCGCTCGGGCGGGCGGGGCTGCTGGGTCTCATGGTGCCGGCTAAATTCGGCGGGGCGGCTCTTGGGCCGCGATCGTTCGCTGCCGTTACGGCGACACTTGCCGAAACGGACGCGTCTGTCGCGATGGTCTATCTCATGCACGTATGTGCGGCCGCGACGATTGCAGCGGCCCGACCGAACGCCGCCGTCGCGACAACGCTCAATGAGATCGCAGCCGGCCGGGTTCTCTCGACGCTTGCATTCAGCGAGACCGGCTCCCGCAGCCATTTCTGGGCGCCTGTCTCGCGTGCGCGAAAAAACGGGTCCGGTGTACGCATAACGGCAAAGAAATCGTGGGTGACAAGCGCCGGCCATGCGCACTGCTACGTGGTTTCATCGCTCTCGCCGCAGGGAACAGGTCCGACGGATTCAACGATCTACCTCATTCCGGCGCAAATACGCGGGCTTTCTGTGGCGGGCCCGTGGGACGGTCTGGGCCTACGTGCAAACGCTTCCGCGCCCATGCAGCTCGAAGACTGCGAAGTCGGGCCCGAAATGCAGCTGACGGGGGACGGTTCAGGTTTCAAGACGATGATCGACGTCGTATTACCGCTGTTCAATCTCGGCGCCGCCGCGGTGGCGTTGGGCTTGTGCCGCGCGGCTGTTGCTGCGACTGCAGCGCACCTCAAGAGCACGCGATTTGAGCATCTCGGGCAGAGCCTCGGCGAGAGCCTGCCAACGCTGCGCGCTCAGCTCGCTTCAATGCAGATCGATACGGACGGCCTAGCGGCGCGTGTCGACGACTTAGTCGATCATCTCGAGCGTCCGCGGGACACCACGATGTTACGTGTGCTCGAAACCAAAGCCGCGGCTGGCGAGGTGGCGATCAGCGTCACCGCGACGGCAATGCGGGTGTGCGGGGGCGCTGCGTTTTCAAAGCACACGAACATCGAGCGGCTGTTCCGCGATGCCCACGCGGGTGCCGTGATGGCGCCCACGGGTGACGTCCTTCGCGAGTTTATTTCACGGACCCTCCTCGGCATGCCGCTCTTCTAATCGCAAGGGCAAGACAAGCGGCCGCGTCAGGCCGGCATCCGTCTCGCCCGGACGATTCAGTCAGGCTAATCATACACAAGTGAGAACATAAACATGAGCAGAACAATCTGGCTTGGGGCCGTCGCATACGCGCCGAAGGTTGTTACGATCTGGGAAGGCATGCGGCAATACTTCCATGACGAAGCGCATCTGCCCGTCGAGGTCGTACTCTTCCTGAGCTACGAGAGGCAGGTCGAGGCTCTGCTGGCCGCGCCCGGCGATCCTGCGCCGCGCATCGACATCGCGTGGAATACAAATCTCGCGTATCTGCAGGCCGAGGCCTGGAGCAGCCATGGCTGCCGACCAATCGCCATGCGCGATACTGATCTCGGCTGGATGACCAAGATCGTTGCGGTAAAGGGGGGGCCGGTCACAACGCTTGCCGACCTTAAAGATCGCATACTGGCGCTTGGGAGCCGTGATAGCGGCCATGCCGCCATCCTGCCGATTTATTTCTTAGAGAAAGAAGGTTTGGTCGAGGGACAAAACTATCGAACGCTGCGCTTCAACAGCGATGTTGGCAAGCATGGTGATACCGGCACGAGCGAAACCGAGGTTCTTCGCGCAGTCCTAGATGGCCGCGCCGATGCGGGCGCGATCGGCAGCCCGTTCTGGAACGCGGTGCACAGTGAACGGTTATTGCCCGAGGGCTCGTTGATCGAGGTTTGGACGTCACCCCCCTACAATCATTGCATGTTCACCGCTCGGCCAGATCTCGAGAAAGCATTGGAGCAGCAGTTCGCCCAGGCCTTGTTCGGGATGAGCTATGACAATCCGAAGCATCGCGTCGTACTGGAAGCCGAGGGACTCCGGCGCTGGCTTACCCCGCACGTCGACGGTTACGATGCGTTACGGGAAGCGTCGGCACAACAAGGATTTTTTGGGCGACGGTAGTGCGGCAACGAAGCATCTGATGCTGGCAACCGGTTTGTAGCGCCGCGGTCACGCGCAATTAAATATCGTTGCTAATTTGCGCTGATGTTCGGTTTCTCGGTCAAAGGCGCGCCGAACCGCAGCAAAAGCGTCTGCGAGCGGAAAAATGTCCCGGGTTACGAGCAGATCGGCATCCTCCGCCCCAACCGGATGCCAATAGACGCCTTCAGCCGTGATCGTGGCTTCTGGCATTAAATCGGCGCGTGCGAGTGCGATGCCTTGTTTCGCGAAGCCCCGCATTGCGATGCGTCGGATCACCCGGTTCTCCTCGGCAATATGGTGATCGTCAAGGAAGCGGCGAAACTCCTCAACTTCGAGATCGGTGGAAACTGTCGCCGCTAATCGGACCCGAAAGCCTTCCGCACGTGCGCGCTCGACTCCCTTCCATGCACGCGCCCAAGTGCCCTTTCCGCGGTGGCGGTCATGGAGATCGGGCCTCGAGCTGTCGAGACTGATCTGCAGCGTTACACGCTCTCTCGGCAATGAACGAAGCGTTTCGAGACGACGCCCCGCGAACAGCATGCCGTTGGTGAGCACTGTTGTCGGCGCGGCAGCGGCGCACGCAAGTACCATCTCGCCGATCTCCGAGAGCAGGAAGGGTTCGCCGCCCGTCACGAAGATTTCGCTGACGCCAAGCTTTGCTGCCTCGACGGCGATTTGCTGCACACGCTGCAAGCCGAGTGCTCGCCGTGGTGCTTTAGGCGAAGAGCGCACACAGCAATAGTCGCAATGCAGGTTGCAGTCGAAATTTGTATAGAGCCAGAGTCTCGAGCCCACAGGGCGCTCGGCGTGGGCGTTCGCTGGAACCTCTCCGCATCGGATCAGCCAGCGTGTGCGGCCGCCTTCGACGGCCGTATCGATTAGGGTATTTCGAGTGAAACGACACCAGGCCTCAAGATCGGCGCCAATTTTTCTCTCGCTGCTAATAATGGCCACGAGATCGCCTGGTCGGCTGCGGCGCAGCGCAGCAATAAGCTCAGGAAGAAGACCGGACGCAAACGTCTTCGCGCCCGCATCAAGCTCGATATTTGCCTTTGTTTGCATCGCTGGAGTTAAGCCCGGCCGACGATCGGCTGCAACTAGCCCTGCTGAGGTGTCATTTCCATATCACCCAGATTGGCTTTAATGCCCCCTTGAGGCAACTGCGTTGCGGTATGCCTCAGTTTCCATGTTCGCTACGTTCTAGCAAAAGGTTACCCGTAAAAATGTCACTTCCTTGCGCATGCGGACAAACGCAAATGACAGTCGCGAGATCGTGAGCAAAATTGCGCGTTAGGTGCAGACGCTCTGCTATATAATATAGTTCATTTGATGCCTCACCAGGCATCGAAGAATCCTGGATGATGCCAAGAGGATATCATGATAAATCGTCGTCAGCTTCTTTTGACTACCGCCGGTGGCATTGCGTTAGTGATCGGTTCAAAATGGCTCGGCGGCCTCACTATTGAAGCCGCAGCTGCTTTCGAGATTGTAAAAACCGATGCCGAGTGGCGCAGACTTCTCACGCCTGCACAATATAATGTGCTTCGGCGGCAGGGTACCGAACGAGCTGGATCAAGCCCGCTTGATCATGAAAAACGCAAGGGCATCTTCCAGTGCACCGGATGCGAGCTGCCGCTGTTCTCGTCTGAAACTAAATTTGACAGTGGCACCGGCTGGCCGAGCTTTTACCAGCCGCTGCCGAACGCGGTGGCCACGAGCGAGGATCGCTCGCTCATGATAATGCAGACCGAAGTGCATTGCCGTCGCTGCGGCGGCCATCTCGGACATGTCTATAACGATGGTCCGAAGCCGACGGGTCTGCGCTATTGCATCAACGGCGTGGCCTTGAAGTTCTTGCCCGGCAAAATTTCCTGACACACCGCCAAATACGTTCAAGCAGCCTCGACTCATCTGTTGCTAGACGGCTAGCGATGTTCGGTTTTGGCACTGACCGACGAATCCGCATTATCCGCGCAACGGTCGCGATTGGGGGCAAAGCAGAAATGGCACGCTCTAAACGTGCTTGCCCTTGGTCCAGCCGCGAGCTTTGAGGTTTTTCTCCCCCGCCGTGATGCCGATCGGCTCCAGTGTTGTCGCCATCGAATCGTTCCAGCGGTTCAGATAGCCGAACAGCGCGACGACGCCAAGGATTTCCACGATCTCGTCGTCGGTCCAGTGCGCCTTCATCGCCGCGGCGATCTCCGGCGTCACCGCATTCGGCACGCTCGCCGCTGCCAGCGCAAAATCAAACGCTGCCTTCTCGGCGGCGGTGAACAGCGGACTGCCGGCGTAATCCCAGATCGCCGCCATGCGTTCCGCCGAGGAGCCGAAACGCTCGGTAGCCAGGATGGTATGGGCCTGGCAGTACCGGCAACCCGCCGCCTGCGAGGCGACGAAGCCGATTAGCCGTTTCTGTTCGGCTGTCACTCGGCCGTTGTTTTCCATCACCGCCTTGTTCAGTTCGGTGAAGGCGCGGGCGATCTTCGGCCGCCGCTGCATGGTCAGCACGCTGTTCGGCACCGTGCCGAGCGGCCCACGGAAAAACTGGATCAGATCGATTAGATCGGGATTGGCGTTCTCGGGCAGCGGATCGACGAGCGGCATAAATACACCTTCTCCAAATATAGCAAACGATCGCTACGCTACCCGGGTTGAAGTGACCGGTGCCGAAATCAACCTCTATCCGCCTTCAGCTTCTCTTGCTAGGCGCCCATGCTTGCCTGGCGTCCAGCCGACCGACGAAATAGCACGGTTAGCAACCTCAAGCGCACTTTGTTCCAAATCGGTCGCCATCGTGTCATTCCAGCGGTTGAGATAGCCAAACAGCGCGATTGACGCGACAATTTCAACTATCTGACCATCATCAAAATGTTTCTTCAGCTCAGCGAAGTCATCCTCCGACGCTTCGTTTGGTAAAAGCGACGCCTTATATGCAAGGCGCAATGCCGTGCGCTCAGCAGCGCTGAACAACGGGCTCATTTCAAACTGCCACACCGCTTGAATCTTGGCATCGGATGCGCGGTAAATGCTGGAAAGATTGGCCATATGGGCCTGACAATAGCGGCAGCCGGCAGCCTGGCTGGCGATCAAGCTGACCAGCATTTTGAGTTCCTCGGGCACGGTGCCTTCATAGAGAACTGCACGGTTGAGTTCCATAAAAGCACGGGCGATGGCCGGCCGGCGTTGCATGGTCAAAATACTGTTCGGTACGAAGCCGCGTGTCTGAGCGTAGTGCTCAAAACGCTCTTTGAATTCCGGATGGGCATCCTGCGGCAAAGGTGTCACGTGCGCCATCTGCGTCTCCGATTTTCGCCCGTTACCGGTTTGTTATCGCTCTATTGACTCGATAGCGCAATTTGACCGATCGACCTTGATACTATCCGTCTGCGCGCGCCTTTTGATGGCAGACTTGCTGCGTTGCACGAGTCGGGTCATGGCACTGAGTGTAGTTTCGCGCGTCACCGGGATTGGCAGAAGTTGAAGTCATTGCCGACATCGCTGGGGATTCCTTCCTAGCGCAAAATTTTTGCGGTTGCTATTCTCGACGCGATCGGTGGCTAACCGGACATGCGCAAAATATGGCAAAACGACACTCATGACCCAGACCGGAAGTTTGCTTGGTGGAATCGGAGGCGATAAACGCAAGGGACTAAAAATCCCTGGGCGAGAACCATGCGTCCTTCGACCCCCGCCGAAGTCAAATATTACGATTTAGGCTGAAATTGTCAGTTCTGGATACCGAGAAACTCAGTCGACTATAATTGGGCGCGGTAGCCTGCGCATGCCATTAGCAATCGCATTCACCCCCGCGACGTCGCGAACCAGGTGTTCGATTTGGTCGATCACCTCATTGTTTTCGGCGAATCCGCTCAAAGCGACTTTGCCGGAATTGACGGAGACATCGATAACAGGCGCGCGGGTTCCATCCGCAATTGTATCTTTCAGCCTATTGCGGATACGGGCGTTAAGTAACATGTCGGCGAGTGCCGTTCGCGAAGTTTCTGTCTCCTGAAACGCGGGGCTTTCTGCCAGTTCATCCACTTGGTTTATGCAAGTTTCGATCGGAAGCCGCGCTGTATTGAGGACGATGTCATAGTGCTCCGCCTGCCACCAGTCGACTTGAGAGATTTGCCGGATCACGTTGGCATGCACTGCATCGTTGCGCTTAATCTCTCCGCGCGCCAAATTCCGATCTGTGATTCCAAGGTGCTTCATAAGCACATTCTCACGATCTCGCATTGGCGCACAAACGCGCACGCTGATAACGTGGCCGATGGCTCGCAGGAGCTGGGGCGCGCCCCATCCCCGAAGCAATACATTACCGCGAGAAGCTAACTCAAGAATTTCTTCGGCTGTATAGCGCGCGAGACGCGTGCGGTCGAAAGTCCAGCGATCCCACAGAGACGGCCCGCTTTCAAGGAACCGATGCACTTGACTCTCTGTCAGGTGCATGCGCTTGGCGAGGTCGCACTCCACAAGTTCATGGTGAATGACTTCCAATCCCAGTAGATCTGCAAGGCCGAGAGCCACATCTCTTCCTAGTGATCCCATCTCCCGTGTCATTGCGATGATTGTCATGACAGCCTCCAAGCTCGATGGCTTGATTCTGGATGATTGGGCCCCGGTGCATGAAAGCATCGCGGGGCCCGTAATCTTCGTCTTGCGAAGAATTTTCTAGTATGCACCAGGTGTATCTTGAGACCTCGTGACGCTTGTCTTTCGCGCCTCTTGTCTCGAATCTATGATCAGATTGTCGGCGGCACAAATGACGGCTAGCAGCTGCGGTTTTCCGTAACCTGCGCCGTGACCTTGCGCTTGAGCAAGGTCATTGCCTTATGCCCGGTGGTGTCATTCTCACTCCTCACCAAATGTGATCCGGCGGACATCGAGTCCGCGCCTGCTGCTTGGTGCCTAGACCAGATGATCAGGAACCATTGCCTGCGAAGCCTGACTCTGAGTACTCCACGAACTTCGACAGGGGCAGCATTGAAAGGCTGCAGCAGACGCGCGCAGGAGTCCAAGCACACACGAAGACAAATCGACGCAGCTGTCGGCGATGAATGTCGCTCATCAAGCAGCGACATCGACGATTTGTTGAGCCTTCGCTCGCGGTGAAAAATAAACCGTCGTCTCGTACTCATAGCCGCAGGCATCACAATTCCATAAATGGCGGATGCTGTGCTCACTAAGATGCCCTGACCATACAGGTGCGATTAGGGCATTTCCGCATTGCGCGCACTCACTAAAATATCTTTTGGATTGTGTCCCTTTCCGTTCGCTGAGCACCATGACGAATCCTCTTCTGTTCGTTTCTCGTTTTCTTAGTGCAATGAACGTACACCTCCTTCGCGACAGAGCGAACACAATAATTCGAAGCGGCATTGATAGAGGTAATTATTCAGCGCAAATTTTTGTGAACCGAGAATTGTCAGGTGACCTTCGCACGTGCGAAATCAAGTTCTGAATCTGATGAAGTTCTGTTAGTCGAAATCGGCGTTTAGATTGGTAATTTATCCAAGCAAGCAGCCGAGTCGGCAGCACGCGACTTCTTCAGCAATCAACGCCTTTCAAGCGTTCGCTGCGATGCGTCAATTCAGCTGAAGTTGTTCGAACAGCGGGCATGGCGAACATTTTATCCACAGGCTCGATTCGCACGCGATGAAGTTGCAGCGTTATAAAAATAGAGAGGCGGAGGAGGCTTGCGTGGTGAGGATTGTTGAGCGGCGGAACATTGTCATTTACTTAGATCAGCTTAAGACTGAAACGGACCCGATCAAACGGGATGTGCTGGAGAGGTTGCTGATCGCAGAAGTAGACAGAAAGACACGTCACGATATTGGACCCGCGCCGAGGCTTGCAGGCACGTGAATAACAACAAAGAGGACGCCCCAGCAGGCGGCCTCCTCTTTTTAGACCAAGCTGCGATGTCGCCTAGTAGCTCTGCACAGAGGTTTTGACCGGTTGAGTGTGATTCATCGTAAGTCCGGCAGGTGTTCTGGATCAACGAGCAATTCGATGCTGCGAGCGATCCTGGGTTTCCTTGTGATGAACCCTGCTCGTTCGAGCGTTAACACCATTTGGTGAACCGAAGGTGGGCTGACGCGGAAGTATTGCTGCATGTCGGATTCGGCCGGCGGCCGACGGTGCAGGCGCTTGTATGCGTAGATATACGCCAGATACTGGCCTTGCTTTTCGGTGAAGCTTTGACCGCTGAGGTTGCGAGCGGCGCCTGATTTTTGATTCATTTGTCGATTCGTCCGGCTCTCCGACAAGGAGGCCGAGATGAATGTACGCTATCGGGTCGGATTGAGCCAAGCCGAACGCTGTGAACTCACCGCGATGTTGAGCAAAGGCAAGCGAGCCGCCCGCAAGCTCAAGCGAGCCCAGATATTGCTGGCGGCCGATGCCGGCCGCAGCGATGACGAGATTGCCAGCACGGTGGCGGTGGGCGGTTCCACCGTATACCGGACCAAGCGGCGTTTCGTGGAAGGCAATCTGGAACGGGCGTTGAGCGAGGATCCGCGTCCTGGGGCGGAGCGCAAGCTCACCGGCAAGGAAGAAGCCTTGCTCGTGGCAACGGCTTGCGCAAAACCTCCTGAGGGTCGCGCCCGCTGGACGCTGGAACTGCTGGCCGACGCCATGGTCAAGCTCACCGAGCACGATAGCCTGTCGGGCGAGACGGTACGCCGGCGGCTGGCCGAAAACGGTCTCAAGCCCTGGCGCAAGGATATGTGGTGCATTCCCCGGGTCGACGGCGAATATGTCGCCCGCATGGAAGACGTGCTCGACCTCTATGCCGAAGCGCCCGATCCCAAGCGGCCGGTGGT
>CAZNSG010000243.1:0-4798 GCA_964575715.1 uncultured Hyphomicrobiales bacterium | reverse complement strand
AAAGCGCCGCCTTTCCACGGCGCACGGGTGTGACGGACACCATGGCGCGCATCGTGGCCCAGCGGCTGAACGAGCTGTGGGGTCAATCGGTCATCGTCGAAAACCGCCCGGGCGGGAACTATGCCGTCGGAGCCCAAGCGGTCGCGCGCTCGCCGGCGGACGGCTACACACTTCTGGTTGCGCCGGATTCCACCTTCACGGCCAATCCGTATCTCATCAGCAAGTTGCCCTACGATGTGAAGGAATTTACTCCGATCATCGTGCTCTGCCGGGCCACGCCGATGCTAGTCGTCAATTCGTCACTGCCGGTGAAGAACGTGCAGGAACTGATCGCGCTCGCAAAGTCGAAGCCGGGCAGTTTGAACTACGGCTCTTACGGCGTAGGCACTTACGCCCATCTGAGCATGGAAGACTTCAAGCAGAAAACCGGCACCAATATTGTGCACATCCCTTAATCGCGGAGCCGCGCCGGCAGTAACTGGCCTGCTGGCAGGCGATGTGTCGATGCTTCTGCTGAACCTTTCCAGCATCGAAGCCCATGAAAAGAGCGGCAAGGTCAAGATACTCGCTGCCGCCACCGAAAAGCGCGTGGCTGCACGACCGGAGCTGCCGACGGTCGCCGAGGCCGGCGTCCCCGGATTTCAAACTTCGGTCTGGTTTGCCCTATTCGGCCCCGCGAACATGCCAGCGCAACTAGTGGCAAAGATCCACGCCGACGTATCCAAGGTTCTGGACCTGCCGCAATCGCGCGAGTTCTTCCGGGCCAACAGCTTCGAGCGGATTGCTCTCTCGCCCGCCCAGTTCGGCCAGCTGATCGAGAGCGATTCGAAGCACTGGGATGCGGTGATCAAGGCGGTCGGTGCGAAGATCGATTGAGCAGCCCGCTCAACAGCAGATGCCGTCTGCGGGCACTATAGGAGCGAGCAAGGTCATGAAAGTCCTGATCACCGGCGGCATGGGCGTCATCGGCTCAGAGACCAGCCGCAAGTTCGTCAAGGAAGGTCAGCGGCCGGTGATTTACGCCCGGCATCGCGACGACAACCTCATCGGCGATATTGCTGAAAAGGTTGATGTCGAACTTGGAGACGTCAACGACCTGCCACGGCTTTTGGATGTGATCAAGCGGAACGAGATCACGCACATCGTCCATGCCGCAGCCTTTGTCGGTGCGGTGTCGCAGGCGAACCCGGCGCTCAGCATCCAGGTCAACGTGATGGGCACGGTCAACGTATTGGGGGCCGCGCGGCTCTTCAACGTCAAGCGCGTGGTCTATACCAGTGCAAAGGGCGTCTACGGCCCGGTACTCGGCGAACATGGTTCGCCGACCTACAAGCCGATGCCCGAGGACCTGCCCAAGAATCCGAAGCGCATCTACGACTCGGCCAAGCTGATGGGCGAGCACCTGTGCATTTATTACAACGGTAATATGGGCGTGGACACAGTGGTGCTGCGCTTTGCCACCACCTACGGACCAGGCAAAACCGCGCGCCACGGCAAGATGGGCGTTACCAGCCAGATTGTGGAAGCGCCCGCGAACGGCCTGCCGTTCCACCTCGCCCAGGGCGGCGATGAGAAGGACGACTTCATCTACAACAAGGACTCAGCGCTGGGGATTTATCTCGCCACCGTGACGGAAAATCCCAAGAGCCGGATCTACAATATCGGTAGCGGTATCGGCTCTACTCTGAAGGATTTCGAGCGCATCCTGCGCCGCCATATTCCTACCGCAGACATCAAGATCGGCCCTGGCTTGAACTTCCTTGGCATGCCTTATCCCGCACACGGCGTTTACGACGTCTCGCGAGCGCGCGAGGAGCTCGGGTTCAAGCCGGAATACAATCTCGAAACAGGGATCGCGGATTACCTTGCAAGCCTCAAGATGATGAAGGCGAAGGCGGCGTAACGGCCGAACAAGGAATCCCATTATGCGTCACATTCTGGAGCTGCCGCGTCTTTCTCTCAAGGAGCGCGACCGGCGTTGGGCCGCAGTGCGGACGGAGATGAAGGCCAAGGAGTTAGACGTCATTGTGCTCTGGGGCTGGCCGACGATGTGGGATTTCTACACCGCCAACGCCCGCTATCTCTGCCCGATCGGCGGCAACGCCGAATTCAACGTGCTGGTTTTCCCCGCCAGCGGCGAGCCCACCGCTTTTGTGCAGATGCCGACCTTCCTGGACGGCTGGCGCGCTGCGCAAGACTGGGTGAGCGACATCCGCCCGCGCACCAAGACGTGGGCCGACTCGGTCGCCAACCGGCTGAAGGAACTGAAGCTCGACGGCAGCAGGATTGGAATGGACGGCTATGCCGGCCCGCTCGATCCGGATGGCTGGCTACCGCACAACGTCCACACCCGCCTCACAGAGCTTGTGCCCAATGCCGTAATCGTCGGTCTCGACGACATGCTGGAGAAGGTGCGCTCAATCAAGAGCGCCGAAGAATTGGACATGCTGCGCAGGGCCGCCAAGCTCGGCGATCTCATGCTTGCGACGTGCAAGGAAACCGCTCGCCCGGGCGTAAAGGATTGCGAGGTTTATGCCAACATGATGCGTACGATGGTCGCCAACGGCGGAGAGGAACCGACGCTGTTCCTGTGGGCCTGCGATCCACTTCCCTACCCGCATCCGTTCCGCGTCCCCACCATGCGATCGATGGAATACGGCGACCTCATCATTTGCGAGATGCATCCGAAGTTTGGCGGCTATTTTACTCACGTCGAGCGCACGTTCTGCCTCGGCGAGCCAGAAAATAAGCAAATTGAGATCTATGAGGGCTGTGTCGCCGCCTATAAGCGCGGCATGGCAGGCTTTGGCCCAGGTAAGACAATCTCAACCGCCATGGAGGACGTCAAAGACGAGATCGTGTCGCGAGGTCTGGGGATTTGCGAGGCTGGCATTCACGGTCATAGCCTCGCCTCGCTGGAGTATCCGCGATATCGGCACCACGCCATCGCTGCCGACCGTGAAGCGGTCAAGGCAATCGGGGACGAGTTCAAAATCGGGATGGTGTTCGCATTCAATATCGATTTGTTCGATCCGAAATGGCACGGCGGCACAACCGGGTGCGTGTTTGCCGAAACGGTGGAGATCACCGAGGGCGGCGCCCGCCGAATGCACGATTTCTCGATGGACTTTCAGAGGATCGCAACGTAATGGCGCAGCGCGGCCAAAGTGCGAAAAACTCTCAATATCTATGAGTACGCGCCGTAGGCAAATAATCGATCAAGTCGCGCGCGGTCATTGAATACGACGCATCCAATGCTCGCGGAACACCGATACATTCCATCGCCGACTGCATCTACGATAGCAGCAGCGCAGAAGCGCAGAAGCGCAGAAGCGGTACCGTTCGGCTACGCTCCACTATGACCACTTGGCACTTTGCGACAGACCGCATTTTTGCAACCGGCCGTCGCTTTTGGATCGAAGCGGAAATGGACTGAGGAGCCTGACCGGCCAATTATGTCGTGAATGACCCTGAACGGAACTGGTCGGCAAAAAGCAACGACCATAGCATTGGCGCCTATTCGGAGAGCGCCCCCGTGCCAGGCGGCTGAGCGGCGGTATCGGGTAAACGTCGAAGAATCGTCTTCTGATAATTTGTCTCCGGTCGACCACTAACAATGGCATCCAACAAATACATAATATCGACGATATCGATATACCAAAGCGTACACGCTCGCTTCACAAGTCCAGCACGCACGGTCATGCCACAGAGCTTGCCAGTGGTAACATTGAAGACCGGACTCCCGCTAATACCGGTCACACTGGTGAAGTCAGGCAAGGCAAATTCCACATAGGCTTCTCGCAATGACGGATCGGTCGATGTGGCGCCACGATCAACAAAGTCTAACAAGGCGAACACGGGCGCAATCTCAGGACCACTTAGGTCGCTTTTTTCCTTCAAGACACCATTTACGCGCAGTACATCGCCCTCTCTGCTGCCGCCGCCGCAGGTATTGGCGTTGATAATGTAGGCTGGGTCGGTGAAGAAGCTTGCGGCTACATGGTCCGCGAATTCGATCACTGCCACGTCGAATATATCGGTGTCGACGGCTTCCCCGCGAGGATCGCTTGGGTAGTAGATTGCTTTCAGTCCAGCGAGCTGCGTGCCAAACCTCGCTTCCGTAATCGCGAGTTGGCTCCAATTGAAATCAGTAAGAACATGACGACAGGTAAGCCCAAACAATTTGCCCCTAAAATTGACGACGAAGGCGGTGCCGCCATGGGTCGCATATTCCCAGCCATCAACGCCGGTCGCGAACATTACGAAGCGCACACTCCGGCTGAAATCCTGGCGAATTGTAATGCCGTTTATGATAATTTGGGCGAACTCCATGGTGGAAGCACTTATAGTATGGCGTGGTGTAAATGGGGAGGACCGGATCAACCGCTGGCATTGTTGAACCAACGGTGATGACCCCGATAGGCGTGGGCGCCGGTGCAAATCAACGTAATTGGGTTGCTTTTGAATCTCATCAAGAGGGTGGCTTAGTGGAGTATATGATGGGGAGGTTGAACTTACGAGTATTGGCAGTCTTTGCATCGTTGTGCTTCAGCACGCATGCATACGCTCAAGTCGAAGACAATATGAGTTTTGTAGGGCAACGGCGGGACCGCTATCAGGAAACGGTGCTGGGGTGGACGGCCTGGATCATCCATGCGACGGGGACGATAGATGCCGGTTGACCTGAGCCCCTGAACTTCCTCCAGATTTGAGTAGAGTCCGTCACCTGAGAGGGGACGGACGATGAAGCAATCGAGGTTCACGGAAGAGCAGATCATTGGGCTCCTGCGCGAGCATG
>CAZNSG010000242.1:0-13068 GCA_964575715.1 uncultured Hyphomicrobiales bacterium | reverse complement strand
TCAAAGCCTACAAAAGCTTCGCTATGATCGGTCACGACTCGCCCTCCTTGCGTTGAGGCTCTGCCCGGTCCATCCGGGTAACCCTCGCAACCGCATCGAGGGTGAGTCGCCTCATCAAAGGAAGGACATACGGTCTTGCTTCAAGCGCGAGCAACTACTGGCACACTTGCCGCGAGCGACACTCGCCATAGGAATCGCAGACCTGTTCCTCGCGGCAGTTTCTTTTTGCGGCGGGTGCAACGTTTGGCCGGTTGGCCGGCGCGACTGACGGCCGCGATGACGGACAGGCCGCCGGCGGACAGACCGGCGGCAGGTCCATCGTGCTATCGCAGACAGGCTGCGCCCGTCCGTTCACGCATTGACAGGTACATCCCGCTTCAACCGGTGAAACTGCCGTAAACCCAATGAATAAAACCAAGAACGTCAATCTGATTTTCATAGTCATACCTCCCTCAAAGAAACGCCATCGATTGCGATTATAGCGGAGAAACGGCGCTTAACACAGCCAAGCCTCATCAACATTAAAGCGCGCAGGGCGCCTTAGCCGAAGGTGTAACCTGTCGCAGCATAGGGTAGGCAAAGACGCATTCAGCGCTTTATCCCCTCACTTCCTTCGTCATGCGCGGGCAAAAGGCGCGAAGCGCCGTCTTCGCGCCTAATGACCCGCGCATCCATGATGAACTTCAGCGAATAAGAGTCTCACCGAAAGTTTGTCTTTGGTGAGCGCCATCATGGATTGCACCGGAACTCGGACTTGTCCGAGTTCCGCACTGTTGAGCACCACAAGTCGGGTAAACCCGACTTGTGGTGTCATAGGCGAGCGAAGCAACGCCGTCTTCGACGGCTATACCCGGCAATGACGACGTTGAAGATGGTGCACGCGGCAAACGCGCTACCGCATTTGCCGCTCACTTTCTACAAACACCCCAGCACGCGCGTGCGATCAATATCCGAAAACCGAAGTCTTGCGGAAACGGATCTTGCCGCCTTCGCTGAGCCGCCGCGAGTCGTAACCGCCGTCACGGATGGCCTGGCGCTGCAATCTGGGATGCTGCGGCGTGTCGTCGTCCCACCATTCCGCCCGCTGTGCGCTTCGCGGCAGCGCAAAGCCGAGAATATCCTCGATCTCTTCGAACGAGAGAACGAAATCGTCCCGATTCTGTTTTTTCAGATAGTCCCGCAGCGGGTCGTACTTATTCGCCGTCATTCTTAATGCGCCATTCCGCTCGCCTTGTCCAAAAACTCCAGCACTCGCGCCGGCACGGTTTCCTCGGTCTGTCCCGTCACCAGCACGTCCCAATATTCCGCGCGCGGCAGGCATTCCTCCAGATATCGCGCGGCGGATGTCGCGTGCGAAGCGTCCTGGCCCGGAATGATCAGCGCAGGGATGTCGAGGCGGAACAAATCTTCGGGCTCGGCGCCCGGCGCGGTATCGCGATCGAACAACGCGCGCGCCATGTCGGCAACAATGAGCTTGTACGGCCCGACGTCTTGCTTGGCGTAGGCTTCCGCGAACGCGAGATCGTGCTTGATCACCGAGGCCCATGGGCCGCCGCGCGGGTCGGCGCCAAACGGCTTGCCGTCTTTTGTCACCAGGGCGACCACCGCCTCCAACCCATTCTCTTGCACAAACGCGAGATGCTCCGAAAAACGCGCGTGCGCGCTGATGCGATATTTAGCGCCGCCCACCGGCCAGAACAGCACCATGCTCAGCACCGTTTCCGGATATTTCACGCCGAACGCCGCCACCGGACAGCAGCCCATGCAGCCGCCCAAAAGATGCGCGCGATTGATCCCCAGATGATCCAGCAGCCCCTTGCCCTGCGCCACATAATGCTCCCAGCTCATGTGCTCGACTCGCCCGCCGGAAAGCCCGCACTCGCGCCGGTCGAACACGATGCAGGTGTATTTTTTCGGCAGATGTTCGAGCAGCTTGAGCTTGGCGTAGACGCCTTGCGTGCGCCACGCCTCCATTGTCGCATTAAAGCCGCCGGGCGCGTACATCAAGAGCGGCGGACCCGCGCCGATCACCTCGTAGCGCGTCGCAATGCCGTCGATGATTGCGGTTGACATACGCGCTCAACCCTTGATCTGCCGCCCGGCGCGCGCGTCGGCAATCAGCGCACGGAACGCATCGAGACTGGCTTGAGCGGTGTTGGCATAGGTCTCGGTCTTGGCATCGAGCCATTTCGTCCCATAGCCGATTGCGGTGTGCGCAAGCCGCACGCGCCCGTCGAGCCACGGCCCGCCGCCAAACCCGCCGAGCACCGGAATTTTCACCGCGCTCACCACCGCCGCACCCGCCACCGGCCCGGAATTGGTGAAATCCAGCAGCGCCGCCCCCGCGGCTTCCAAGAGCTTGGCCTGCTCGACCAGCTTTGCGGTCATCGCCGGCGGCACTTGCGCGCCGCTCTCCGACTGCGAACTGTACGGAATGCCATGCTGTGCGGCGGTTTGCGGCGTGATCCCGAATTGCGCGAACACGGGAATGCCCGCGCGCACGATGGCGCGCACCGCATCGGGAAAATCCGCCGCCGCATCGAGCTTGACCATGTCGGCACCGCCGTCGTTGACCAGGCGATGGGCGGCGTCGAGCGCGCTCTCTACACCCGCCTGCAGCGGCCCGTAGGGAAAATCACAGCTCACCAGCGCGCGTTGCACGCCGCACCGCACCGCCTTGCAAACCAGCAGCATCTCGTCGAGCGTCACATCCATCGGATCGGACCGGCCCCACAGATTGACGCCAACCGAATCTCCCACCGAGACGAAATCCACGCCCGCGCGGTCAGCGATCTGTGCGAGCGGCGTATCCCAGGCGACCACGCCAACGCTCTTGTCGCCGTCGCGCTTCATCTGCTGCAATTTGGCAACGGTGACCTTCTCCACGATTCTCCTCTTTCGATGGGCGCGGCGGGTTTACGCTTTCGCCTTGAGCATGGCGGCGAACGGCTGACTGGGATCGGCCAGCGCCGCCGGATCGACCGCAATGCGCCGCTCGATCAGCCGCCGCACGGCGGCAAGATCCTTTTGTACATTGATCCCGACCGCATAAGACAGAAGCCCCCCCTCGGTTTCAAGGACGAGCCGGCTCTTCCCCGGCATCGGCCGGCTCACGCGCTGCGCCTTTGCCGGCGGCCAGCCCACGCCCTGAATGTAAAGATCGAACTGCTCGGTCCAGAACGACGGCACCGGGCGATAGGCATCGTTGCCGCCGGCCGCATTGCGGCCCGCGACCGCGCCCTGGTCCTGCGCATGCCGCCAGTTCTCCAGCCGCACTGGCCCATGTTTCACCGAGTCTTGCGGCCCGGGAAAACGCGTAACGTCTCCGGCCGCATAGATCGCGGGGTCCGAGGTGCGGCATTGCTCGTCCACCACAATGCCGTCCTGCACCGTGAGGCCAGCGGCAGCGGCGAGCGCTTCGTCAGGTTTGACGCCAGTGCCGACCACCACCAGATCGGCCGCAAGCGTGTCGCCGGCGCTGGTGGTGAGCGCGATCCGTCCGTTAACTTGCGGCGCCACCTGCTTAACTGACGTATTGAGACGTATATCCACACCTCGGCGCTGATGTTCCGCAAACACGAACGCGCTGGTTTGTTCATCGCAGACGCGCGCGAAAATGCGCGGCGCAAGCTCGATCACCGTCGTCTTGATGCCAAGCTCGGTCGCCGAGGCCGCCACCTCGAGCCCGATCAGGCCCGCGCCGATCACGACGAGGTTTTTGCAGGCCGCGAGATCGGATTTGAGCGCGCGCGCATGCGCATCGGTGCGCAAATAGTGCACGCGCTTCATGCCCTGCGGCAGCAGCGCGATCTCGCGCATGCGCGAGCCGGTGGCGATCACCAGCGCGTCGTAGGGCAGGGGGCCAGAGTCAGTAGCCACCAAGCGCGCCGCGCAATCGATGCCGCGGCATTTGGTGCCGGTCTTGAGCACAACCCTGTGCGCGGCAAGCCCGCCCTTGCCGGCAATCGGCGCATCTTCCGGCTTGGCCTTGCCGAGCAGCACGGCTTTGGAGAGTGGCGGCTTCTCGTAAGGCTCGCATGCCTCCTCGGTGACGAGCATTACGTTCGCCGCGCCGTCGCGCCGCTTTGCTTCAATGGCGGCCCAAACCCCGGCCGGCCCGCCGCCGATCACCAGAATATTTTTCGCCATGCTCATTTCGGGCCGGTGCTTCGACCGTTGATTGACACTGTGCTGGCTCCCCAACTACAGTTCTGCGGAACGCCGGTCCACGTAGCGGAACATACGTAGCGGAACATAACGTGTCGCCGCTCCATAATCCACTCAGCTCACGCACCCGGAACACTCCCGGCCGGCTGTCCTCCGTGGCGAACGCGATGCGGCTGCTCAAGGCGTTTTCCGAGCAGGAGGTCGAGATCGGCATCAGCGATCTCGCCATGCGCCTTGGCGTGGCCAAGAGTACGATCCATCGCTTGGCGGTGACGCTGGTCACGGAAAACATGCTTGAACAAAATCCCGAGAGCGGGAAATACCGGCTCGGCATCGCGCTGTTCCGGCTGGGCGCGCTGGTGCGCCATCGCATGGATGTCTCCATCGAGGCGCGTCATCTGCTGCGCGATCTGCGCGAGAAGGCCAACGAAACCGTGCATCTTGCCGTACTCGATGAGCCCGAGATTATGTACATCTACAATCTCGAAAGCACGCAGGCGATCCGCATGCGTTCCGACATCGGCGTGCGCAAGCCGGCCTATTGCACGGCCGAGGGCCAAGCCATCCTTGCATTTCGGCCCGCTGAAGTGGTCGAGCGCGTGATCCGCGCTGGAATGGCGCCGCGCACACCGCAGACCATCACCGATCCGGCAGCGCTGAGAAAAGCGCTGGAAGGCGTCCGCCAGCGCGGCTGTGCGATCGAAGACGAGGAAAGCGAGATCGGCATGCGCTGCATCGCAGCCCCGATCCGTGACGACACTGGTGAAGTGATCGCCGCCATCGGACTTGCCGGGCCGGTTTCGCGGCTCACCAAGAAGGCGCTTGCCACGTCCATCCCGCACGTGATCGAGACCGCGGCGGCGATTTCGGCAAGGCTGGGGTTTAGTGCGCGGGCAGCGGGGTAACCATTCATCGCACGCCTCACGAAGTCTGGCGGCTGCGACGTGCTACCGCAGCATGGGTCATCATCCATCATTGCCAGCGCAGGCAATTAGGGCCATCCTTGCGGCGGTCTTCAAATTGCTGGGAATTTCAGGAACGAATCCGTCGTCGGGAACGAGGGCAAATCAACCTAACGAAGGCAAACAGCGCTTCGACACATATCCAGGGAGAATCGGATGACATCATTTCGCAGTTTGTGCGGCGTTCTCGCCAGCGCGGCATTCATTGCCAGCAACGCCTCGGCGATTTCGCAGGAATGGCCGACCAGGACGGTGCAGGTGATCAGCACCTTTACGGCCGGCAACGCCAACGACATCGTCGCGCGCGTTGTGCTCGATCAGGTGTTCAGACAGATTGGCCAGTCTTACATCATTGAGAACCGGCCGGGTGGAGGCGGGACGCTCGGTGTTTCCGTGGTCGCCAAGGCTGATCCGGACGGTTACACGCTGCTGCTGAACTCATCCACCATGAGTTCTCATGTCGTGCTGCATAAGACCCTGCCCTTCGACCCGGTCCGCGATTTTGCTCCGGTCGCCATGTTCGGCATTCAGCCAAGCGTATTGGTTTCGGCGCCTTCGAAAGGGTTTAAGACCGTCGCGGACCTCGTCGCGACGGCCAAGGCGAAGCCCGGTACATTGAACTTTGCCTCCGCGGGCATCGGAGCCGCATCCCACATGGCGGCCGAGCGTTTCCGCCTCAGCGCCAAGATCGACGTCCAGCACATTCCGTTCCGTGGACCGGTCGAGGCCTTTACCGAAGTCATGGCGGGCCGCATTGACTATTATTACCTGCCGATTGCGCCGGCGCTGCCGGTGATCAAGGACGGCAAAGTGACGGCGCTCGCCGTGAGCACGCCGAAGCGGGCGCCCGCCTTGCCCGATGTGCCGACCATCATCGAGGCCGGCTACCCCGATGCCACTTATCTGTTCTGGGGTGGGATTTCCGCGCCGGCGAAGACCCCGCGCGCCATCATCGACAAGCTGAACGCCGAAATTCAGAAGGCGCTCGCCACATCGGCCGTACAGGAACGGCTGGCGCAACTCGGCGTTCAAACCCAGCCCATGAGCGTGGAAGGTTTCACGAAATTTGTCCACGACGATATTGCGGGAACGGTCAAACTCGCCAAGGACATCAACCTGGTTCCGACGAATTGATTTCCGCCTCGATCGGCCTGGCCATCTGCCTCTCCCCGGCCGAAGTCGGATTAATCCGACTTCGGCCAATATAAATTCCAAACTCGGGTAAACCCGAATTCGGGCGGGGAGAGGCGCCCCGTTCGCTTACGCCCGCAGCGCAGCCAGCATATCTTCGATGTATTCGTCGGCGCTGGCGATCACCAGCATCAGTGCCCATGGCCGCAGCTGTGCCAAGGTCTTCGACAGCACCTTGTCCGATTTGCCCGCGGCGCCTGTGATCAGCGCGGTCGTCATCACGCGCTTGAGGCTGCACGCCTCGCCGATCAGCGAAGCCGCTGCTACATTCTCGCCCACAGTTGCGACCATCACGACCTGGTCGGCGCTGTTGACCTCGTCCAGCAGAATTTTGGTGCGCCCGGCGAGATCGCTCAGCCAGCCTGCGAGACTCTCGCCTTTGCGCGGCGTGCTGGCGAATGCGCTCGCGGTGAAGAATGTCGCGCCGTTCCAGCGCCCCTGCGCCAATCGTTTGATCAGATGCTCGCTCGAGCGATCGAGCGCAATGATTTTAGTCACGCGCGGTAGCGAGTTGGGCGCATTGATGCGAAAGCGCGCTTCCGCGGCGCTGCTCATGCGGGCGGATTCGCTCAGCATGGCCGGTTACACCGACGCCGGTGCGACGCCAGGTTTGGCGATCAGCGCCTCTTTCGCCGCGTCCTTGAACGGCTGATCCGGCGGCAGCACGACCGCGGCCGAGCGCACGCGCTGATGGACGAGATCGACGCCCGGCGGAGTCTCGCCATTTTCCATCGCCTTGAGCGAGCGCAGCAGCCGGTGGCGCATCATGATGATGCCATTGTCGGTGGAGACAAGATTTTCTTTTGAGCGATCGACGATCGGTCCCATGCTTTCTTGGATGGAAGCATCCTGCATGGCGAAGCCGGCCACGCCGCAATAAGTCTCGCCGCGCTTTTGCGCCGCGCGATCCATCAGATAGTCGTTGTCCTTGTTGGCGGCCGGCCGGAATGTTCCCGGAACGTAGGTGACGTGGATGCCTTTGCCCTCGCGCACCGCCGCCACCACCTCCGCGCTCAATGCACGGGTCGGGTGATAATCGTAACTCCAGGTCCAGCAATTTTCGTCGTCGGCCGGGATCCAGAAATGCCCGTGCACCGGATGATTGCCGCGCGGCGGAATCATCGTAAACGTCGGCATCACCCATTGCGTGATGCGCCAGTAGTAACTTCCGTTCTCGGCATTGCGGCGCGCGCCGATATAAAGACCGCCGGGACTTTCGACCACTTCAAAGACCGGCCTCGAATCGCCCAGATTGTATTGGTTGCCCTTGGCGCCGCGAAACAGCGGATCGGTTTCGAGGTCGCCGCGATGCAGGAACGACACGTGGCTGGAGTCGATGCCGCCTTCGAGCGCCTGCAGCCAGTTACATTCCTGCATGCGCTTGGTTGTGATGCTCTGCGCGCGCGGGACCGTGGCAAATTCCCATTCCGGCGGCGAAGGTTGCTGCTCGGGCGGCCCCATGTAGGTCCACAACAGGCCGCCGCGCTCGATCAGCGGATAGGATTTGAGCTTGATCTTTTTACAAAAGCCGCTTTCCGACGGCTCCGACGGCACCTCGATGCATTGGCCGGTGTGGTCGTATTTCCAGCCGTGATAGGGGCAGCGCAGTCCGTTGTCCTCGTTGCGGCCGAACCAGAGCGAGATGCCGCGGTGCGCGCAGAACTCGTCGGTCAGCGCATAGCGCCCTTGCGTGTCGCGCCAGGCCAAGAGTCGCTCCGAAAGCAATTTGATCCGCACCGGCGGACATTCGTTCTCCGGCAACTCCTCGGCGAGCAGCGCGGGAAGCCAATGCCGGCGGAACATTTCCCCCATCGGTGTGCCGGGCCCGGTCTGGGTAAGCAGATCGTTCTGTTCTTTCCTGAGCATCGGAAAAGCTCCCGGTACGTTCTATCGCTATTCTACGTTGCCCATAAATAGGCTTTAGCGCAAACGATCCGCCAGCGTTGACCAAAATCAAAAGCCGTGGTCTATGGTTGGGCGTCGAATTCTTATATACGGAACATCGTTCCGAGCACGATATTACTCATCCCCGCTGCCTTTCTGCAAGAGAAGCCGGTGCCCACACGCGTTGAACTTTGCAAGGCCGATGAAGTTACCGTCGGCAACGCGCGCAAGGTCGAAGCCGGCGGGCTCGCTGTCGCGGTCTTCAACATCGATGGCCAGTTCTATGTGACCGACGACGCCTGCACCCACGGCCCGGGTTCGCTGTCCGAGGGCTTTATCGATGGCGATGTGATCGAGTGCAATTTCCATAATGGCCAGTTCAACATCAAGACCGGCGAGGTAGTGTCGCCGCCTTGCATGATCCCAATCAAGACCTACCCGGCTGTCGTACAGGACGGAAAAGTGTTCATCGAAATCTGAAGATTGAAATTCTGCCCGCCATGCGCGATACCTATTCCGATCTACCTTCACCGTTCTCCGACGCAAGGAAATCCATGTCGCTCCGTCGCACCATCTCACGTTCCCTGTCATTGGCTGCGGTTGTCGCATTTATACTCGGCGCTCTCCATGGAGCGGCGCTCGCCCATATCGGCAATCATTCCGGCGGCTTGGTTGGCGGCATCGCGCATCCGTTTTCCGGCCTCGATCACATGCTGGCGATGGTGGCGGTGGGACTCTGGGCCGCGCAATTCGGCCGGCCCACGTGTTGGCTGCTGGTCGCGACATTTCCTCTGATGATGGCAGTTGGTGCGGTCCTGGGAGCGAACGGCTTGGCATTGCCCTGGCTGGAGACGGCAATTGCGGGCTCGGTCCTCTTGCTCGGCGCCCTGATTGCCTTTGCGCTACGGCCTTCGCTGCTCGCGAGCGCCGTGCTGATCGCGCTCTTTGCGCTGTTTCATGGCTATGGCCACGGCCTCGAACTGCCGGCGCAGGACTCGGTCATGGCCTATGGGGCGGGCTTCATTGTTTCGACATTGGCGCTGCACGTGATCGGGTTTGCCATGGGCGCGGTTGCCGATCGTGCACCGGTGCGCTATGCGACGCGCAGCGTTGGCACCGCGATCGCCGTATTGGGCGTTCTGCTGCTGGCTGCGGCATAAGCCCTTACGCCGACTTCGCAAAGGCAAATAAATCCGGTGTAACGTCGGCATCCTTCGTTCTCGGACCGATCTCGACGGTGCGGCGGTGTAGATTTGCAAGCGCTGCGGAGCGGCTGGCCGATATGATGATTGTCTCGGGCATTCTCGCCATCATTATTCCGTAAAGCTCTCGCGCCCGCCCGCCTTCGACCATCGCATCGGCATCGTCGAGCATAAGGATGGTCGGGCGATGAATGAGCGCACGCGCAAATCCAACGCGGTGCTGCTCCCCGGCGGAAAGCACCGTGCTCCATTCGGCCTCCTCGTCAAGCCGGTGTTCGAGGTGCGCGAGGTCCATAGCCATCATGGCGTCGCGAATATCGGCGTCCGCGATCCGCTCGGCCGGCGTTGGCACAGCGAGCGCCTGCCGCAGCGTACCGAGCGGGAAATAGGGCCGTGACGGCAGCGTCAGCACACGCGCGCTCTCGGGGATCCGGATCCGGCCCTCGCCGAACGGCCAAATGCCGGACAGCGCTTTAAACAGCATCGACTTGCCCGCGCCCGATGGCCCGCTGATCAGGAGCCTCTCACCTGGCGCAAGTCTTACATCCGGAATCGCGGATAGAAGTTCTCCGCTCGGGCGGCGCAGGACGAGATCGCGCAGCGTCACGTCTTTGCGCGGCTCCCGATCCACCGCGAGCGCGCCATTCGCAATGTCGATGCGATCGACCCGCTGCAGTGCGGTCTCCAGCTGCCAGACGCGATCCATGGCCGCCTTCCACTCCGCGATCTTGCTGTAGGAGTTGATGAAATAGGCAAATGAGGTTTCCACGCGCTGGAACGCGAGCGCCGCCTGCATCAGCGCGCCGAGCGGAATGGCGCCGATCAGATAGGCGGGGGAAACGACAAGCGTCGGGAAGATCATCGACACATGGCCGTAGCCATAAGTGAATCCGGTCAGGCGACTCTGCACGGCTGCGAGCTTGACCCAATTCCCGATCAGCGATCCGAACCGCCGGCCTATCTCCGCACGCTCGACCGCTTCCGCCTGCAGCAGCGCCACCTGTTCGGAATGATCGGTCACCCGTGCAGTCGCAAAGCGCAAATCGGCCTCGCGCCGCTGCTGCTGGAAGTTGAGCGCGATGAGCCGCCGGCCAATGAGATGCGCGATCAGCGTGCCGATCGCCGCATAGCAAAGCGCGGTCAACACCAGATAGCCGGGAAACGACAGGTCCAGTCCAAACAACGGCAGCGGTGTCGTGGCGGAAAGTCCCCACAAGATGATGGCAAACGAGATCAGCATGACGATGACGCCGACCAGCCCGCTGCCGATCTCGTAGGTTTTCTGGATAAAAACGGAGATGTCATTGGCAATCCGCAAATGAATGTTGTCGACGTTCGGATCGACAAAGCGCACGCGATAGTGCCGTCCTTCCGCCATCCAGATGCCGACGAAGCGCTCGGTCATCCAGCGCCGCCAGCGCATCTGGAAATGCTGGCCGATCCAGAACATTGCCATACCGATGAAGATATTGCCGGCGACGATAAAACCGAACACCATGATCTCGGCGCGCACAGTGCTCCAGTCGCGCGCTTCGAGCGCGTTGAAGAAACGGCCCTGCCATTGATTGGTAACGACGGCGATATAGACCAGCGCGAATTCCGCGGCGATGACGCCGGCAAGCAGCGCCCGGCCGCGCCAACGGTCTTCTGACCGGAAATACGGCAGCACGAGCGCGAGAAACGCGCGCAGCGCGAGCAGGAAACGGTTCATGACGCTACCCCCACAATATATCGGGAAGTAAATCATGTGCACGCGGGTTTTGGCAGCCATCGCGCTGCCGATTGCGGCGAGTATTTCCGTCGATCCTTAAGGCGTTCATCAGGTCGAGGTAACCACCTTGCTCGCCCCGGCCACGCGTTGGCCGGCCCGCACGTCCTGGCCCGGCGCCATATTAGCTGGAAAAATCAATGACTTAATCACCACCGGCACCGCGCCGGAGCTTTCCAGCATGGCGCCGATGTCGATGTAGTCGAACTCGTTCAGCTCGAGTCCGTCGATCGACACAATGGGATTTTTGATCTGCATCTCCTCGCGCAGATGGATGCCGAGCAAACCGCCCACATCGCCGTCCCCGACGATTACCAGCGGATGGCCACGCGCGAGCACGCGCTCCAGCCCCTTGACGCCGCCGCGACAGAACGCATCCAGTCGCTCAAACGTCGCCGAACCAAGCCAAGGCACGAACATTGCAACCGGACTCTCGCCTTCGGCAAGATCGAGGCGTTTGAGCACGATCTCGATCGCGCGCGCGACTGCGGCCGGATCGATGGTGTCTCGATCGATCGGCAAGGCGGGCGCGATCACCGGCACATTGCGCAGCGGCAAGGCTTCGAGCGGAGACACATAGATGGTGCTGCCGCTGAGCTGAATGGTGTACTGCGAAGCGCCGATCACGGTGGCGCGTATTCCTTCGGCGGATGGCTTCAGCCGCGGGCCAAAACCTTCGATGCGCGCGCGGATTTCGCTCGCCAGCAGCGCCCCGAGATCGCCGAACGCGCCCGCCTCGCGGCCGTAGATGAATTCCGCCACCCCGCCGGAGAATGTGAGCTGATCGATGGCGCTGCTCCGCGGAAGCGGTTCGAGGCGAAGCAGGCTTGCGCCACCCGCCATCGGTGCGCCTCCGCTCATCGCTTCGAACAGACGATCCGCCATGCATGCCGCAAGCGCGCGCGCGGCTTCGGGTTGCAATGTCGAACCTAAAGCAAGATCAATCCCAAGCTCTGCGCCAAAGCGAAGGCCGGCTTCCTCGAGCCGCGCAATGCGCCCGTCCGCATCGAGGCATACAAGCCGCGCCCCCACGTCGATCGCGGTAAGGTCGACCACCTTGCCGCCGGCGCAGATTGCGATCTTTGACGTGCCGCCGCCGACGTCGACATTCATCACGCTTGCCTGGTCGCGGATCGAGCGCGCGGCGGCGCCCGAACCGTAGGCTGCCATCACCGTCTCCAGGCTGTCGCCAGCGCTGACCGCGACCAGCTTTCCGGCCTGCCGCGCGAACAGCTCGCCGATCGCACGCGCATTGCGCCGCCGCACCGCGACGCCGGTCAGGATCAGAGCGCCGGTATCGATTTCGTCCGGATCGACCTGCGCGTCCTGGTATTGCCGCGCGATGAAGGCGCCGAGCGCATCCGCGTCGATCGTCTCCTCGGCGGAATAGGGCGTCAGAAAAATGTCCGACTGATAGAAAGTCTCGCGTTGAGTCACCACGTAGCGGGAATCAAGCCGCTCCAGCAGGATGCGCGAGAACACCAGATGCGAAGTCGAGGAGCCGATATCGACGCCGACGCTGAGCAGGCAAATTTCATCGTCTTCCGCCAGCGACCGTCCGGTGCTGGAGAAGAAGACTCGGCCGCCTGGGTCGTCGTGCTCTATGGGCATTCAATGATGCTCCGGCGCCCGCTCTCCCTCTCCCCGCTTGCGGGGAGAGGGTCGGGGTGAGGGGGGCTTACCGTGCTCTGACTTGCCGATAGTCCCCCTCACCCGACCTCGTTTCGCTCGGTCGACCTCTCCCCGCAAGCGGGGCTATTCGATTCACACATCTTTTCGCATCTCAGAAACGGACTCTAATTCAAGCACTTAGGAGATCCCGGCAATACGAAAGACTTTGGCCAACGACTCCAGTGTGAGCATTGAAAAGACTCGCTTTTTTGGGCGGCACAGA
>CAZNSG010000241.1:0-34157 GCA_964575715.1 uncultured Hyphomicrobiales bacterium | reverse complement strand
GGTGGTGAACTGGTCGGAGAGCGTGAGCAGACCGCCAAGCGGTGAGCACCACAGCACGATCTCCTCGGCAAAGCGCGACAGATGCACCGCGCAGATCGCCGCTGCGGAAAGCGTCTCCAGCACGAAGTCGCGATCCGACACCGCATCGAGCGAATTCGCCATCGGCCGCGCAAAGCCCAGCGCCTTGGCGGTCATGTCGCGGTCGAGCGCAAACGACGTGCCGGCGAGCGCGCCCGCGCCCAGCGGCGATTCGTTGAGCCGCGCCCGCGCATCCTTGAGTCGGCCGCGGTCGCGCGCCGCCATCTCGACATAAGCGAGCAGATGATGACCGAAGGTCACCGGCTGCGCGCTTTGCAGGTGCGTGAATCCCGGCATCACGGTGCCGGCGTGCGCGAGCGCCCGCTCGGCCAGCGCGCGCTGATAGGCGGCGAGCGCGCCGTCGAGCGTATCGATGGTTTCACGCACCCACAGCTTGAAATCGGTCGCGACCTGGTCGTTGCGCGAGCGCGCGGTATGCAGCCGCCCGGCCGCCGGCCCGATCAGCTCGGCCAGCCGGCTCTCGACGTTCATATGGATATCTTCCAGCGTCCGCTTGAAATCGAACTTGCCGCTCTCGATCTCTGACAGGATCGTGTCTAGACCGTGAGCGATCTTTCTTGCATCGTCCCGCGTTATGATGCCCTGCTTGGCCAGCATGGCGGCATGGGCCTTGGACGCGGCGATGTCCTGGCGGTAAAGATGCCGGTCAAAATCGATCGAGGCGTTGATCTCCGCCATGATCGCGTCGGGGCCTGACGTATAGCGTCCACCCCACATTTTGTTGCTCATGCGTTGCTCTTTGGCATGCACCGGATTCCGCCAACCATGACCCAATCACAGAACGCCGCGCGAAGCCTCGCCAAAAAGCGGCTCGCCGTGATTGTTGTGGGCGGCATAGCCGGCGTCGCGGTTGGGCTCGCGGGGGTATACGGGATTGGCATGCTCACGCGCAATGCGGAACCCGATCCGGCCTGTGCGCCGGCCGCTGAAATCGCCCGTCGAATCGGGCTTTTGGCCCGCGGCGAGGTGGCCGCGTTAACGGTTGCGGCGGCGCCGCGCCGCCTGCCCGAGCTCACTTTTCAGGACGGCGCTGGGCAAAACAAGACGCTCGCCGACTGGCACGGACGCACCGTGCTGTTCAACCTGTGGGCCACCTGGTGCATTCCCTGCCGCAAGGAAATGCCCGCGCTCGATGCCTTGCAGCAAAAGCTGGGTGGGCCGGATTTCGAAGTCGTCGCGGTCAACATCGACACCCGCGATCCCGACAAGCCGAAAGCCTGGCTCAAGGAGGTCGGCGTCACGCGGCTCGCCTACTACGCCGATCCGAGCGCCAAGGTGTTCCAGGATCTAAAAACGGCCGGCAAGGCGCTCGGCATGCCCACCACATTGCTGATCGACGGCGCGGGCTGCGAGCTCGGCACCATCTCCGGCCCCGCCGAATGGGCGAGCGAGGATGCGGTCAAGCTCATCCAAGCGGCGCTGCAGAAATAATTCCAACCTGCAAAATTTTTGGCTTGTCATTGCGGGGCGTCCGCCCAACGGGTCCGGCCACGCAAGTCGGCTTTAGCCGACTTGCGCTCTCATAACGCCGATCTCGGGTAAACCCGAGATCGGTGGCCGGCCCGATGGTAAACTCCGCCCGAACCGCCTTCGTCCGAAGGCGGACTTCGGCGGTCAAGAGTGCGAAGGCATGGCGAACCCGGAATCCATAATTACCGAAGGAGTTTATGGATTCCGGCTCTCGCCGCACCGATCTCGGGTTTACCCGAGATCGGATTTGAAAAGAGCCCAAGTCGGCCAAGGCCGACTTGGGGCGCGGCTCGGCCGGAATGACCGATGCGAGAGTTGGTATTAGCCGGAAAGAAATTTTCTTCGGCGCTAGTTGCTTCGGGTCCAGATTTCCGCTTGGCAATCGCCGCCAATGCAAGCATTGACATTAAGCTGCGAGGGATCGAGGACTTCGATGGTGCCGGTGTAGGTGTTGCCGTCTTCGGGGTTGTACATGCGGCCCCACCACTTGTTGTCCCCGCCTTTTCGCGTCATTCCGAGAACAACCGGGACACCGAGGACCGGACGGTTGCGCCTTTCCGGAAAGGCGTTGAGTTTGTCGGTCAGCGGCTTTCCGGTCTCTTGGTCGATCGGCTCCGTAAGCCAAATCACCCAACCGCAAATACCGTCGCCGCACGAGCCGATACGCACCTTCGCAACGCCATTCTGGACCAGCCAGGTGCCGCTCGGGTCGGACGCGTTTGCCGGATCGAAAGCGGTCAGTGCCATGACGCAGGCAAGCAAGCAAAGAAATTTAGACATGTACAAATATCCCTCGATCACGCGTACGATATAAGTGGCGCTCTGTTATCGCAATTCAGCGCAACACACGCCCTGCAACATTTCATTTCAGCAACATTGCAGTTTATATGTGGCCTCTGCGATACGGTTCGACTGTCAGGGCAAGTGTAACGCGTTTCAAAATAAAGGTGAAGCCCAAGAATGGATTGAGCGCGGCGAAACCCAGCGCGGCAGTCCATTTGTAAGTTAATGGGGTTCGCCGTAGCGCGTTGAAGACACGCGTAAACGCGCTACTTATAACTCAAATTATCCACAAGCTCTATCCGCCAATGCGGCCCGGCCGGAATGACAAATTAGAAGTTAGAAGTGGTGGTACTACGCCCTTGGCCCGCAGCGCACATAGACCATGGTGCCCAAGCGGCTCGCAACAGACTGATCGACAAAGCGCAGGGTCAGCACGCGCCCGTCGAAGGAGACGCTTTCGCGGTCCAAAATGCCGCCGGCTTCGCCCGCCGGCCCTATGAAGGTCTTGCCGTCGGGCGAACCTTTCAGCCGCAGCTCCTGCGCCTCGCGCTGATCGACCAGGTGCATCATCACGCCGCCGCCGGGTCCCTTGACGATGGTGTAGGCCTTTGCGCATTGCCGCCGCGCGGCGGCTTCCGTGCGCGCGCGATCGCTATCTTTTTGGTATGAGGCCACCCCCCAGCGGCCGACGATTTCCTCCGGCGTATAGCGGGCGGGAGTCTCAGCCGGCGCACTTGGCCCAAGTCCCGGCAGCGGCCCGAAGGGCGATTCGATCCCCGCCGTGCCGCAGGCCGAGAGCGCAAATCCTCCCGCCGCCAGCGCGGCAAATAAGCAGGTTAAGCGAAGACAACGCATTTATGGCCTCCCGTTGATTTAAATTTGACTGTGCGAGGTTGCAGCGCCGAGTGCAAGATGAAGATTGCGCCCCGTCAATCTACGCGCAGCCGCTCAACCGCCGTCTCGTCCACCTCGACCCCGAGCCCCGGCCCCACCGGCAACGCGACCATGCCATCGCCCAGCGGCAACGGGTGCCGCACGATGTCCTCGGCAAGATAGAAATGGGTGAGGCTCACGCCCCAATCGATGTCCGGAACGGCGCAAGCCAGATGCACGGCTGCGGCCGAAGCGATGCTCGACTCGGCAATCTTGGCGGCAATGTTGACCGCGAGCTTTAGTTGCCGGCAGCGGGCCGCCGCATCGAGCGCCGCGGCGATGCCGCCGAGCTTGATGAGCTTGAGCGAGACGCCACCGACGCCGCAACTCGCCTGCCGTTCGAGATCGGCGATCGAATGAATCGCTTCGTCCGCCCCAATGGGCACAGATGAATTTTTCGCCAAAATCGCGAGTTCATCGAGTTCATCGGGCGGCAGCGGCTGCTCGACGAACATCAATCCGGCGGCGCGCGTCTCGGTGACATAACGGCGCGCATCGGCGAGGTTAAGCCCGCAATTGGCGTCGGCGCACAGCGGCACCGCCGGCCCCAGAGCAGCGCGCAACGCAAGCGTTGTCGCGATCTCCTGCTCAATCGGCTTGCTGCCGATCTTGAGCTTGAAGAAATGAAATCCTTCCGCTTCCTTGGCGTGCGCCTCGGCGATGTCCGCCTGCGGCGTCGGATTTCCGAGCAGCCACATCGGCGCGACTTGGCCGCGCTTTGCTCCGCCGATCATCTCGATCAGCGGCTTCCCGGCGGCGCGTCCGGCAAGATCGAACAGCGCCATCTCGACCGCCGAATGCGCGCCGGTGTTTCCCATCAACGCTGAACGCATGCCGCGGCAGAGCGCCGGCCTGGCCCAGGCGTCCTTACCGACCAGCAGGGGGCTGAGATGATCGCGCACCGCCGCGACCAGCCCGCCGAGCGTATCGCCGGTCATGGTTGGCGCGGAGGCCGCCTCCCCCCAGCCCAATGTGCCGTCGGCCGCCTCGACCCGCACCACAATGTTATGGGCATGGGCGATGGTGATGCCCGCCATCGCCATCGGTTTTTTCAGCGGCAGCGCGACCGGAATCACATCCACGCGGCGGATGATCAGCGGCGCGTCACGCGTCGGCTTCGATCTGGTTTTTTCCGCAACGCGCGCGTCCATCGCTGCCCTCGATCATTGCTGATCATTCTAGCCCATTTTTCTCACACGATTTTGCTCTGGCCTCGTAAAGTCCCAGAACTTTGCCAGCACGCATTCTGCCCGCTTGACAGGCCGCCCCCAACCCCATATTTGAATGTTGGCACTCAACTCGATTGAGTGCTAATTACTTGTTATATCGACGTTTTTCGTTTGCAAACCCCTGCGCCCAGGCGCGCTGAAGAGGATCCCCCATGGCCAAGATGAAATTTCGCCCGCTGCACGACCGCGTGGTCGTCAAACGCATCGACGCCGAGGAAAAATCCTCCGGCGGCATCATCATTCCCGACACCGTCAAGGAAAAACCCTCGCAGGGCGAGATTGTCGCCGTCGGCCCAGGCGGCCGCGACGAGAACGGCAAGATCATCCCGATCGATGTCAAGACCGGCGATCGCGTGCTGTTCGGCAAATGGTCGGGCACCGAGGTCAAGCTTGACGGCGAGGACCTCCTGATCATGAAGGAGTCCGACATCATGGGCATCGTCGCTTGAGGCCATCTCCTCGTCCTGAGGAGGCCGCGCAGCGGCCGTCTCGAAGGACGAGGGTAGTAAAATGAATCACGGGCCTCATCCTTCGAGACGCGGGCTTCGCCCGCTCCTCAGGATGAGGATCGAGGAAATAACTCAACGGAGTGAAGTGCAATGGCTGCTAAAGACGTCAAGTTCTCAACCGATGCCCGCGACCGGATGCTGCGCGGCGTCGACATTCTCAACAACGCGGTCCGCGTCACGCTCGGCCCCAAGGGCCGCAACGTCGTGCTCGACAAGAGCTTTGGCGCGCCCCGCATCACCAAGGACGGCGTCACCGTCGCCAAGGAAATCGAGCTGGAGGACAAGTTCGAGAACATGGGCGCGCAGATGGTGCGCGAGGTGGCGCAAAAGACCAACGACAACGCCGGCGACGGCACCACCACCGCCACCGTACTCGCTGCTTCCATCGTCAAGGAAGGCGTCAAGTCGGTTGCCGCCGGCATGAACCCGATGGATCTCAAGCGCGGCATCGACATCGCGGTCGCCGCCGTGATTGCGGACATCGAGAAGCGCTCAAAGAAAGTCGGCTCATCCGCCGAAGTCGCCCAGGTCGGCACCATTTCGTCCAATGGCGATAAGAAAATCGGCACCATGATCGCCGAGGCCATGCAGAAGGTCGGCAACGAGGGCGTCATCACGGTCGAGGAGGCCAAGTCGCTCGACACCGAGGTCGAGATCGTCGAAGGCATGCAGTTCGACCGCGGCTATATCTCGCCCTACTTCATCACCAACGCGGAAAAGATGCTGGCCGAGCTCGAGGACGTTTACGTGCTCCTGCACGAAAAGAAGCTCTCCGGGCTCCAAGCCATGCTGCCGGTGCTCGAATCGGTGGTGCAGTCGGGCAAGCCGCTGCTCATCGTCGCCGAGGACGTCGAGGGCGAGGCGATCGCCACGCTCGTCGTCAATAAGCTGCGCGGCGGCCTCAAAGTGGCGGCGGTGAAGGCGCCCGGCTTCGGCGATCGTCGCAAGTCGATGCTCGAAGACATCGCGATCCTGACCGGCGGCCAGCTCATCTCCGAGGACCTTGGCATCAAGCTCGAAAACGTTACGTTGCAGATGCTCGGGCGCGCCAAGAAGGTCATCATCGAGAAGGAGAAGACCACCATCGTCGACGGCGCCGGCAAGAAAAAGGAGATCGAAGCCCGCATCGGACAGATCAAGGCGCAGATCGAGGAGACCACCTCCGACTACGACAAGGAGAAGCTGCAGGAGCGGCTCGCCAAGCTCGCGGGCGGCGTTGCGGTGATCCGCGTCGGCGGCGCCACCGAAATCGAGGTCAAGGAGAAAAAGGATCGCGTCGAGGACGCGCTCAACGCCACCCGCGCCGCGGTCGAGGAAGGCATCGTGCCGGGCGGCGGCGTTGCGCTGCTGCGCGCCAAGCGGGCGGTCGGCAAGCTCTCGAACTCCAATCCCGACGTGCAGGCCGGCATCAACATCGTGCTCAAGGCCATCGAAGCGCCGATCCGCCAGATCGCCGAGAATTCCGGCGTCGAGGGCTCGATCGTGGTCGGAAAAATCATGGAGAACAAGTCGGAGACCTACGGCTTCGACGCGCAAAACGAAGAGTACGTCGACATGGTCGAGAAGGGCATCATCGACCCGGCCAAGGTGGTGCGCCGCGCGCTCCAAGACGCGGCCTCCGTCGCGGGCCTCCTCGTGACCACCGAAGCCATGGTCGCCGAAGCGCCCAAGAAAGAAGCGCCCCCGGCCATGCCGCCCGGCGGCGGCGGCATGGGTGGGATGGGTTTCTAAAGCCGTCCTCGCCAAAACAAACGCGAAGGGCGCGGTGCGAACCGCGCCCTTTTTTGTAGGCCAATACTTTGTTGATCAAGACAACGAAGCACACTCGCCGCGATCGGGTGGCGGCCTACCAGCCGATCGCTCTTGGCAGCCAGGTCGCGAGACTGGGGAAAGCGAACACCAGCACCAGCGCCAAAAGCTGCATCCCGACGAATGGAATGATGCCGCGGTAGATGTCTCCGGTCGTGATCTCCGGCGGCGCCACGCCGCGCAGGAAAAACAGCGCCCAGCCAAACGGCGGCGTGAGGAACGATGTCTGCAAATTCACGCAGATCAGCGTGGCAAGCCACACCATGTCCACGCCAGCTGCGATGAACACCGGCAGGAACAGCGGGACCGCGATGTAGGAAATTTCAATCCATTCGATGAAGAATCCAAGAATGAAGATGATAAACATCAAAAACCAGATGTCCGCCCAGATGCCACCCGGCAGGAAGACAAAGAAGTCCTGAACCAGCTTCTCGCCCTGCAGTCCGCGGAAGGCGAGCGCGAACACTTGCGCGCACATCAGGATGAACATCATCATTGCGGTGATCTTGATCGTGGATTGGCAGGTTTCGCGCAAAACCTTCCATGACAGCCGGCCGGTCACTGCGGTGATCAGGAGTGAGCCGAGCGCTCCCATGGATGCCGCCTCCGATGGCGCAGCAATACCGGCGATAATCGAACCGAGCACGGCGCCGACAAGACCGACCGGCGGCGCCACCACCTTCAAAAGCTTGCCCGCGAGATCCGCGCGCGACACCAGCGCGCGCTCGTCCGCTGGAATCGCCGGCACAAGTTCTGGCCGCACAATCCCAAGAATGAGGATGTAGATGACATAGATGCCGGCCAGCATGAGCCCAGGAATCATCGCCGCGGCGAACAGCGTGCCGACCGACTCATTCATGATGTCGGCGAGCAGGATCAGGATGAGGCTTGGCGGAATGATCTGCCCGAGCGTGCCGGAGGCGCAGATCACGCCGCAGGCAAGACCCTTGTCATACCCCCGGCGCAGCATGCCCGGCAGCGTCAGCAGGCCAAGGGTGACGACCGTGGCGCCGACGATCCCAGTGGTCGCGCCCATCAATACACCGACCAAAACGATGCCGATTCCCAAGCCTCCGCGCAGGGCGCCCGCAGCATGGCCGATGACATCCATCAGATCTTCGGCGAGCCGCGATCGCTCCAGCATCATGCCCATGAACACAAACAGCGGAATTGCCAGCAGCGTGGAATTCGTCACCACGCCAAACAACCGGAGCGGCAGCAGATTGAACAGCAGCGTTCCGAAGCCGAGAAAGCCGAAGACGAATCCCGAAATTGCTAATGTCAACGCGACAGGAATCCCCGCCATCAGCAAGACGAAGAATGACACCAGCATCAGAATCGCGAGAATTTCGAACGAAAACATCAAGCGCTCCGCCAGGCGAGATAACTCTTGATCGTCTCGGACAGCGACTGCGCGAAGAACAGCACAAAACCGATCGGAATCAGCGATTTGACGATATAGCGTTGCTCGATGCCGCCGGGATTTGCCGTGCCTTCTCCGATGCTCCACGACTGCCATACATACGGGATGCACAACCAGATCACGATGACTGACAGCAGCATGGCGACAATCGCCGTGATGAGCTCAACCATGAGCTTGTCGCGCGCGCTGAAATATTGGAACAGCACGTCGACGCGCACATGTTCGCCGTGGCGCAGCGCGTAGGACATCCCGAAGACGCAGATCGGCACCATGATGTGCCATTCCAGCTCCTGCATCCAGATCGAGCCGATGGAAAAGCCATAGCGCAACAGCACATTCGAGCCCATGACGAGCGCGAGTCCGAGCGCAAGCCACGCGGTGGCGCGGCCGACGAGATCGATGAATTGATCGATCCCGCCGGCAAGCTTTTGCGCTGCAGCCATCCGTTAGGCCTTGCGGATCTTGGTGTGGTAGACCAACTCGCTCAGGTCGGCCCAGGCATCGTACTTGACCTTGTAAGCCATATAGGAGTCATGGACCTTCTTGGTCACCGGATCGCGCGCCACCGCCTCGGCAAGAATCTTGTTGGTCGCTTCGCGCAACGCCTTCACCACCGGATCGGGCAGCGGCTGCGCGATGATGCCGTGGTTCTTGACCAAGTCCTCCATCGCCTCGGCGTTGTTCTTCTGGCACCACGCCTCGCTGATCACGTTGCAGGCCGCGCAGGCGTTCTCGATTATGGCCTTAAGATCAGCCGGAAGGCTCGCCCATTTCCCCTTGTTGATGATGAGCTCGCTCGCGGTCGCCATTTCGTGCCAGCCGGTCGTATAATAGTACTTCGCGACCTTGTGCAGACCAAGCTGGCGGTCGAGATAGGGCCCCACGAACTCGGCCGCGTCGATCACGCCGCGCTCGAGGTTCGGGAATATCTCACCCGGTGCGATCAGCCGCGAGTCAACGCCAAGCTCCTTGTAGACGCGCCCGGCGAGACCCGGAATGCGCATCTTGATACCTTTGAGGTCGTCGACGGTCTTGATCTCCTTGCGGAACCAGCCGGTCATCTGCACGCCGGTGTTGCCGCATAGAATTGGCACCAGATTAAACCGGTCGTAGACCTCGCTCCAAAGCTGGGAGCCGCCGCCATCGTAATACCAGCCATTGAAGCCTTGGAAGTTGAGGCCGAATGGCACCGCGGTAAAATATTGCGCGGCGAAGCTCTTGCCCGTCCAGAAATAGGCATTGGCATAGTTCATCTCGACCGTGCCGGAGGACACCGCGTCGAAACCCTCGGCCGCCGGGATCAGCTCGCCCGCGCCGTAGAACTGGATCTTGATGCGCCCGCCCGACATCTCCTCGATGCGGCGGACCAGATCCTTCGCGCTCCCCGGCCCGGTCGAATAGAAAGCGGCATTGGGCCCGTAGAAACTCGTCATTTTCCAACTGTATGTCGCTTGCGCGCGGACTACCGCTGGGGCTGCGATGGTGCCGATCGCACCTGCAACCGCTAATTTTGTGAATTCACGACGTCGCATGACAATCCTCCCGTTTGACTACCTCAGCTCGCGAAGCAAGCGGCGGGCCAATTCGCCTGGATGAGCATTGTTACAGGATTGCCACGCCATACAAGGGCCTCTGCCCAATTGTCAGGCTGTTTGCCCTGTAAACAATCAGACTTATGTCAATCGCGCTGGCCCCGGAGCGGACGCTGAATAGAGCCCAGCGGTTACACATTACCTCACCGGCTCCTGTTCGAATCGCGCGCTTTTTGAGAATACGTGCGCGCCGCCGGTGTTATGATGCCTGATATCGATTGCTATCGGGAGCACCTCATGGACCAGCGCATCATCAATCTCTACGACCGCTTCACCCACGGCGGCATGAGCCGCCGCGAGTTTCTCGATCGCCTCACCGTGTTGGCAGGCTCCGCCGCCGCCGGCGCGGCGCTACTGCCGCTCTTGCAGAACAATTACGCCCAGGCCGCGATCATCGCTGACAACGACGCGCGCCTCGTGACCGAGCGCCTCGCCTACGACTCGCCCAAGGGCAAGATCAACGGCTACCTGGCGCGCGCCAAGGCCAAGGGCAAACGCCCGGTCGTGCTGGTAATCCACGAGAACCGCGGACTCAATCCGCACCTCGAAGACGTCGCGCGGCGATTTGCCGTCGAAGGTTTTCTTGCCTATGCAGCCGATCTGCTCTCATTGGTCGGCGGCACGCCTGCGAGCGAAGACGCGGCGCGCGATCTGCATCCCAAGCTGAACCAGGACGACGCCGTGGTCGCGCTTGTTTCTGCGGTGGCGTTCCTTAAAAACCATCCGGAATCGGCCGGCAAAGTCGGCGCGGTCGGTTTCTGCTTCGGCGGGCTGATGGTCAACCGGCTCGCAGTGTCGAGCCCGGAGCTCGACGCCGGCGTCGCTTATTACGGGCGGCAGGTTCCCGCAGCCCAGGTGCCCGCCATCAAGGCGCCGCTGCTGCTGCACTATGCCGGGAACGACGACGGCGTGAACGCAGGCATCGCGGCCTACGAGGACGCGCTCAAGGCCAACAACAAGAAATATACCAAGTACGTTTATCCCGGCACCCAGCACGCCTTCAGCAACGATACCGGCGCCGCGCGCTACAACAAGGCCGCCGCCGATCTGGCATGGGAGCGCAGCATTACGTTCTTTAAGGAAACCCTCGGCGCGCCGCCGAAGGCGGCCTAATACCAACGGCCCTGAGCAATGACCGTCATCCTGAGGTGGCCGGCGAAGCCGGCCCTCGAAGGATGCACGGCCCGGGCCGTCGCCCTTCGAGGCTCGCTTCGCTCGCGCCTCAGGGTGACGGGGAAAGTGAGTCATTCTTCGAGGCCGTTGGTATAATTAAAGCAAAGTCAAAATGAAAGCGCCGCCTTCGGCAACGGAAGGCGGCGCTCAATATTTTCAGTCCGTAAATGATCGGTAGCGATTTCTGATCGCCGCTATGACGTTCCCATCAGACTAAATACGCCGGACAGCATCATGGTGAAGGACAAGGCGACGCCCGCGCAAATGGCGACGCTGATGTAGGGCTCCCATTCGGTGTTGGTCCAGCGGTGCAGCTTGTCGCCGCGCGGCAACAGCGCAATGAATACGCCCGCTGTCACAACGAAGACAGCAATGCCGGCAATCAGCGAATACATTCATTCCTCCGGTCCGAACGGCATCAGCGATAGACCTGATTCGGCAGCCACAGGCCGATCTGCGGAAACGTATAGAGCATGATCATGGAAATTATGACAATGAGCATGAACGGCAGCACGCCGCGGAAGATATCGTTGATGTTGACCCATTTCGGCGCCACGCCCTTGAGATAGAACGGCGCCATGGCGACCGGCGGCGACAAGAAAGAGGTCTGAATGTTGAGCGCCACCAGCAGGCCAAAGAACAGCGGATCGACGTTGAAGGTTTTGAGCAGCGGCAGGAAGATCGGCATGAAAATGACGATGATCTCGGTCCACTCCAGCGGCCAGCCCAGGATGAAGATGATGATCTGGGCGAGGATCATGAAGCCGGTGGTCGACAGGTTCATGGCCAACATAAATTTCTCGATCGGCTCGTGGCCGCCGAGAATGGCGAACACCGCCGAGAACGTGAACGAGCCGATGAACAGCCAGCACACCATGGCGGTGGTGCGCGCCGTGAGAAAGACCGATTCCTTGAGCTGACTCGTCGTGAACGAGGTCCCGGGTATCAACACAATTCCCACGATAAGTGTCGCGAACAATGCGACATTGACGACGCGCTTATCGACATTGTGGGCCGTAAATCCGGAAAAGATCAGGTAGAGGAAGAACGCAGCCGCCAAGACACCGTAAATCTGGACTATGAGCACATTCCAGCGGCGCGAATAATCCGCTCCGTAGCCCACCGCCAGCAGCAGCGCACCGAGCGACCCCATGGCGGCCGCCTCCGACGGGGTCGCAAGCCCAAAGATGATTGAGCCCAGCGCAGCGCCGATGAGGGCGGCTAAGGGCGCAAACGACGTCGCCAGCGACAACAACACGGTCGCGACCGGTACGTTTCTTTCCGCCTCGGGCAGTTTTGGAGCCAGTTTTGGATTCAGCAACGATATGATGATGACGTAGAGCATGTAGAGCCCGGCCAGCATGATGCCCGGAAAAAACGCCCCCGCGTAGAGCTTGACCACCGACACTCCGGCGGTGGCGCCGTAAAGAATGAGCATCACGCTCGGCGGAATCAGAATTCCGAGGCAGCCGCCGGCGCACACCACGCCGGCCGCGATCTTGACGTCATAGCCGGCGCGCAGCATGGCCGGGAACGCCAGCAGACCCATCAATGTGACGCAAGCGCCGACAATGCCGGTGGCGGTGGCGAAGATCGCGCAAGTGGCAAGCGTCGCCAGCGCCAGCGATCCCGGCACCGGGCCGGCGGCTAGCTGCAGCGAGCGGAACAGCCGGTCGAGAATATTGGCGCGCTCGATGATGTAGCCCATGAACACGAACAACGGGATCGAGATGAGCACGTCGTTGGTCATCACCGAATAGGTGCGCTGGACAAGCAGCGAAAAAATCCGGTCTTCAATGGCGTAGTAGCCGAAGAACACACCGAGCGCCATCAGCGTAAACGCGATCGGAAATCCGAACATGATAAAGACAACGAACAGGCCGAGCATAATGACGCCCAATTCAGGATTGCCGATACCGAGCATACCGAGCATCAGACGTTCCCCTTGCGAGCGCCGAGCTCCTCCAGCTCCTTGACGACCGCGTATTCACCATGTTCGGCTTTTTCCAGCATGATCTTGTCGAGCTCTTCGACGTCATGCAGCCGCGCCGGCCATTCACCGGTCCTGAGCGCCATGACGCAGCGGATCAATTCGACCACGCCTTGAATCACCATGAGAACGCCGACGATGGAGATCAGCCACTTGAATGGCCACACGATCGGGCCATCCGGGCTGGCGGAAGAACGCTCGTTCATCCCGCGCGACAATTCCGCAAACCCGAAGCCGGAATAGATGAAGGCAAACATGCCCGGGAAGAAGAAGAGGATGTAGAGAACGAAGTCCATAAACGCTTGCCTGCGCACCGGCCAGGCCCGGTACAAGAAATCGCCGCGCACATGACTGTTGCGCGAGAGCGCGTAGGCGCCGGCCGCCATGAACAACAGGCCGTAGAGCATGTAGCTGGCATCGAACGCCCATTCCGTCGGCGCCCCGAATATGTAGCGCGAAAATACCTCGTAGCTGGTGGTGAAGGTGAGCAGGAGAATGGCCCAGGCATAGGTCTTGCCGAACGACGCGCTGAGCGCATCGACGAGATGCAGAAATTGCTCTCCCGCCGAAGCCTTTGACTCGCGTCGGCCAGCCGCCCGGAACTCCGCTACGAACATCAAGATCACAATGGGAATTGGGATGAGGAAGCCATACAGCGGTAGCTGCTTTGGCCCACCAATGACGGCAAACAAGCTATCTAACATAGGCTCTCGGCCCCCCCCCGGAGGGAGAAGGACTAACCGAATGGTTGAAAAAAGCAACCGCCGCGCTTTGATTTGCGCGGCGGCTGTAGCAACTTTAGCAGCGATTAGCCGAAGAAATACTTGTAGGCGTCACCCAGCGCCTTGCTGTCGAGGTTGTTGGTTTGCAGATAGACCCCGGTCCGCTTGGCCCACGCCATCTGCGAGGCGATGACCTTGGCGAAGAACGGCTCCTTCGACTGCTCCGCGATCACTTGCTTCCAGACGTTGAGCTGGTCGCTCAGGACCTTGTCGTTGGTCTTGATGATGTTGACGCCCTTCGCCTTGATCGCCTCGAGATCCTTCGAATAGCGGTCATAGGCCGTGTAGAGCTGGTCAGCCGTGGCCGCGTGGGCGGCATTGCGCAAGATCGCCTTGAGTTCGGGCGCGAGAACGTCGTACTTCGCCTTGTTGAAGATGATCTCGAAGCACTCGGCCTGCTGATGGTGGCTGCCCATCTGGAAGAATTTCGACACATCGGGGAAGCCAAGCAGGAGGTCGGACGAGGGATTATTGAACTCCGCCGCATCGAGCAGGCCGCGGTCCATGGCCGGTACGATCTCGCCGCCCGGCAGGATTGTCACCGCTGCGCCGAGTGCTCTGAACAGGTCGGCGGAGAGACCGACCGTGCGATACTTCATGCCCTTGAAATCGTCGCCCGTCTTCATTTCCTTCTTGAACCAGCCAAGCGGCTGGGTCGGCATCGGGAAGTAGAGGAACCCGACGAGATTGAGCTTGAGGATGTCGTTGACCAGTTCCTTGTAGAGCGCCTCGCCGCCGCCAGCATAGAACCACGCCAGCATGCCGTGCGCGTCCCAGCCGTAGGACGGCGGGGTGCCGAACAGCGAGTATGCCTTGTGCTTGCCGTACCAGTACGCGCATACGCCATGACCGCCGTCGAGCACGCCGGAATGCACCGCGTCTGACATCTGGAAGGCGGGCACCACGGCGCCGGCGGCGAGCACGTCAAGCTTGAGTCGGCCGCCCGACATGTCGTTAACGCGTTTGGCGTAGTCCGCGGCGAATTCGTGGAAGATGTCCTTGGTCGGCCACGTCGATTGATATTTCCAAGTCACCGTCTGCGCGCGCGAGACTTGCGGCATCGCAATTGTCGCTGCGCCAGTTGCGCCCGCCGCCAGCAAGAACTTGCGGCGAGTGGCGATTTTTGAATTTTCTGTCTTCTTGGTCATGAGCATTACCCTCCCTGGGTTGTGTGTGTTTGCGGCGTGCCTTCAGTGCCGCCCTGTGCCACTAACGCCGGAACAGACCCCCTATTCCGAGGTTATTATATATATACTTTGGCTGGATTGCCCACATTTCACAAGTCTTGTTAGGACCTGGAAACGTAGATTTTACCTTGGCCCCCGTGGATAGCCCACGCCGTGGGCGCTGCCAAGCGTCCGGTTTCGGCTCTACCCTGATAGCCCACTTTCCGAACGCATTGATGTAGCGCAAACCGATGAAAATAAGGCGTTTTGAACGCATTGGCCCTACTATGGACCAAGAGAATCGTCCCAACAAATGTTGCTGAAGTCCGTGTGATGCCGACTCCGCCGTGCCTTTGAAAGCCCCGCGCCGTTGTCGGACCGCCCCCCAAAGTCAGCAGGAGAAAAGCCCGTGACCGGTCTTGCATCGACGCTTGCCACCATTTGGCGGCTCGCCATCCCCTATTACCGCTCCGATGACCGCTGGGCCGGCCGCGCCCTGCTTGCAGCCGTGGTTGCGATTGAGCTGGCGATCGTCGGCATCAATTACCAGTTCAATTTATGGTACGAGCGGTTCTACAATTCTCTGCAGGACCGCAACTGGGACGCCTTTGTCCAGGAGCTTCTGATCTTCAGCGCCTTGGCCGCGGCGTTCATCGTGTTTGCGGTCTATCAGCTCTATCTCAATCAATGGCTACAGATCCGCTGGCGGCGCTGGATGACCGGCGCGTACCTCGACAATTGGCTCGGCGGCGCCAATCACTATCGCATGCAGCTGCTTGGCGATGCCGCCGACAATCCGGACCAGCGCATCGCCGAAGACATCCAGATGTTCGTCGAGCGGACGCTGACCCTCGGCCTCGGTCTGCTCAACGCCATCGCGACGCTTGTGGTTTTCACCTACCGCTTGTGGACGCTTTCAGCCGTGGCCCCGCTGCAATTGTTCGGCGCCGAGATCGTGATCCCCGGCTATCTTGTATGGGTTGCGCTGGTCTATGCGCTCGTCGGCACCGCATTCACCCATTGGATCGGCTGGCCGCTGGTCTCGCTGCTTTTCAACCAGCAGCGCTACGAGGCGGATTTCCGCTTCAATCTCGTGCGCGTGCGCGAAAACTCCGAGCAGATCGCGTTGCTGGCCGGCGAGCCGGTGGAAAAAAAATACCTGCTTGGCCGCTTCGGCAATGTCGTGAGCAATTGGCTGCTGATCATGCAGCGCACGAAGAAACTGACGTTCTTCACCTCCGGCTACAATCAGATTTCGGTGATTTTTCCCTATGTCGTGGTGAGCCCGGCCTATTTTGCCGGCAAGGTGCAGCTCGGTGTGCTGCCCACAACCGCCAGCGCCTTCAACAGCGTGCAAACCGCGCTGTCGTTTTTCATCACCTTCTACCGCTCCCTGGCCGAATGGCGCGCGGTGATTTTGCGCCTTGCGGGCTTCAATCTTGCGGCGGAGAATGCACGCAGCGCCGCGCATACGCCACCCGTGGTCGATGTGGTGGCGAGCGAGCGCGGCAATGTGGTTGCCTTGCGCGAGCTTGCGTTAAACCTGCCATCGGGCGTGCCGCTGCTTGCCAGTGACACTATCGTGATTTCGGCCATGGACCGAGTACTGGTCACTGGCGCAACGGGCGCCGGCAAATCGACCTTGTTTCGCGCCATCGCCGGCATCTGGCCGTTCGGCTCAGGCCGCATCGAAGTGCCCAAGAACGCGCCGCTGATGCTGTTGCCGCAGCGGCCCTATTTTCCGGTCGGGACATTGGCCGCCGCGATGAGCTATCCCGCCGTGCCCGGCACTTTCGATGCGCAACGGCTTGCCCACGCGCTCAACGAAGTCGGCCTGCCTGCGCTCGCTCATAGGCTCAATGAAGATGCCCATTGGAATCGTATGCTCTCGCTGGGTGAGCAGCAGCGCCTTGGCATCGCCCGCGCCCTTCTGCACGCGCCGGATTTCCTTTTCCTCGATGAGGCCACCGCCTCGCTCGACGAACCTTCTGAGGCCGCACTCTACCGGCTGCTGCACGAGCGGCTCAAAGGAACGACCATTGTCTCGATTGGCCATCGCACAACGCTCAATGCCTTCCACGGCCGCCATCTGACGCTCGCACGCGAAGGCGAGCGCTACCGCCTCCGCGAGACGGCAATGGCGAACGTAGTGGAATAATTGCAGGCGAAAAAGCGACGGGCGGCGGCTCGCAAGAGCCGCCGCCCGGAATTGAATTCGTCTTCGTTTTACTTGAAGCTGGCGGTCGTGATGTCGGCCGACAATTTGGCAGTGAAGCGCGCGCCGCACCAGTTAGAGCCAAATCCTGGCGCTGGATTGATCGGCGTGATGAAGCCGGTCGCGGTCGCCGTGTGGTCACTGGTGAAGGCGTTGCAATCGCCCTTTGACAGATCGGTGTCGGTATAGCGCAGATCGACCGTGAAAACCTTCCACGTCCAGCCAAGCCCTATGTTCCAGGTCGCGTAATCTTTGTAATCTATTCCACCCGTCCCAAGTCCCAGTGGTATTGAGTAGAACGCATCGCTTGTGCCAATCCACTGATATCCGAATTCACCAGAGGTATAGAAAGCAACACCATTTTTCAGCGCCGGGAACGTGTACTTCGCGGTGCCCGACAGATACGTGCCGGGCGCGCCGGAATTCATGATCGACGGGGTGTAGAACAAGTTTGCGCCGAGTGCGAAGGCATCCGTGACATTCCAGGTCGGCTTGAAGTAGACCTCCCAGAAGTTCATGTTGGCTTTGATCACGTTGCCGTTGATCGGCAAGCTCGCTAGACACCCTCCGATGAACGAATTGTAGCAGTTTCCACTTGGATAATAATAATACCAAAAACCGATATCGAGGACGAGTTTGCCAACGGTCGACCGAAGGCCGCCGTAGAAATCGATCTCGGCTGTCGCATCATTTGGCAAACGGATGGTATTGTAAGCAATGCCGGCATAGGCCTGCAGGTTCGGTGTGATGTTGTAGCGCGGCTCAAGATAGCCCCCGAACGACACCTTGTGATTCGATTGCGTGATGCCGCGGAACAGATAGTCGCTCACCACGCCCGCACCGAGTGCGACATCCCACTTCGGAGGTGGCGGAGCCGCAACCGCCTTGACCGGCATATCGGCCGCCAGCGCCGAGCCGGCGGAGAGTGTCAGCGCCGCCAGCGACGAAACAATGATTTTCTTCATTACAAAACCCCTTCTCCAGTCATCGGGAACGAGGGCCCAAGTCCGCCGATGAACGTTACGCAAGAACACAACAGGTATCTCTCCCGCCGACCCCATATTTCTATCAAATACTTATTCCCTTGAATTCCGGCAGCAAGCGGAAAACGAAGGCAGTTGCTGCCTTTTTGGGCGATTGCGATGGTTAATGGCTGAATCAAAAAAACTTGTTGCCGGAACGTCACAGTTTGATTTTGGTCTACATTCGCAGGCCGCTCATGCAGCACCGCTAACCCAGGATTCTCTCATCTTGGGGACAAGTTATTCACAGATCTCGATAGCCATCAATACATTGAATTCGAATGATAATTTTTCATATCCGGAGCATTTATCCACAGATTGCCAGCTCTGAGCGGACGGGCTCGGCGCATTCGCGCCTGAGCCTATCCTATATCGCTCACTCCCTCCCGGCCTCATGGTGAGGAGCCGGGCGAAGCCCGGCGTCTCGAACCATCGCAAGTCGGCTATAGCCGACTTGCGCACTAAATATTACCGATCTCGGGTAAACCCGAGATCGGTTGGCCGCCCCATCCTTCGAGACGGGCACTTCGTGCCCTCCTCAGGATGAGGCGGAGAGTAGCCGTCGTCACGCCGCCGCCGCCTTCTTGCGGTTGGCCTCGAGCCTGGCATCGACCAGCGCCACCTGCGAATCGATCGCTGGATGGCTCAAACCCTTCTGCTTGGCGATCGCCTGCACCAGCCGGTCCGCGCGCTCGATGTTGGGCGCGCCGTTTTGCAGCGCGCGCGCGGCCGAGGCCGGCCGCACCAGGCTTTGCGCCGCCGCGGCATATTTCTCGAACGGCACCAGATCGTCGGACCCAGCTAGGTGCTGATCGGCAACCTCCGTCTGCGCAAGCGATCACGTTCCACCACGACAATACTCAGTGCGATATCGGCCGCGGTCAGGGCCCGTAGGATGTCGCCCATGCGCGTGATGACATCTGCCTCGCTCCAATCGCCTTCGCGGAATAGGATGAGGCTTGGATCGGTCGTCCGCGCCAGCGCGAGCAGGCGCGGATAGTCAAGATCGGCCGTGACGATCGTGCGACCCTCCTGCTTTGCGCGAGCCAGGATATCCACGTCGGACGCGCGGTTGAGGCTCAGATCGACGGCATGGACAGCATCGTGCCCGTGCTCCCTCAGCCATGCCGCCAGCGCCGGCGAAAGCGGCACGTCGACCAGGAACTTCACGTGTCAGCTCGACGGCGCAAGCTCGACCGTCTCGTCCTCGGCGAGGAAGGCCGCATAGCGCAGCGCCTCGTCGATGTCGCCTGGTTCGAGATAGGGATAGGCTTTGAGAATCTGCTCGCGCGTCTCGCCTGCCGCCATCAGTCCGAGCAGCCGCGCCACCGGAAACCTCAGTCCCCGGATGCAAGGCTTGCCGGTGCAGACGGCAGGATCGATGGTGATGCGCGTAAATGTCATTTTTAAATTATACCTCAAGAACGGGCGGCTCGCCAGTCAGATCAAATCTCGCCTCCAATCGGCAACGAACGAATGCGGATGCGCGCTTCCTCCAGAACGACGACGCTGCCGCGCGACAGCGGTTGTTCGAGACTAGCGAGATTAGCCAACAGCAGAGCAAGCTGCCGCTCAGGCTGGCGATCGGTTCCTCGTCTGAACAGCACGACCGAGGGCTTGCGTTCTCCTCTTAGGGCGAGCATGGCGCCGAAATCGGTATCCGCCGACACTAGGATTCGATCCTGCTCCTTGGCCAAGGCGAAGATCGTCGCGTCTTCGGCCGACTGCATTCCATAGTCGCGCACATGAGCGGCATCGTGCCCGTTCTGCCGCAGACCCTCTGCCACGATCGGAGACAGCGCATTATCAATCAGGAATTTCACGGAGCGGTCAGCGGCAGCTCACGCTCTCGCACGGCGTCGGCGGCGTAGCGCAGCGCCTCATGAATGTCCGCGCGTTCGAGGCCGGGATAGGCGGCGATGATTTCGGCCTCGGTCATGCCGTCGGCAATCATCCCCACGACCGTCGCCACCGGGATGCGCAATCCGCGGATGCAGGGGACGCCGCCCATCTGATTCGGATTCACAGTGATGCGGGTAAATGTCATGCTGAAATTATGCCTCAAGGAGCGGCGGCAAGCCAGCCCGTGGTGAGCGAGCGGGCCGGTTAGCCGAAGCGAGAAGCCCGCCGCTCATCAGGGAAATGGCGGATTGCGCTATGCCAATCCGCTCTATGCTTCAACAATCGGCGTCATCACGCCGCCGCCGCCTTCTTGCGGTTTGCCTCCAACCGCGCATCGACCAGCGCCACCTGCGAATCGATCGCCGGATGGCTCAAGCCTTTCTGCTTGGCGATCGCCTGCACCAGCTTGTCCGCGCGCTCGATGTTGGGCGCGCCGTTTTGCAGCGCGCGCGCGGCCGAGGCCGGCCGCACCAGGCTTTGCGCCGCCGCAGCATATTTCTCGAACGGCACGAGATCGTTGGGCGCGGCGCCGAGCTTGACGCAAAGGTCATTCACGAAATTATACACCGAGCGCGATGTTTCGATATCGCTGTGTACCGCTTCTTGCGCGGTCCGCATGCCGTCCTTGGTCACGCAGCGGTAATTGCCGGCCAGCAGCATCGCCCACTTGGCGAGCGGCACGAAGATGGAATCGTACACCCGCAGTTTCACCGGCAATTCGATCTTGCCTTCCGGCGCCTCGAAGCGCGCGGCATCGACGTCCTTCTCCAGCGCACGCAAGATTGCGGTGCTGTTCTCATCGGCGAACCGCGCCACCTTGAAGTTGGTCGGCAGCGTCACCATCAGCACGTTGACCTTTTCGTCCGGCGGACGGATCGCCTGCGGGTCCGGGCTGCACAGCGTCAGCGTCGCGGGATCGAAGCTGTCCCACACGCTCGCGTCGGTATAGGCCACCTTCAATGCATCGTAGTTCAGGCCGGGGATGCGCTTGACGTAGGGCAGCGGCGGCATGTTCATGATCGACATGCAGGGCACGCGCGACTTGGCCACCGCGTCGAGCAGCTGGCGCACGCCCTGGGAGCGATATTGCGGCTCCTGCATCGCCAGACCGACGAGATCGAAATCCTTCGGATTGACGTCGGTGGGACCCGCGGCCGACACTTTGCCGGGTAATTTCCGCGAGTCGATCTCGACCGGCTCCTTGCGACCCTTGACCGGCATGCGCACGCGGAACCCCTCCGCGTTGATCAGATCCGCCTCGGCCGGCAAGCAAACCAGTTTCACTTTGTGACCGCCAAACAGCAGTTTGGAGGCCAGCAGCGACCCGTAGGACGCACCCATGATCAGGATATTGTAAGTCACCATAGCCTTTCCTCCCCCGTGTTGTTCTTTATTGCGAACGACCAGACCCAGACTTCAGGCCCAGACTTCAGGCCCAGACTTCAGGCCATTGGCCGTCCATCTCTATGCCGCCATGCTATTCGGGCCAGAAGCCCTAGGCAATCCGGGTCTCCCAGTCAGGCCTCGAACGACGCGGCACGACCGATCATATATTCCCGCACATATGCCATGGCCGGGCTCGCGCCCGGCCATTTTGTTGCAACGACGACAGCGATGGGAACCGCCGCCGGACTATTTGTTCTCGACATTCCCCGGACTCGAGGGGCGAAAGCCGCCCATCGGCGTCGGAGACGGGAACGGTGCGGGCCGCGGAGCTCCAAAAGACGGCGCCGCCGCAGGCGGCTGTAGCGGCCGCGACGTCACGGCTGGCGGTGGGCTCGGCCGCGGTATGGGCGAGGCGAGCGGCGCCGGCATTGGCCGTGGAGAAGCGGGAGCCGCCATCGGCTGGCTCGGCCGCGGCGCCGGCGTCGTGAACGGAGCCGGCGATACCGGCTTCGGCGCGGGCGCAGCCTTGATCGCCGGCTTGATTACGATCGTCTTCGCCGTCACCTTGGCTGTCTTGCTGGCTGGCTTACGGGCTTTCGTGCTGACTTTCTTGGCGATTTTTCTCGCCGCCGTTTGTTTCTTTGCTGCGGCTTTTCCCTTCTTCTTACGCATCAGCACAACCCGCTTACTCTTCTTCACTTTCTTTTTCGACGTTTTCGTTCTGCTCTTCGATGTCCTTGCCATGATCGCCTCCTGATGGTTTTGGCTACGCGATCAACATTCAGTACGCCGACTTTTCGGCGAATTTCTCTTGCAATCCCTCCGGCAGCGGACCCCCAGTGGCCCAATCGATGAGCTCGACCGTATGAACAACCGGAGTTGCCGTGCCCGCCGCGATCTGCGTGATGCAGCCGATATTCCCGGCGGCGATCACATCGGGCTCGACCTTTTCGATATTCCCGATCTTGCGCGCGCGCAACCTTTTCCCAATTTCGGGCTGCAGAATGTTGTAGATACCGGCCGAGCCGCAGCATAAATGCCCCTCCGGCACGTCTTTCACGATAAACCCGAGCTTGGACAAAATTTCCTTGGGCTCGCGCACCACGCGCTGGCCATGCTGGAGCGAGCAGGCCGAGTGATAGGCAACGGTCAGCGCGGCGGCGGCGCCTGCCGGCTTGAGTCGCAGCCGCGCCAGATATTCCGACACATCGCGGGCGAGCCCCGCCACCCGTGCCGCCTTGGCCGCATAGGCCGGATCGGCGCGCAGCATGAAACCGTAATCCTTCACCGTGGTGCCGCAGCCTGAAATCGTCACCACAATGGCATCGATCCCCGCGCCGTCGATCTCGCGCGTCCAGGCGTCGATGTTGGCGCGGGCAAAGTCGAGCGCCTCGTGCTCGCGCCCGAGATGGTGCACCAGAGAGCCGCAGCAACCCGCTTCCGGCGGGACGACCACTTCGATTCCATGACGGGTGAGCACGCGAATGGTGGAATGCGTGATCGAGGATGAAAGCACTTCGTTGGCGCAGCCGGCGAGCAGCACGATGCGGCCTTCCCGCGCGCCCTGCGCCGGATAGACCCGGAACACCGTATCGATGGCGGGCACGCGCCGCGGCGCCAGTTCCAGCATGGCGGCGATGAATTTGAGCCCCAGTGCGGCAAACAGCGGTGCGAGCGGTTTAGCAAACACTGCGGCACAAAGCGCGGCGCGAAAACGCGCGGGATATGGCAGCACCTTGGCGAACAGTGTCCGCATGATCCGATCGAGCAGCGGCCGGCGATAGGTTTTCTCGATATGGACACGGGCGTGATCGACCAGATGCATGTAGTGCACGCCCGAAGGGCACGTGGTCATGCAGGCGAGACATGAGAGGCAGCGATCGATGTGCTTGACGACCTCTTCCGTGACCGGCTGGCCGCGCTCCAGCATTTCCTTGATGAGATAAATGCGCCCGCGCGGCGAATCGAGCTCGTCGCCGAGCAAAACGTAAGTCGGGCAGGTCGCGGTGCAGAACCCGCAATGCACGCAGGCGCGCAGAATCTTTTCCGATTCCGACGTTTGCGGATCGGCGAGCTGCGTGAGGGTGAAGGTGGTTTGCATCAACTGCCCATCGATTTCTTCGTCACACCCCCGCCCACATGCGGCCCGGATTGAGCACGCCATGGGGGTCGAAGCTTTCCTTCACGCGCTTGGTCAAGGCGGCGAGCCCTTCATCCTGCGGCTGGAACACATCGACCGACGCGCGCAACGCCGCCGGCGCGCGAATGAGCGTGGCATGGCCGCCGAGCGCCGCCACCGCCGCCCGCACCGGGCCAGCACCGCCATCGAGCGTCGGCAGCGGCGCGATCCAGATCAGCCCGCCGGCCCAATCGTAGAACATCTCCGCGCTGGCAGGGATCATGCTCGCGATCGCGCAAGCCTTGGCCGGCGCGGTCGAGACCCGCCAGAGCGGGCGCTCGCCGGACGGCCCCTCGGCGGCGAACGGCACAGCGTCGCGCACGCCGCGCCACAATACGCGCGAATTCTCCTCGCCGAGATACGCGATATCGCCAAATTGCCGCAGCAGCGCGATCAGCGCTTCCTTGCGATGCTTGACCGACGGCGCGACCCCTTCGAGCCGGAACACGGTGGTCGCATGCTGTACGCTAAGGCCGTCAAATCGATACGCAACATGTCCGGGCAGATGCGCCGCGCCCGACACGTCGCACGATGATCCCATCGCCGCGATCATCGCTTGATTTGCGCGCACATCGTCGAGCCCGGAGATGAGCACGGTTTCTTCGGTCTCTGGGCGCGGCAAAGTCTTGATCGTCACATCTGTCATCACCGCAAGCGTGCCGAATGAGCCGGCGAGCAGCTTGCACAAATCATAGCCGGTCACGTTTTTGACCACCCGGCCGCCGGATTTGAAAGTTTCCCCGCGCCCTGACACCGCCGCAAAGCCGAGAAAATGATCGCGCGCGGCACCGGCCTTGATCCGGCGCGGTCCGGCAAGATTTGCGGAGATCACCCCGCCGAGCGTACCGGCCGCGGCCTGACCGCCCAAGAGCGGACCCAAGAGCGCACCATAGTCCATCGGCTCGAACGCAAGCTGCTGTCCCTTGTCGGCCACCAGCGTTTCGATCTCGGCAATCGGCGTGCCCGCCTTGGCCGAGAGCACCAGTTCGGCGGGTTCATAGAGCGTCACGCCGCTAAGACCAGATACATCGAGCGTCATGTCCGATTGGCTTGGCCGGCCGAATTCACGCTTCGTACCATGGCCGACGATCTCCAGCCGTTTGGTTTCAGCCAGCGCCCAGCGCACGGCCTCTTCGATGTCCTTGCCATCCCGGGGTTTCAATGTATCGGTCATGGTAGCTTCTTGTTTGAGCATGATCTTTTCCGACCTTCCTTCGCCCGCCGAAGCGGGCTTCGCGAAGGCGGGAAACCGGTGCCCACTTTTCGGGATCATGCTCTAATATTCCCGCCTCACGGCGCGAGATGAAACCTCTTATGCAACAGATAGATGAGCGCTTGCTAGTGGCGGCGACCAAGCCGGACCTTTTCCTTCTCGACACGCCGGAACTCAACGCCGAAACACCGCCGCACCTGCTCGACGACGACATTACGCCGGCGGCTTGCCTGTTCGCGCGCAACACCGGGCGCATGCCGGTCTTCTCGCCCGGCGCGCTCGCGGCCTGGACATTGACCATCGACGGCTGTGTGCGCGCGCCACAAACCTGGACGATCTCCGCGCTCAAGGACGAATTTGAACCGGTCAGCCAGGCCGCGGTACTCGAATGTGCCGGCAATGGTCGCGCCTTTTTTCGTGAGCCGGCTGGCACGGTGCTCTGGCAATATGGTGCCGTCGGGTGCGTGCGCTGGACCGGGGTGCGCCTCGCCGACCTGCTCCGGCATTGCGAGCCGCTCCCGAACGCAGTCTATACCGGACATTACAGCCCGGACCTGAAATTAAACGGGACCGGCCCCGCGCTCTCGCGCGGCCTGCCGATCGGCAAGGCGTTCGCGCCCGAGACTCTCGTCGCCTATGCAATGAACGGCGAGCCGATCCCGGCGCTGCACGGCGGACCGTTGCGGCTGGTGGCGCCCGGCTACCCCGGCTCGGCCTGGCAGAAATGGCTCACGCGCGTCGCCATACGCGACCGCGAGCATGACGGCGTGCGCATGACTAACCTGCATTACCGTTTGCCGCGCACACCCATTCGCTATGGCGACCCACTCGATCCATCGCAATTCGAGGTGATCACCGACATGCCGGTGCGTTCATTGATTACTTTTCCGCGCCAGGGCTTCCGCACGCCGGCGGGACAGCCGCTCACGGTGCGCGGTCATAGCTGGAGCGGACACGTTGCGGTCGCGCACGTTGCGCTTTCATCTGACGGCGGCCGATCGTGGAGCCCCGCGCAACTTGGGCCGCTGCCGGATCGTTTCGCGTGGCGCCGATTCCAGGCATCGCTCAATCCGCCCTCCGGCACGATCGAGATCATTGCACGCGCGACCGATTCGCAAGGCCGCACACAGCCGCTCGACAGCGCGCCCTGGAATCCGCGCGGCTATTGTAACAATCGCGCACACCGCGTGTCGGGGACAATTGCTTGATATCGCGCTTCGCGGTAGTTCGAGCGCCAAGAAAGTTATCAAGAAAGTAATCATGAAAGCCATCCAGATCAGCCGCACCGGCGGCCCGGAAGTGCTGCAATACGTCGATCTGCCGACGCCGAAGCCCGGCCGTGGCGAGGTGCTGGTGCGCGCTTATTCGATCGGCGTGCACTATTTCGACCTGCTGATCCGCTCCGGGCGCTATCGCTGGATGCCCAAGCTCCCCTTCGTGCTCGGCAACGACATGAGCGGCCATGTGGTGGCGGGCAATGCCGCGGGCAAACTCAAAGTGGGGCAGCGGGTATTCATCGCCGGCTGGGACATCGGTTTTCGCGGCGGGCTCTATGCCGAATATGTCGCGGTGCCGGAGAAGGACATCTGGCCGTTGCCGGAAAACATCGACCTCGACGAAGCCGCCGCGCTCTCGAACTATGCGCTGGCCTGGACTCTGCTGCATCAGGTGGCGCGCGGCATCGAGCCGCGCAACGTGCTCGTCCATGGCGCGGCCGGCGGCATGGGCACGGCACTCGTTGACATTGCGCGTCTGGCCGGCGCCAACGTGATCGCGCTCGCCGGCTCGGACGAGAAGTGCGCGTTCGTGCGCAACCGAAAAGCCGCGCACGTCATCAATTACAATTCGGAAGCCGTGGTCGAGCGCGTCAATGCCGCTTCGGGCGGGCGCGGCGCCGATATCATCTTCAATCACGTTGCGGGAAAAACCTTTGTCAACGATCTTAAAATGATCGCCCCGCTCGGGCTGATCGTCTCCTATGCCGTACTCGGCGGCATACCGGAGACCGATCTGTTCAAGGACATGCGCGCCAACATCGACCGCAGCCCGGCCTTGCGCTGCTTCACCATGCATACCAGCGACGCGCTGCCCGAATTGCGCAGCGAAGGCATGAAACACGCGATCGAATTTTTGGCGGCCAAGGAAATTTCACCCGCGATCGGCGACCGCTTGCCGCTTTCGCAAACCGCGCGCGCGCATGAGTTGCTGGAGTCTCGTCAGGCGATGGGGAAGATTATCTTGAAGCCGTAGCTTGATTCCGGTTGATTTCATTTCACCGTCATGCAGCTGCATCTGTCACCCCCGGTCATTCCGGGGCGCCGCGAAACGGCGAGCCCGGAATCCATAATCATCGGCGATAGTTATGGATTCCGGGTCCGGCCCTTCAGGCCGTCCCGGAATGACGTGGAAAATACAATCCGACTCACTGCGGCACGGTCATCAGCTCCAGCACGTGACCGTCCGGGTCTTCGAAGTAGCAGCCGCGGCCGCCGCCCCATTTGTTGAGCTTGCCATCGTCGAGGCTCCAGGGCGCGCTGCCATAGACGATGCCTTCCTGCTTGATGCGCCGGAAGATGGCGTCGAACTCGGCCTTGCTGACGTGGAAGGCATAGTGGTGGCTCTCGAATTTGGTGTCGTCGTCGAACAGCAAGGTTAGATTCTTATTCACGCGCACCGGAGCGAAATAATTCGTCCGTCCGCGTTTGAGCCCAAAAATACGCGCGAAGAATTTTGCCGCCGCGATCTTATCGCGCGCGGGAACGATGGTGTGGTTCAGAGTGATCGTCATTGGACGCTTGATATCCCAATCCGTCATCCTGAGGCGCCCGCCGAAGGCGGGCCTCGAAGGATGAACAGCCCGAACCTTACAACGTGCGCCCCCTAGTGGCGCTCATCGTGGCCGTCACCCTTCGAGGCTCGCTCCGCTCGCACCTCAGGGTGACGTCTCCTACTCCGCCGCCTTGAGCAGCGGCGCCGGGCTTGCGCGCAATTGCTCGAGCAGCGCCGCCTCGTCCGCCTTGGCGGCCACAAGATGCCGCGCCTTGACATGGCCGAAGCCGCGGATTTTTTCCGGGATGGCCGCGAGTCCGACCGCGACGGGATGATTCCCGGCATTGAGCCGCGCCAGCACTTCCGCCAGCATTCCCTCGTAGTCGGCGATCAGCTTGCGCTCGGTTTTGCGCTCCGCGCTGTAGCCGAACGGATCGAGCGCCGAGCCGCGCAGGAATTTCAGCCGCGCCAGCACTCCGAACGCGCCCATCATCCACGGCCCGAACGACATCTTACGCGGCAGCCCGGTTTCCGGATCGCGCCTAGCCAGCAGCGGCGGCGCGAGATGAAACTCGAATTTCAAATCGCCGTCGAACGCCGCCCTCACCTGCTTTGCGAACGCACCGTCGGTGTAGAGCCGCGCCACTTCGTACTCGTCCTTGTAGGCCATCAGCTTGAACAGATAGCGCGAGACCGCCTCGGCAAGCCCGCATTTGCCCGCCGCCTTGGCGGCTTCCGCCGCTTTCGCCTGCTCGACCAGAGTGCGATAGCGCGCGGCATAGGCCGCGTTCTGATAGGCGGTGAGAAATGCAACGCGCCGGGCAACCATCTCGTCGAAGGACTGCGAGAGTTCCCGCGCCTCGTCGATCTCCTTCGGCTTCGCCAGCGCCTCGACCGCGGCCGGATCGACCGCCGCGCGCCGGCCCCAGCGGAACGCCGCGATATTCATCGCCACCGCCTCGCCATTGAGCGCGATTGCCTGCTCGATCGCCTCGGCTGAGAGCGGAATCGTTCCGAATTGATAGGCGTAGCCAACCAGGAAAATATTCGAACCGATCGAATTGCCGAACAGCGCGGTGGCGATCCTTGATGCATCGATGAAATGACTGCCCTCGCCGCCGCCCGCAGTCATGATCGCGCGTTTGAGCCGTTCCGTCGGCAGCGAAAAGTCGGCATTGCGGGTGAAGTCGCCCGGCAGAAATTCCGCGGTGTTGATCACCATCGCGGTCCTGCCCGGCTTGACCGCGGCCAGCACCTTCTTGTTGCCGGCCACCACAATATCGCCGCCGAGCACGAGATCGGCCCCGCCCGCCGCGACGCGAATGGCATGAATGTCTTCCGGGCTCTTGGCGATGCGCATGTGGCTATAGACTGCCCCGCCCTTTTGCGCGAGCCCCGCCATGTCGATCACGCCGACGCCCTTGCCTTCGAGATGCGCCGCCATGCCGAGAATGCCGCCGATGGTCACCACGCCGGTGCCGCCGACGCCGGTGACGATGATGCCGTAAGTCTGCTCGATCTCCGGCAGCTTGGGTTCCGGTAGGACTGGCAATTCGAGCAGCCCATCCACGATTGTGCCCTGCTTGAGCTTGGCGCCATGCACCGTGACGAATGACGGGCAGAAGCCTTTGACGCAGGAGAAATCCTTGTTGCAGCTCGACTGGTCGATTGTGCGCTTGCGGCCGTACTCGGTCTCCAGCGGCTGCACCGAGACGCAGTTCGACACCACGCCGCAATCGCCGCAGCCCTCGCACACCAGCTCGTTGATGATCACGCGCTTGTCCGGGTCGGGATAGAGCCCGCGCTTGCGGCGCCGGCGTTTTTCCGCCGCGCAGGTCTGGTCATAGATCAGGATGGTGCAGCCGGGAATTTCGGACAGCTCCTTCTGCACCGTGTTGAGCGCGTCGCGATGATGGATGGTGAGCCCGCTCGGCCAGTCTTCGTTCTTGGCGTATTTCCACGGCTCGTCGGTAACGACGACGACACGCTTGGCGCCCTCGGCCGCGACCTGGCGCGCCACCTGCGGCACCGTCAGCCCGCCGTCGTTCGCCTGCCCGCCGGTCATGGCGACCGCATCATTGAACAGGATCTTGTAGGTGATGTTGGTATCCGCGGCGATGGCCCCGCGGATCGCCATGTAGCCGGAGTGATTATAGGTACCGTCGCCGAGATTCTGGAACACATGGTTGCGCTTGGAGAACGGCGCTTCGCCGATCCAGTTTGCGCCCTCCCCGCCCATGTGGGTATAGCCGAGCGTCGAGCGGTCCATCCACTGCGCCATGAAGTGGCAGCCGATGCCGGCATACGCGCGCATGCCTTCCGGCACCACGGTCGATGAATTGTGCGGGCAGCCGGAGCAGAAATACGGCGTGCGGAATGCGAGGTCCTGCGTTTCCGCCAGCACCCGCTGCGCCTGTCTAAGACGTGCGACGCGCGAGGAAAGGTTCTCATTGGTGACGTACTTGAGCAGCCGCTCGCCGATGCAGATCGCGATCTCGTTGGGATCGAGCGCGCCTTTTACCGGGAACAGCCAGTTCCCGTTCTCGTCCTTCTTGCCGATGCAAGTGGGCTGGTTCGCGGTGCCGTAAAGCTCCTCTCTCACCTGCACCTCGATCAGCGAGCGCTTTTCCTCGACCACGATGATGAGTTCGAGGCCCTGTGCGAATTCCTTTAGCTCCTGCCGGCTGATCGGCCACGGACAAGCGATTTTGTGGATGCGGAGCCCGTAGTCGTTGCACTTGACCTCGTCGAGGCCGAGTTCATCGAGCGCCTGGCGTACGTCGAGATAGGCCTTGCCGGTCGTGATGATGCCGATCTTGGGATTGCGGCCCCCCGATACGATCGTGCGATTGAGCTTGTTGGCGCGCACAAAGGCGAGCATGGCATCGCGCTTGTAATCGTGCAGGCGCGCTTCCATTCCCAAGAAAGTATCGCGCAGGCGGATGTTAAGTCCGCCCTCCGGCATGACGAAGTCGTTCGGCGTGACGATGTTCACGCGATCGAGGCTGCCGTCGACCACCGCGGTCGACTCGACGGTTTCGTGCATGCACTTCAATGCAACCCAGGTGCCGCAGAAGCGCGACATCGCCCAGCCGTAGAGACCGTAATCGAGAAACTCCTGGGCCCCGGCCGGATTCAGGATCGGGATCATCACATCGATGAAATGGTACTCGGACTGGTGCGCGGTGGTGGAGGATTCCGCCGTATGATCGTCGCCCATGAGCGCCAGCACGCCGCCGTACCTGGAAGTGCCGGAGAAGTTGGCATGGCGAAACACATCGCCGGTGCGGTCGACGCCCGGACCCTTGCCGTACCACATGCCGAACACGCCATCGAACTTGCCCTCGCCGCGCAGCTCGGCCTGCTGGGTGCCCCAGAGCGCGGTCGCCGCCAGGTCCTCGTTGATGCCGGGATGAAACAGGATGTCGCTCTTGTTCAGATGAATAGCAGCACGCTGAAATTGGTAGTCGAGCAGGCCCAGCGGCGAGCCGCGATAGCCGGTGACATAGCCCGCGGTGTTCAAACCCGCGCGGCGATCGCGCTCTTTTTGCATGAGCGTGAGCCGCACCAGCGCCTGATAACCGGTGACGAACACGCGGTCCTGGCCAAGGTCGTATTTATCGTCGAGAGTAACAGGTCTCAGCGCCATCAGTCCTCCGCGCAGCAGTGTGCCCAAGTGTGCCTATGCGGCATAAATACCGCCAGAGCGATTCATTTGAAGTCTAGCATGAAATATAGCCGGACCGGCCCCGCGGCAATGCAAATAGCCAAGACGGATCAAACATTTCGCCAAGAATAAGCCGGCCGCAACGATCTGTCGCACTGCGCCGTTCCAACGCATTTTAATGCTTGTATCCAAGCGCATTGGACCGAATCCGGCTTGCCCTGCCGCGCGCGATGAATGAGCATCCAACCGCATCGAAGCGACAAGGAACCCCAAATGCTTTCCCCTGCCGACCGCAAGAAGGCCGCCGATATTCTGCTCAAGGCAGAAGCGGAGCGCGTGCAAGCCGTCCAGCTCTCAACCACCTGGCCGGACATCACCATTGAGGATTCCTACGCTATTTCGTCCGATGTGGCCAAACGCAAGATTGCCGCCGGCGCCACACTCATCGGCCACAAGGTGGGCCTGACCTCCAAGGCGATGCAGCGCTCCTCCCAAATCGATGAGCCGGATTACGGCCACCTGCTCGACCACATGATGATCGCCGACGGCGCAAAGGTTTTGCATGAAAACTATTGCCGCCCGCGGGTTGAAATCGAGCTTGCCTTCATCATGGGCAAGCGGCTGCGCGGCCCTGGCGTCGGCCTGCCCGAGGTGCTGCGCGCGACCGAATATGTGGTGCCCGCGATCGAGATCGTCGATGCGCGCATCCGCGATCAGCGCAAGATTTTCGACACCGTGGCCGACAATGGCGCCGCCGCCGGCATCGTGATCGGCGGCCGGCCGGTCGGACCGATGGACATCGACCTGCGCCTGGTCGGCGGCATCATGTATCGCAATTCCGAGATCGAGGAGACGGGGTTGGCCGCCGGCGTGCTCGGCCATCCCGCGCTCGGCGTGGCATGGCTTGCCAACAAGCTCGGCGCTCACGAGGTCGCGCTCGAACCCGGCCACATCGTGCTCGCCGGCTCCTTCACGCGCGTGGTGTTCGCGCAAAAGGGCGATACCTTGCACGCCGATTTCGGCCCGCTCGGCGGCATTGCCGTGCAATTTGTGTGACTTCCCTCTCCCCGCTTGCGCCCGAACTCGGGTTTACCCGAGTTCGGCCACTTATTAAGCGGCCGAAGTCGGAAACATCCGACTTCGGCTGGAGAGGGTGCGAGCAGCGAAAGCTGCGAGCCGGGTGAGGGGGATTTTCGACAGGCTAGGAGCGCGGTAACGCCCCCTCACCCGGATCGCTTGCGCTAACGCGCTCGCGATCCGACCTCTCCCCGCAAGCGGGGAGAGGTGTTACGGAGGCTCCTGCAAATTCGCAAAGGAACAACGTCGCCATGGACCTCCCCCGCAACACATTCAAGCACGCCATCGCAGCGGGCCAACTGCAGATCGGCCTGTGGTGCAGCCTGTGCAGCAACGTCGCCGCCGAAATCGTCGCGCATTCTGGCTACGACTGGCTCCTGCTCGATACCGAACACTCGCCCAACGAGCTGCCGGATATTCTCTCGCACCTCCAGGCGGTCCAGGCCGGCACCGCGTCGGCAATCGTGCGCCCGGCATGGAACGACATGGTGCTGATCAAGCGCTATCTCGACATCGGCGCACAGTCGCTGCTCATTCCGTTCGTGCAAAATCCGGAAGAGGCGCGCTCAGCCGTGGCCGCCACGCGCTATCCGCCGGCCGGCATCCGCGGCATCACCGGCTCGGGCCGCGCCAGCCGCTACGGCCGGGTTAGCGATTACCTCAAGAATGCCTCGCGCGAGATTTGCCTGCTGGTGCAGGTTGAAACCAGGAGCGCGCTCGACCAGATTGAGCAGATCGCGTCCGTCGAAGGCGTCGACGGCGTGTTCATCGGGCCCAACGATCTATCCGCCTCGTTCGGCCACATCGGCAATTGGGGGCACCCGGAGGTGCAGGCGGCGCTCAAAGACGCCGTGCAGCGGCTCAAAAAAATCGGCAAGCCGGCGGGCATTCTCACGCCGAACGAAGAAGAGGCCAAGCGCTTCATCGCGTGGGGCTATACCTTCGTCGCGGTCGGCTCCGACCTCGGGCTGCTCGCGCGCAATGCCGACGCCCTGGCGAAGAAGTTTAAGGGATAACGAACTCGCTCGCCCATTCGCGCTATGCCACCACCAATGGAAGTCATGCATGGTCCGCGCAATTGCGGCTAGAGCATGATCCCGAAAAAGCCTGCCCCCGGACTTGATCCGGGGGTGGGTACCGGTTTCCCGCCTTCGCGAGCCTACTCCGCCGAAGCAGCCGCTTCGGCTGCGAAGGCTGGAAGCCCGCTTCGGCGGGCGAAGCAAGGTCGGAAAAGCATGTCCTCGGGCTTGACCCGAGGGATCATGCTCAAACAAAAAGCTAGAGCCCGACTCTGATTCTACCAAAACTCATAGGGCTCTAGCGGCAGCGCATCGCGTAGCCGTCGCCGAATGTAGCAGGACGCTCGAACTTCGTTCGAGGCGTCGTCTGCCTCAGCTCATTTGCTGCATTCGCACTTTGCCGACTCAGCACAAGGCGCAGGACCGGCGACCTTTACGCACAGTCCAGCCTTGGCCTTCTGCGCACCGATACACCACGCATTGCAGTCGAACGTATCGGGATGCCCGAGATCGTCCTTGTGAGGGTGGATTACGTTACGACCCGGATTGGATTCCACCAAGAGCCCGTCCATACAGGCCTCCCCGAAGACCCGTCTGCCGGTGAATGACTTAGTGTCCGTCCTAAAACTTGTTGAATCCTTTGAATCGTTTGTGATTCAAGGGAGGCGGCCTGATTCGAGGGGAGACCGCCGATGTGGACGCATGAGAACCGAGCGAAATACAATCGTGATCGCCTGAGATACCCGAGCG
>CAZNSG010000240.1:0-11183 GCA_964575715.1 uncultured Hyphomicrobiales bacterium | reverse complement strand
GCGCATCAGAGCTTGATCACCGACGTCTCAAGGCTTCGCCCCCACCTTTGTACGATCATCGCATCAGCAAACTCCGGCGGAAATCGTCGGTGGCGGCACACCATGGCTAAAATGCTTGACGAAGGACATCAGAGCGTAGGGCGGGCATCGCCACCGGCGATGCCCGCGTGGAACCAATCGCTGTACAAAATCAAGCACCGCGTGGGCATCGGCAAAACGCCGATGCCCACCCTACTTGCTACTACGGATTCGTGACCGTGAATTGTTGCTCGGCAAGCTTGCGGTTGCCGTCCCAAATCTCGAACGTCCACGTGCCAGTCACTATTTCCCAAGGATAATCGAAGGTGTAGGCATGGAAGCCCGTTGATCCAACTGTCCTATCCCAATCACTCTCATCCCGGACGGTCGTGTTCCCGGTATTGGGATTTCGAATTCCGGGTTGAGGAATAAGCTTGACCACCTTCAATCTGACTTTCTCGCCGGTCTGCCCAGCAGTTTTGAACCGGAAGCCAAATTGAACACCGAGGCGTGCAGGAACTGTGGTTGTTGCCTGCACCAGATTGATATCGGTTACTATATGTACGTTACCGGTTGCGGTGCCCGGCGCGGCGCGGTCCTCGGTACGCTGTGAGCGGTAAATCCCGGCCTCGATGATGTCGATACGCTGAATTGTTTGTGCACCGGCAGCGCTCGAAATGCCCGCCAGTAGCAGAAGCGATAGCAGTGCCCGCATGTTACCGCCCCCCACGAACATCAGTTGGCGCTTTTAATTATCTACCTGGCAGCACTGTCAGGCAAGCCCGCGATGGGTTTCGGCTCACGCTCAACCCATCTACCTCGCTTATCTTCGCGGTAAATACGGCAAGCTTTATAGGCTGCCGCCTGCGAAGACGCGTTGAACCCGACCTCATATCAGCCCCGCATCCCAGGCCATTGTATTCGCCCCCGCGCCAGTGCGATCTTGCCGGCACGTTGGCCGCGCCGAATTGTGCTGAGAAGGCAAGCCGCAGCGATGAGTCCGCCCAAACGGGCCACACCGAAACATAAGCCAAACGCGCACAAGCCGGCCGCGCCAGCCTCTGTCGAGGAAAAGCCGCACGCCGCGCCGCCGCCGGCACATTTAAGCCATGCCGAGGTTCGCAGGGTTTTTTTCGGCCTGATGCTCGCAGCATTCTTGGCGGCGCTCAATCAAACCATCATCGCCACCGCATTGCCGACCATCGGCAGGCATTTTGCCGACTTTGAAAATCTGGCATGGGTTGTCACCGCCTATCTGCTCACCTCGACGGCGGTAGCGCCGCTCTATGGCAAGCTCAGTGACATCTACGGCCGCCGCGCCATGATGCTCGCCGCCATCGGCATATTCATCGCCGGTTCCGCGGCCGCCGCGGCGGCGCCCAACATGCTGCTGCTGATCGCGGGCCGTGCCCTGCAAGGCATCGGTGGTGGTGGAATCCTCCCCATTGCACAGGCCATTATTGCCGATGTGGTGGCGCCGCGCGAACGCGGCCGCTATCAGGCCTATATGGGCGTGGTCTGGGTGAGCTCCGGTGTCGGCGGGCCGGTGCTCGGCGGCGCGCTCTCCGAGCATTTTCACTGGTCGCTGATTTTCTGGCTCAACCTGCCGCTCGGGCTGCTCGCCGCGCTGCTGACACATGCTTACCTCAAGCGCATCCCGCGTCACGACCGCAAGCACGAGCTCGATGTCCTCGGCGCCGGTCTGATGATGGCGTCCGCCATTCTGCTTCTGCTCGCGCTGTCATGGGGCGGCACGCGCTTTGGCTGGCTCTCGCCAGAAATTCTGACGCTGATCGCCGGCTCGTTCTTGTTCTCGCTTGCCTTCGCCTGGCGGCTCTCTCTCGCGCGCGAGCCGTTCCTCCCCCTCGCCGTGCTCGCCAATCCGGTAATGCGCATGGGCACGCTCTCGACCTCATGCGCCATGGCGGCCTCGATCGGGCTCACCATTTTCACGCCGCTTTATTTCGAAGTGGTGCACAAGCTCTCGGCCACCGACGCCGGCCTGGCGCTCATCCCGCTCGCGCTCACCACGCCCGGCTCGCTGCTATCCGGCCGCGTCATGCTGCGCGGGCGGCACTACAAATGGGTGCCGGTGGCCGGTCTGGCATTCAGTATCGCCATGCTGGCGCTGCTGGTGTGGAAACCTGCGATGCCGCTTGTGGCGGCGATCGCGATCCTGAGCGTGGTCGGCACCGCCATCGGCATGACCTATCCGGTCACCACGGTATCGATCCAGAACGCCATGGCGCAGCACCAGGTCGGCGTTGCCATGGGCGCGATGAATTTCTTTCGCTCGCTTACCAGCGCCTTTGCGGTGGCGGTGATGGGCGCCATCGTTCTCGCCGGTTTTGGCGCCGCCCCCGAGCGCGGCACCTCGGTATCCGTCATGGCGGCAACTGTGAGCGCGCAGGGCTTCGACGTCGCCGGCGTGTTTCGCTGGGTGTTCCTGGCCGCCCTGGTATTTCTGACGTGCAGCCTGCTCGGGCTCATCCTGATGGAGGAGCGCCCCTTGCGCGGATCGGGCACCGCCGACGCGCCGCCGAGTTAACGACCTAACATAGATTACTTATAGCGGTGCGCGATGCATGCAAAGACGCGCAATGGCCCGCGCGCCATCATCCGATTTCACGCCTTAATATCGATCGCTCGATCAGCATTTTCTCTCATGCAAACAAGCGGTTCCGATTTGACGACAGTTGTTAACCGCTTAAGTAAAGAGAAAATTAGAGCCTTTCGGTTGGTGATGGCCTGGGAAACGATTGGGGTATTGCAACGATAGCAATGCCAAGGGAAATTATTGATGCTCAGCGCGCCGACCCTGATCGACGAACTCGAAACCACCTTGCGTCATGGCTCGGGCGCGCAGCGCGCCGTCATGCTCCAGCGCGTGACGCAATTGTTTCTGCAAAACGCGAATTCCTACAGCGACGAACATATCGCGCTGTTCGATGACGTATTGTTGCGTCTGGTTGAGAAGATTGAGCGGCAGGCGCTCGTTCGATTGAGCTCCGATCTTGCCCCGATTGCGAATGCTCCGGCAAACGTCGTCCATCGGCTGGCGCGCAGCGACAACATCGAGATCTCGCGGCCGATCCTGAGTCAGTCCGCCGTCTTGACCGACGATTTTCTGGTCGAGCTCGCGCAATCGAAGAGCCAGGAGCATCTTGCGGCCATCGCCGGCCGCAAGCAAGTGGCGGAAAAAGTCACCGATGTTCTGGTTGCGCGCGGCGACGATGCGGTCGCGCTGAAGATCACGGCGAATAAAGGCGCTCGCTTTTCGAAGAACGCGATGTTCCAGGTCGCGGATCGCGCTAACATGGACGCCAAGCTTGCCGAAAATATCGTCAATCGTCCGGATATTCCGCCGGATGTATTCGATCATCTCTTGCGCAAAGCGACCGCAGTGGTCAGGCAGCGTTTGCTGAAATGCGCCAATCCTGAAATGCGCGCAAGAATCAATCAGACCTTGACCGTGATCTCCGATCAGGTCGCCAAGGCCGCTCCGCAGCCGGCAAGCGGCGCTGGACATTCCGCCGCAACGCTCAATCATCAGGACGCGCCGCGGCTCAAGTCGGCGCTCGGCGAATTTGCCCGCTCCGGCCAGCGCCAGCAAACCATTGAAACGCTTGCGATGTTGAGCAAGCTCCCGATCGAGGCAGTCAAGAGCCTGCTGCGCGCGGAAGCCGAGGACGGCGTGCTCATCCTGTGCAAGGCGGTCGGATTGGGCTGGCCCGATGCCAAGCACGTGCTCGCCCTGATGACCGGCATCCCGGGTGAAAATGCCGGCAATGCCAAGCTGGCCTTCGACAAATACTTCAATCTCACCGAGGACACCGCCTCGCGCGTGATCCGGTTCGTCAAATCCTGCAAGGCGGTATCGAAGGCCGATCTGCAAAGAATGCTGTGAGCGGGCAATACAATTCACGCAAAGTTGAGATCAAAACAAGATCAAAAAATAACTCTGATATATCAGATATTAAACCTGAACTATCGATAAGTTATCCACAGCTCATCAACAAAATTTCCCACATGGTTTCAGCGTTCTTTCCACTGTCGTTGATGACTATATTCATATAAACAGGAATATACTCCTTGACAGCGTAACTGCGGCCCGGCATCGACAACCGCGAGAAATCGACTCATGGCGCTACCTGGTCGGTCGCCGGCGTCGATCGAGGTAGTGCGTATCTCGTGTCTACGGTCGATGACCGGGCCGCGTTCGGCGGCACGCCTTCCGATGCCAGCGTGGTGCATCTGATTGCCGAGCTCAACGCGCGCGGGATCATGGTCACGCTCTATCCGTTTATCATGATGGACATTCCCGCCGGCAACACGCTCACAGATCCGTGGACCGGCGCGTCACCGCAGGAGGTCTATCCCTGGCGCGGGCGCATCACCTGCGACCCGGCGCCGGGCCGGCCCGGCTCGCCCGACGGCACCGCGGCCGCGGCCGATCAGATCGCGGCGTTCTTCGGCGGCACCGAAGATTGGGGCTATCGCCGCATGATCCGCCACTACGCGCAACTCGCGGTCGATGCCGGCGGCGTCGATGCGTTTCTGATTGGTTCGGAGCTAAGAAGTTTGACCCGCGTGCGCTCGGCCTCGGGCGTCTATCCGGCGGTCAGCCAGCTCGCCAGCCTCGCGGTCGAAGTGAAGTCCATTCTCGGCGCCGGTACGACCGTGACCTATGGCGCCGACTGGACCGAATACAGCTCGCATGTGGTCGATGCGGGCGCACAGGAAGTGCGCTTTCCGCTCGATGCATTGTGGGCGTCCTCGGCGGTCGACGTGGTCGGCATCGACTACTATGTACCGCTTTCCGATTGGCGCGACACCGCCAACCATCTCGACCGCGCGCTCGCCAGCACCATTTATGATCGTGACTATCTGCGCTCAAATCTCAACGGCGGCGAAGCCTTCGACTGGTATTATGCCGATGATGCCGCGCGCATGGCGCAAAGTCGCAACGCGATCACCGATGGTTTGGGCAAGCCCTGGATCTACCGCGCCAAGGATCTCTGGAACTGGTGGTCGAACCCGCATTACGAGCGCGTCGGCGGCACGGAACTCACGACGCCCACCGCCTGGGTGGCCCAGAGCAAGCCGATTTGGCTGACCGAATTCGGCTGTCCCGCGGTGGACAAGGGTGCCAACCAGCCGAGCACGTTTCCCGACGTGAAATCCGCGGCCGGCGGACTGCCCTATTTCTCCAACGGCCGGCGCGACGATCTCATTCAGCGCCGTTACATCGAGACCGTTCTCTCTGCCTTCGACCCGCAATTCGGCGCAACCGCCACGCTTAACCCGATCTCCTCTCTCTACGGCGATCGCATGGTTGCAGTCACCGGACTGCACGTGTGGACTTGGGACGCGCGGCCCTATCCGATTTTTCCGGCCGCGCTCGATGTGTGGAGCGACGGCCCGAATTGGGAAAACGGCCACTGGCTCACCGGCCGGCTTGGCGCCTGCCCGCTCGAAGGGCTCGTCTCCGCCATCCTCACCGACACCGGAACCACGGATTTCAACGCCGATGCGCTCGGCGAGGGCCCCGACGGTTATTTGATCGACCGGCCGATGGCCGCGCGCGCCGCACTCGAGCCGCTCGCCGCCGCCTTTGCATTCGACGCTTCCGAACAATCGGGCGAGCTTGCCTTCCGCCCGCGCGGCGGCGTACCGGTCATTGAACTCAGCGAGGACGATCTGGTGCTGCCGGCAAACGGGGCGCCGTTCCGCCTGGTGCGCGGGCAGGAGACTGAACTGCCGCGCGAAGTCTCGCTCGGCTTTACCGATGGCAGTGCCGATTACCGCCGCGCGGTTGCGATCTCGCGTCGGCTCGTTGGCGGCAGCGCCCGCACGTCGAATGCCGACATTGCCATGGTGGCCAATGGCGCACTGGCCGAACGGCGCGCCGAAATCTGGCTGCAGGATCTTTGGGCCGCGCGCGAGAGCGCCGACTTCGCGCTGCCGCCGAGCCGGCTCGCGCTCGCGCCCGGCGACGTGATGGCGCTGACCGTCGGCGGGCGGCGGCGGTTGATCGAAATCCGCGAAGTGGTCGATACCGAAAGTCGCGCCTTCAAGGCACACTCGATCGACCCCGAAGTATTCGATGTGCCGCTCGCCGCACCGCGCCGCCACACGCCGGACTTGCCCTTGCCGGTCGGTCCGGTGCATGCGCTCCTGCTCGATCTGCCCACGCTCACGAACGAAGACCCGCCGGTGCTCATGCGTGTGGCGGTGTTCGCCGATCCGTGGCCCGGCTCGGTTGCGGTCTGGGCTTCAAGCGATGGGCTGTCATACACACGCGCGGCGCTTGCGCTCGTGCCGTCGATTGTCGGCACGACGCTCGACGCACTTGCACGCGGCCCGACCGGCCGCTGGGACCACACCGGACGCATGCGCGTGCGGCTCTATGGCGGCACGCTTGCTTCGGTTTCCGATACCGCACTCTTTGGCGGTGCCAATGTAGCGGCGGTCCGGCGCGCCGATGGTGCCTGGGAGGTGCTGCAATTTGCCAGTGCCGAGCTGGTGGATGAGCGCACCTACGAGCTAAGCCGCTTTCTGCGCGGGCAGGGGGGCAGCGAATGGGCGATGGGCGATCCGCTGCCCGTCGGTAGCCCATTCGTGCTGCTCGATGAGCACGTCGTGCCGGTTGCGCGCGGGCTGGGCGCGCTCGGCCGGCCGTTGCAGTTGCGCATCATTGCCGCCGACCGCGACCACGGCGATGCCGCCGCGCTCGCAATCGAGGCAACTCCGTTGGCGACCGCGCTGCGTCCGCTCTCGCCTGCGCACCTTCGTGCCGCGCGCGACGGCAGCGGCGTACAGTTCCGCTGGATCAGGCGCACGCGCATCGACGGCGATTCCTGGGAAGCGCAGGATGTGCCGCTCGGCGAGCAGTTCGAAAAATATCAGATCGACATTCTCTCCGGGACGAATGTGCTGCGCACGCTCGATGCGTTCGCTCCGAACGTGCTCTACGCGGCAGCCGATGAGATTGCCGATTTCGGATCTCCGCAGGGAACATTGTCTGTTCGCCTCGCGCAAGTTTCAGCAACCGTCGGCCGCGGCATCGCGACCGAGACGACGTTGGTCATGTAGCACAACTTATCGCCGTCACCCTGAGGTGCGAGACGCGAAGCGTCGAGCCTCGAAGGGCGACGGCCCGTGAATCTGTGCCCGTCATCCTTCGAGGGCCGCTTCGCGGCCACCTCAGGATAACGGCGAAAGGTAGAATCATGACCGACACCCCCCATCTCGGCCTGCCCACCATCGAAGCGGCACAAGCGCAAAAGCATGTCACCCATAACGAAGCGCTCACCCTGCTCGACATATTCGTGCAGCTTGCGGTCGCAAGCCGCGCGTTGAGCGCGCCGCCGGCGTCGCCGGCAGAAAACAGTCGCTATATCGTCAAGCCGACAGGGACCGGCGCGTTCGCCGGCAAGGACAACCAGTTTGCGCGCTATTCCGGCGGCGGCTGGCTGTTTTATCCGCCGCGCACCGGCTGGCTCGCCTTTGTTGCCGACGAGGGCGCATTGCTCGCATGGAACGGCAGTGCGTGGATGGGCATGTCCGGTGGCATTTCCGAGCTCCAAAATCTCGCGCTGCTCGGCGTCGGCACGACGGCGGACACAACCAATCCGGTGAGCGCAAAGCTCAACAACGCGCTGTGGACCGCCAAGACGGTCGCCGAGGGGGGCGACGGCCATCTGCGCTACAAGCTCAGCAAAGAGAACGCGGCGAAGACTCTCTCATTCTTGTTTCAAGACAACTTTTCCGGCCGCGCCGAGATCGGGCTCACGGGCGACGACGATTTGCATTTCAAGGTCAGCCCGGACGGCACGACCTGGATCGACGCCTTGGTCGTCGATAAAACCACCGGCGCAGCAAAAATCAACTCCGGTTTCTTTCTCACCGGCGATATTTCGCCTACCCAGATCACCGCCGATCAGAACGATTACAACCCGGCCGGGCTCAGCTCAGCGAGCGTGCTGCGGCTTTCCTCCGACGCCAGCCGCAATATCACCGGCCTCGCCGGTGGCGGCGACGGCCGCATCGTCGCCGTCGTCAATGCGGGCGCCAATACCATCCTGCTCAAGGACGCCAACGCGTCATCAAGCGCAGCCAACCGCTTTTCCTTCGGCGCGGACCTCACGCTCGCGGCCAAGCAGAGCGCTGTCTTGTGGTACGACGCGACCGAGAGCCGCTGGAAACTGCTGGCGGGGCCGGGCGGTACCGGTGGCGGATCGGTGTCGTCGGTGTTCGGGCGAACCGGCGCGGTCGTCGCGGCATCCGGCGATTACAGCATCACCCAGATCACCAACGCGCGCGAGGTCCTGACCGCGGCCCGTAGCTACTTCGTCCGCACCGACGGCTCGGATAGCAATAACGGGCTGGCAAACACGGCGGGCGGCGCTTTCCTCACTATTCAAAAGGCCATCGATACGGTTAACACTCTCGATACGAGGGGATTTGCCGTCACCGTCAATGTCGCCGCCGGAACCTATACCGGCGGCATCTTGATGACGCTCCCGGTCGTGGGGGGTGGAACGCTGAAGATCAGTGGCGACACCACGACGCCGTCAAATGTGGTGATCTCGACCACCAGCAAGGATGCCGTCGTCGTGACTGGTTATGGCGTCGCGCTTTCAATCGAGGGTGTGAAAGTCACCACCACGACTTCCGGTGAAGGAATGCTGGCCGCCTTTGGCGGCAAGATTACCGTCACCGGCAAGGTCGAGTTTGGCGCTGTGGCCGGGACCGCGCATCTGCACGCGCTATATGCCGGCGCCATTGCAATCAACGTCGCCTACAACATCAGCGGTGCCGCCGCATTCTATCACTACTGGACAGAGGTCACCGCGAGCTCGATCCAAGCCATTGCTGCGGTGACGGTCACGGTCACAAATTCTCCAACGTTCGTGACCTTTGCGAAGGCCGAGCAATGCTCCGAGATCGTCGCTGTGTTCATGACCTATAGCGGCACTGTCACGGCCAAGCGCTATGACGCCGCACTGAACGCTGTCATCAACACGGCCGGAAGCGGCGCCAATTATTTTCCCGGCAATGTTGCCGGTACCACTTCAACGGGAGGGCAATACGCATGATGTTTTACAATGCACATGATCATTACTGGATTGTCGGCGGTGACAAAACCGCCATCTATGCCAGCGCGCGCGCGCGTTTTGTTCAGGCCGAAGATGTCGCGTTGCAAGCGTGGACGGCACGCGGCGGAACGATAACGCGCATCGACAGCGAGAAAAACCTGCACGCCGTTCTGCGCGCGGCAAATGTCCCGCCTTATCATCTGGTGCCAAAACGCAAGATCGTCGATCGCCTCGCCGCTGCAGGCAAGCTCGATGCCGCGCGCGCAGCGCTCGATGCCGCCGATCTCTACACGCGCGAACGCTGGAACACGCGCGACGCGATCTATTCCGACGATAAAACCGCGCTCGCGCTGCTCAAAGCCATCGGCGCCGATCCCGCAACCATTCTCGCGCCGGAGTGAGCCATGGATTGGCCGCACGACGACAACCAGTCCTTGATCGCATTCTACGGCGATCCGACGAGCCGCATCTTTGCGCGGCAACTCGTGCCGTTCGTCCCGCCGTGGCAGATGTTCTATAAGGACGATGCCGGCAAGGTGACGAAGGTCAGGCATTTCGTGGTGCACCGCAAATGCTTCGATGCCTTCACGCGCGCATTCGCCGCGATCTGGACGGCCTACGGGCAGGACCAGGCGCGCCTCGCGGCGGATAACCTGCACTGGTACGGCGGCTGCTACGCGCTGCGCAAGGTGCGCGGCTCGAACGCTACGGACTGCCCCACCTGAAACCTTCTAGTTCATCGAACGAACGTAGAGTCTGAAATGATAAACGTCGAAATCCGTGATCACCGCATCTACGTTAACGCGCAGCAGACCACCTTTCGTCAGACGCCGAACTTAGGCGGTGCGCTCGCGCCAGAAGGTATCATCGTGCACGACACCGCCGGTGGCCTCAAGGCTGAGGGTTCAATCTCGTGGCTGTGCAATCCATCAGCAAAGGTGTCTGCCCACGTCGTCATCGGTCGCGACGGCGATACTACGCAACTCGCGCCTTTCAATCGCGTATGCTGGCACGCTGGCAAGTCGTCATATCAAGGGCGTCCAAATTGTAACCTCTTTAGCATCGGAATTGAGATCATCAATCCCGGCAAACTCTCCAAGATTGAGAGCGGTGTCTATCGGAACGATCTCGGAATAACAATCTCGGAAAAAGACGGTCCAGTCGAGCGGCGTATGACGGATTACCACGGTGATGGATATTGGTTGCATTATTCGGAACAGCAGATTGGCAGCATGATCGCGCTCCTTTTGGCTCTGCGAAACGCCTACCAGGGCATCCGTTTTATCGAACCACACTGGTTCATCTCACCGGGTCGCAAGATCAACACGAATCCGCTGTTCCCGATCGAGCGCGTACGCTCGATGACATTTGGGCGCGCCGTACCGGAGGGATCAGATGGCGACAGCGATGGCATTGTGAATGTCCATGACCTTAACCTGCGCGGCGGGCCTGGGATTGAGCACAAGATACTGGGTAGTCTCTCGCGCGGGACGCGGGTACTGGTGCGCGACACGGCGATGAATGGGCTCACACGCTGGCTACGTGTGGATGTACCTCAGAAGGGCGATGCGCTCTCGGGCTGGGTGGCGGCGCGCTACGTGGACGTCGATTGAAGTGGCCAAGTCCTGGCTGCATAATGAGGAAAAATAGGCAATGGACGTCTCCAAACATGATCAGCTAGAGTACAAAGAGTTGAGAAGGCGCGGCGATTGTTCACTTTATGGCCTTGGAACCATTTAAAAACGTAAATCATCTCGATGCAGCGCATCAATTTTTTCCCACTTATCGCATCCTCCCAGAGCACAAAGAAATAGGCTTGTTAGAATACGAGTCTTCGGCTCGGACAATCGAGAGCGAGGAGCGACTCTTCGCGGCCGCTACTGGCATTGCGGCATTCTTCGTTGGCCTTTTAAGTTGGATCGCTGCGAGTTTCGGTACCACAATAAAAGAGTTAAGTAGCGCGATAGTGACCTGAGCCCCTGAACTTCCTCCAGATTTGAGTAGAGTCCGTCACCTGAGAGGGGACGGACGATGAAGCAATCGAGGTTCACGGAAGAGCAGATC
>CAZNSG010000239.1:0-18788 GCA_964575715.1 uncultured Hyphomicrobiales bacterium | reverse complement strand
ATTGCGCCGATCTCTTCGTGTGTCGCTGGCATTACGCTGGCACCTGCCATTTCTCTTTCTGGCGAATCGCAATCCCGCTTGGCTTGTCGGCCAACCGCCGCGACTCGCGTTCCATGATTTCCGTTGCCCGTTGCAGGTTGGCGATCAGCTTCCGCGCTGAGTCGAGCGAGTGGATCTCACGCGGGATAAAGTCCATGAACACGTCGGACAGTGAGATATCCACACACGACTCGCTGCAATCGAGCACGTAAAGCATCACAGACTCGTATCCTTCGCCGACTCTTATTCCGGCCATTGCTGCTTCTCCTCCGTTTCCCGAATCGCGGCGACGAACCGGCGCAGCCATTCCAAATCGCGCTGCTCGCGCTCGGGCAGGTCGGGTGTTGGGGTCATATTCCGACTCGCTTCATTGCCGCTGCATCCATGACCTTCCCGAAGATCACCATGGTTACCTTGGCTTCCGGGGCGTTACTCTCGCAGAGTTCGAGGCTCGCGCTTGTAATCGCCTCTTCCAATTCCCGAACACGTTCTCGTAACTCCATCACGTTTTCCACGCGCCCTCCCGCCTATCCCGCACCTGATCCCGCCCCAACGCCCGCTCCATCGCCGCTGTCACCATTCGAGCGCAAACGCCCAAGTGATGATGCGGCTTCGGCAGGATCAGCTACGGCAATGTTTTCTGTCGAAGAATGTTCGGTTCTGCGGGTCTTCAACGCAACCCAAAACGCATAGGCGACAAGTGCCGCCAAAACTGCTCCGACGCCGATTTCAATCCACGAGGGTGCAAAGGTCATCGCCCGCTCCGTTAGCGCAGGCACGTAGGACTTGTGGCAATCAAATCAACTTCCCCATCGCTACCGCAGTGTCCGCCATGCGGTTGGAGAAGCCCCATTCGTTGTCGTACCACGACATCACCCGCACGAATGTGCCGTCCATCACCTTAGTCTGGTCCATGTGGAAGACGGACGAGCGCGGATCGTGGTTGAAGTCGATCGAGACATTGGGTGCGTCGGTGTAGCCGAGAATGCCCTTGAGCTGCTGCTCGGCGGCGCGCTTGATCGCGCCGTTGATCTCGTCCTTGCTGGTCGCGCGCTTTGAGACAAACTTGAAGTCGACCACCGAAACGTTCGGCGTCGGCACGCGGATCGCAACGCCATCGAGTTTGCCGTTGAGCTCCGGCAGCACCAGGCCGACGGCCTTCGCGGCTCCCGTCGAGGTCGGGATCATGGAGAGCGCCGCCGCGCGCGCGCGGTAGAGGTCCTTGTGCACCTGATCGAGCGATGGCTGATCGTTGGTGTAGGAATGGATCGTGGTCATGAATCCCTTGTCGATGCCGATCGCGTCGTTGAGCACCTTGGCGACCGGCGCCAGGCAATTGGTGGTGCAGGACGCATTCGAGACAACGCGGTGATCCCTGGTGAGCTTGTCGTGATTGACGCCATAGACCACCGTGAGATCGGCGCCGTCGGCCGGCGCTGAGATCAGCACGCACTTGGCGCCCGCGCTCAGGTGCATCGATGCCTTTTCTTTGGACGTGAAAAAGCCGGTGCATTCCAGTGCGATGTCGATGCCGAGATCCTTCCACGGCAGCTGCGCCGGATCTCTCTGCGCCGTGACCTTGATCGCGCCATTGCCGAGATTGATGCTATCGCCCTGAACAGTCACCTCGCCGGGAAAGCGGCCATGCACCGAGTCAAAGCGCAGCAGATGCGCATTGGTCTCGACCGGCGCGAGGTCGTTGATGGCGATCACCTCGATGTCCTTGCGGCCGGCTTCCGCGATGGCGCGCAGCACGTTGCGGCCGATGCGCCCGAAGCCATTGATGGCGACCCGAACAGACATCACTAGACTCCTTTAGAGCATGATCCCGAAAAGTGGGAACCGGTTTTCGGAAAAGATCATGCTCAAACAATAACTCTAAGCTTTTCCCATCTTGCGCAGCGCTGCCTCGGCCACCGCTTCCGGGGTAATGCCGAAGTGCTTGTAGAGATCCCGATAGGGTGCGCTGGCGCCATAGCTGCTCATGCCGACAAAGGCGCCCTCTGAGCCGACGATTGCATCCCAGCCCTGGCGCACCGCGGCCTCGACCGCGACTTTCACCGGCGCATCGCCGACGACGGCGCGGCGCTCGTCTTCGGGCGCGGCGAGAAACAGCTCAAAGCACGGCACCGATACGACCCGCGCGTACACGCCTTTTTGCCTTAAGAATTTTCGTGCCTCGACCGCGATGGATACCTCCGAACCCGAGGCAAACAGCGACACCGCGGCCACCGGGCCCTCGGCGGGGACGATCTCATAGGCGCCGGCTGAGCAGCGATTGCGCTCGTCATGGCCAAGCCGAAGCTGCGGCAGGTTCTGCCGTGTCAGCGCCAGCACGCTTGGCCCGGTCTTGCATTCGAGCGCAAGCTCCCAGCATTCGATCGTCTCGACCGCGTCGCAAGGACGAAATAGGCGCAGGTTCGGCATGGCCCGCAATGCCGCGAGATGCTCGACCGGCTGATGCGTCGGGCCGTCTTCGCCAAGCCCGATCGAATCGTGCGTCATCACATGGATGACGCGCTGACCCATAAGTGCGGCAAGCCGGATCGCCGGCCGGCAATAATCGGAGAACACCAGAAACGTGCCCGAATAGGGGATGATGCCGCCGTGCAGCGCCATGCCGTTCATCGCCGCCGCCATGCCGTGCTCGCGCACGCCGTAATGGATGAATCGCCCGGAATAATCCTTCGCCGACAGCACCGGGGTGCTCTTGGTCTTGGTATTGTTCGAGCCGGTGAGATCGGCCGAGCCTCCGATCATCTCCGGCAGCGCCGGCGTGAGCATTTCTAGCGCGGCTTCGGAGGCCGAGCGTGTCGCAACTTCCCTTGGGCTGGTAACGAGCTTTTCCTTGACCGCGCGAACCGCGGCTGCGAATTTTTCTTTGGGCAAGTCTCCGCGCCTGCGCCGCATGAATTCGTTGCGCTGCTCGGCCGGCAGCGCGGCGAGACGGCCCTCCCATTCCTTGCGCGCGGATTTCGAGCGCTGGCCGGCGGCGCGCCATTGCGCAACCACATCGGCCGGAATCTGGAAGGCGGGCTCGCTCCAGCCGAGCGTGTTGCGCGCGCCCGCGATTTCTTCGGCGCCGAGCGGGGAGCCGTGGCACTTTTCCGTGCCGGCCTTGGTCGGCGCGCCAAAACCAATTGTTGTGCGGCAAGCGATCAGCGTGGGCCGCTCGAATGTTTTTGCCGTCTCGATCGCGGCCGCGATGGCATTAGGATCGTGACCATCGATGCGCGTCGCCATCCAGCCCGCCGCCTCGAAGCGTTTGACTTGGTCCACCGAGTCGGCGAGCGCAAGCGGCCCGTCGATGGAAATGCCGTTGTCGTCGAACAGTACGATCAGCCTATTGAGGCGAAGATGCCCGGCAAGCGCAATCGCCTCCTGACTGATGCCTTCCATCAGATCGCCGTCGGAGGCGAGCACATAGGTGTGATGATCGACGATGTCCTTGCCGAACACGGCTGCCAGATGCCGCTCGGCGATCGCCATGCCCACCGCATTGCCAAGTCCCTGGCCGAGCGGTCCGGTGGTGGTCTCGATGCCCGCTGCGAGCAAGTGTTCTGGATGGCCCGGTGTGATCGAGCCGAGCTGGCGGAAGCGTTTGATCTGCTCGATCGTCATCGCCTGGTAGCCGAGCAGATGCAGCGCAGCGTAGATGAGCATCGAGCCGTGGCCGGCGGAGAGCACGAAGCGGTCGCGGTCGGGCCAGGCCGGATCGGCCGGATCGAATTTCAGATAGCGCGTGAACAGCACGGTGGCGATGTCGGCCGCGCCCATGGGCAGGCCGGGGTGGCCGGATTTGGCCTGCTCGACCGCGTCCATGGCGAGCGCGCGGATGGCGTTGGCCATGCGGTCGTGCTCGGCGCGATTTGCGGGCATCCGCCCGCTCTGACGCGGCGAAGGCGCGACGGCGGCGGTCGTCTGCGAGGCTTTCGCGATCATCGGGCGTCCGTTTGAAGGGTTTGGGATAGCACGTAAGGCCTTGGAGTCAATGTGACTAACCTTCGGCGCGGATCTCTTTGCACCGCCTGCGTAAAGGCAGGGGACAGCGGCCGCCGAAGCGTTGACTGAAAGCCTTTGTAGAACGTAAGGTTCCCGTTCTAATTGCTTGCTCACGAATGATATTTCTGCGGCACGGACACCATAGGGCAGGCGATAGGGGCGTGCTTTTCGCGCCGGGTGGGCAAGAGGTGGCGAGAGGGGGCACGAGGTTTCATGATGACCGATCAGAGCATGATCGACGCGGCCACTCGTCGTCTTGCCTTGGCGCTCGATGCGCTTGAAGTAGCCCTCGAACGTCGGCTCGACACCGACCGGAGCGGTTCCGCGCAACACACCCAGTTCCAGGCACTCGGCGCCGACCGTTCACGGCTCGCAGCCGAACTCGATGCCGAGACCGCCCGTTCGCGCCGGCTCGAAACGGTCAACCGCGAGATCGCCCACCGGCTCGACTCGGCCATGCACAGCATCCGTGCGGTGATCGGCACGCAAGAAAACCCATAAGAGAAGCGGCGAGGGCGTCATGGCACATGTGAGCGTCACCATTAATGGCCACCAGTATCGCATGGCCTGCGAGGACGGGCAGGAAAAACACCTCATGCGGCTCGCCAAGAGCATCGATGACCGCATCGTGGAATTGCGCGGCAAGTTCGGACAGATCGGCGATGCGCGCCTGATCGTGATGGCGGCGATCACGGTCGCCGACGACCTCGCCGAGATGGGCAAGCGAATGCAGCATTTGCAGGACGAGCTCGCCGCGCTGCAGGACGCGCGCGTGGTGTCCGCCGATCGCATGCATGCAACCCAGGCGGCCATCGTCTCCGCGTTCAATTCCGCCGCCGAGCGCATCGAGAACATCTCCCGCCGGCTCAACCAGACCGTCGCCGAGAGCAATGTGGCGATGGGGTGAGCGCCAATCCGGCTCAGGTAAAGGTGGCGCTGGCGCGAGTCCCCCATTACATTGCTCGGGCGGGGCTGCGGGGTGCGTTTGGAGTCAATATTCCCGGGGCCTTACGATCCTGAAGGGAGCTGTCCCTGGCCGGGCTCGTGGGCTCGGTTATATGGCGCCCACCTACTTATGTAGGTTCCCGGGATCAGCGCTCCGACGGCCTGCGCGGCTCCGCACTCGTTTTGTTGGCGTTAATGACTCAATCCGTCCCGACCGAAGACAGCAAAGCCGCGCTGCGCCGCGAAGCGCTCGCGCGCCGCGATGCGCTCTCCCCCGCTGTGCGCGTGGCCGCCGCCGAGGCCATTGCCGCGCGCATATTCCCGCTCGAATTCAAACCCGGCGCCATCGTCTCCGGCTATTCCCCGGTGCGCAGCGAACTCAACCCGCTGCCGCTCATGCGCAAGCTCGCGGGCGCCGGCGCCAAGCTCGCCTTGCCGGTTGTGGTCGGCCGCGGCAAGCCGTTGATCATGCGCGCATGGGATTTCGAACAGCCGCTGGTGCGCGGCGTCTGGGGCATCCGCCAGCCGACCCCGAACGCGCCGGAAATACAGCCGGATATTCTGCTGGTTCCGCTCACGGTCTTCGACCGCCAAGGCCATCGCATCGGCTATGGCGCCGGCTATTACGACATGACGATCGCGAAACTGCGCGCCGTCAAACCCATCGTTACCGTCGGCATCGCCTATGCCGTCCAGGAGGTCGGCGAAGTGCCGGCCACCCCCCGCGACGCGCGGCTCGATCTCGTGCTAACCGAGCGTGAAGTGATCGATTGCCGCAAGGAATAATATGCGCATCCTGTTCATCGGCGACGTGGTGGGCCGCTCCGGGCGCGCGGCGGTGCAGGAGCGATTGCCCGGCCTCGTCGCCGAATGGAAGCTCGATCTGGTCGTGATCAATGGCGAGAACGCCGCCGGCGGCTTCGGCATCACGGAAGCGATCTACCAGGATCTGCTCGACGCCGGCGCCGATGCCATTACGCTCGGCAACCACGCCTGGGATCAGCGCGAGGCGCTGGTCTTCATCGAGCGCGCGCCAAAACTCATTCGTCCGCTCAACTATCCCGCCGGCACGCCCGGGCGCGGCGCTGCCATGATCGAGGCCAAGAACGGCGCGCGCGTGCTGGTCATCAACGCCATGGGCCGCGTCTTCATCGACCCGCTCGACGATCCGTTCGCCGCCATCGAGCGCGAGCTCTCGGCTTGCGCGCTGCGCTCCGGCGCCGACGCCATCGTTATCGACATGCACGCCGAGGTGACGAGCGAGAAGCAGGCGATGGGCTATTTCGCCGATGGCCGCGCCAGCCTGGTGGTCGGCACCCACACCCATGCGCAGACCGCGGATCACCGCATTCTGCCCGGCGGCACAGCGTTCATTTCAGATGTCGGAATGACCGGCGACTATGACTCGGTGATCGGCATGGTCAAGGACGAGCCGCTTGGCCGCTTCCTCCGCCGCATCCCGCAAGCCAAGTTTGAGCCGGCACTGGGACCGGCCACGCTTTGCGCGGTCGCGGTGGAGACCGACGATGCGTCCGGGCTTGCGCGCCGCATCGGCCTGGTGCGGCTGGGCGGCTGCTTGGAGGAGGCAAGGCCGGCGTTTTGGGGTTGAAGCCGAATGCGCTGCCGTTTTATACCAGCACAAAATTTTGGATTGTCATTCCGGGGCGCGGGCTTTAGCCCGCGAGCCCGGAATCCATAACCACGATTCGTGATTATGGATTCCGGCTCTCGCCACCGATCTCGGGTTTACTCGAGATCGGATTTCGAAGAATCCAAGTCGGCCAAGGCCGACTTGGACCGCGGCTCGGCCGGAATGACCGGATGAAAGTTAGAGATCATGGCTGGCCATTCGCAATTCAAGAACATCATGCACCGCAAGGGGCGGCAGGACAAAATGAAGTCCAAGCTGTTCGGCAAGCTTGCGCGCGAAATCACCGTTTCCGCCAAGCTCGGCCTGCCCGATCCCGCCATGAACCCCCGCCTGCGCGCCGCCGTGCTCGCCGCGCGCGCGGAGAACATGCCCAAGGACAACATCGACCGCGCCATCAAGAAGGCGATCGGCGGCGACTCGGAGAGTTTCGACGAGATCCGCTACGAAGGTTACGGACCGGGCGGGGTTGCGATCATCGTCGAAGTGCTCACCGACAATCGCTTTCGCACGGCGGGCGAGGTGCGTGCGACCTTCACCAAGAATGGCGGCAATCTGGCCGAGACCGGCGCGGTGTCTTTCATGTTCGACCATCTTGGCGTGATCGAATACGACGCCAAGGTGGCAGGCGCCGACGCCATGCTCGACGCCGCGATCGAAGCCGGTGCGGACGACGTGATCTCGAACGCCAACGGCCACGAAATTTACGCCGCGCAGGGGTCGTTCCATGAAGTTTCCAAGGCGCTTGAGACGAAGTTCGGCGAGCCGCGCAAGGCCGCGCTGGTGTGGAAGCCGCACAACACGATCGCGATCGACGACGAGCAGGGCGAGACGCTGCTGCGCCTGATCGAGAGCCTCAACGAGCACGACGACGTGCAGAATGTCTACGCCAATTTCGAGATTTCCGACGCGTTGCTCGCCAAGATGAGCGCGTGAGCGGCCCCCGTTCGTACTCCTTATCGTCCTAGGCTGGCGGTCCGCTCGGCGCTATCAATGGCGTTGCCATGAGGCAACCGATTCGCATCTTAGGGATCGATCCCGGGCTCCGCCGCACCGGCTGGGGCGTGATCGACGTTGCGGGCAACCGTCTGTCCTTCGTCGCCTGCGGCTCGCTTGCCACCGACGACAAGGCCGCGGTCGCCGCGCGGCTGGTCGCCATCCACGATGGGCTTGTCCGCGTGGTCGAGGAGTTCCAGCCCGCGGAGGCCGCGGTGGAAGCAACCTTCGTCAACAAGGACGCCTCCGCGACGCTCAAGCTCGGCCAGGCGCGCGGCGTGGCGCTGCTGGTACCGGCGCGCGCCGGCCTCGCCGTGCACGAATACGCGCCCAACTTGGTGAAGAAGACTATCGTCGGCGCCGGTCACGGCGAAAAGGCGCAGATCCGCATGATGATCGGCGTGCTGCTGCCCAAGGCCGATCCGCAAACCGAGGACGCAGCCGATGCGCTCGCCATCGCAGTGACCCACGCGCATCATCGGCAGAGCCTCATACTCAAGGTGGCGGCGCGATGATCGGCAGTCACTTATACTCGTCATTCCGGGACAGCGCACCGATCTCGGGTTTACCCGAGATCGGCGCTTTAAAAAGCCCAGGTCGGCTAAAGCCGACCTGGGTGCGCTGGACCCGGAATCCAGATGCAAATTCTGCGCTTGCGTCTGGATTCCGGGTTCGCGCCTTCAGCGCGCCCCGGAATGACAAACGATAGGGCGCGCATGATCGGCAAGCTCAAGGGCATCATCGACAGCTACGGCGAGGACTACATCATCCTCGATGTGGGCGGCGTCGGCTATCTGGTGCATTGCTCGGCGCGCACCATCCAGGCGCTGCCGGCGGCGGGCCAGGCCGTCACCCTCGCGATCGAGACGCACGTGCGCGAGGATCAGATCCGGCTGTTCGGATTTTTCACAGATACTGAACGAGAGTGGTTCCGCCTGTTGCAGACCGTGCAGGGCATCGGCGCCAAGGTCGCACTCTCCGTGCTCGGCGCGCTCAAGCCCGCCGATCTGGCGACCGCCATCGCCATGGGCGACAAGGCGGCGATCCGCCGCGCGCCCGGCGTCGGCCAAAAGGTCGCCGAGCGCATCGTCACCGAGCTCAAGGACAAGGCGCCGGCCTATACTTCGCTTGATCCAGCCGTGATTCGGCTCTCCGGTGCGGTGGACGAGAAGCGCGCGCCGCAGCCGCTGCTCGATGCGGTCTCGGCATCGATCAATCTCGGTTACGGCCAGCCGCAGGCCGCCGCCGCCATCGCCGCCGCCGCGCGCAGCGCGGGCGAGGGCGCCGAGACGAAACAGCTGATTAAATTGGGACTGAAGGAGTTGGCGAAGTGAAATTTTGCATTCGATTCTCAGCGAATGCAGGCCTGCTCCCTCCCCCGCTTGCGGGGGAGGGTTGGGGAGGGGGCGATGGGAATCGCCATCAATCGGCTCCCCCTCCCGGCGCCGCTGCGCGGCACCGACCTCCCCCGCAAACGGGGGAGGTAGATCCGAATTGGCGGAGGACACTTTGACCACCAACCCCCGCCGCCTCGTCACCCCCGAACGCCGCGCGGAAGATATCGCGGAAACCTCGCTGCGCCCGCAGCGGCTGGCCGAATTCATCGGCCAGCAGCAGGCGCGCGCCAATCTTTCCGTTTTCATCGAGGCGGCGAAGGCGCGCAAGGAAGCGCTCGATCATGTGCTGTTCGTGGGCCCTCCCGGTCTCGGCAAGACCACGCTGGCGCAAATCGTCGCGCGCGAACTGGGTGTGAATTTCCGCGCCACCTCGGGTCCCGTCATCGCCAAGGCCGGCGATCTCGCGGCGCTGCTGACCAATCTCGAACATCGCGATGTGCTGTTCATCGACGAAATCCATCGCCTCAATCCGGCAGTGGAGGAAATCCTCTACCCCGCGATGGAAGATTTTCAGCTCGATCTGATCATCGGCGAGGGGCCGGCGGCGCGTTCGGTGAAAATCGATCTTGAGCAATTCACCCTCGTCGGCGCCACCACGCGCGCAGGGCTGCTTACCAATCCGCTGCGCGACCGCTTCGGCATTCCGATCCGGCTCAATTTCTATTCCGAGACGGAACTGGAAGAGATTGTCAACCGCGGCGCCCGCGTGCTCGGCATCGGCGTGACCGAGAGCGGCTCGAACGAAATCGCGCGCCGCTCGCGTGGCACCCCGCGCATTGCCGGCCGCCTGCTGCGCCGCGTGCGCGATTTCGCCCATGTCGCGGGCAGCGACAAGATCGACCGCGTGCTTGCCGATCGAGCGCTGCTCGAGCTTGAAGTCGATGCCGCCGGTCTCGACGCCATGGACCGCCGCTATCTCACGACCATCGCAGAGAACTACGGCGGCGGGCCGGTCGGGGTCGAGACCATGGCCGCGGCGCTCTCCGAGCCGCGCTACGCCATCGAGGAAATCATCGAGCCGTTCCTGATCCAGCGCGGCCTGTTGCAGCGTACCCCGCGCGGTCGGCTGATCACTGCGCACGCTTTCCGCCACCTCGGTTTGCCCGAGCCGGCGCGCGATCCGGCGCAATTTGGCCTGTTCGGGGGAGAGGAGCTGGATGAATAGGGCATGGCCTATATCTTCGAACTCGAAAAAGATTTCGATGAGCCATATGTCGCAGCCGACGGTTCCTGCATCATCGACTTCGCGCTTGGTTATGATCCCGACTCTTCCCTAATCGTACTTATGTCGGTCATGTTGATCCGGGACGAGAGCGGCGCGTTCGAATTTTGTTTTGGAATTAGAACGAGGAGCGGGGTTGATGCCTCGAACGTTTCGCCCCCGGACTATAGTTCCGCGACCGGGAAGCACTATGTTCCACGCGAATCGGCGGAAGATGTTCTCGGTGTCGTTCTCGCTGCAGCAGTCAGTCTCATCGGAAAAGTGAAGCCACGGAATATCATCATGGAAACGTTCCATTCAAATCTGCCGCAGAAAGCCATGAGAAAATATGTATCGATTGAAAAAATTCTTGACAGCCTTTCCTATACGTTGACGGAAAAATTCCGTGATGAGGCCGATGGCAAGAACTACTGGTCGTTCAGCCGAGGCGATTGAGAAAAACTGCTCACTGTGCTATCTATCAAGCAAGGAGATGTTGATATGCTGAAGCGCGCTGAAATTCTCGCCGCTGCGAAAAGGGTTGCGCGCCGCCTGGCGGCGAATGAGACCGGCGTTGCTCCGCTTAAGGATAAGCACATTCGGCGCCTTGCGGAGTTGAAGCGTAAGGAAGAAGAGAAACGCAAAGCCAGCAGGGCTACTGTGGGGACGCGTTCGTAGCGGGCGGCTGCTCACCTCGGCCGCGATCAAGCATCACGCAAGCATCGCGGCCTGGCCGAGCCGGCGCGCGATCCGGCGCAATTCGGCTTGTTCGCACAGGACGAGGACGAGTAGCGGAGTAACACCCATGCAAACTATGCAAGGCGGTTGTCACTGCGGCCGCGTGCGCTTTCGCGTCACTGCCGACCTCGATGGCATCACCATCTGCAATTGCTCGATCTGCACCAAGAAGGGCATTTTGCACCTGATCGTGCCGCATGAGCGCTTCGAACTGCTCACCGGCAAGGACGATCTCACCACCTACGAGTTCAACACCAAGGTCGCCAAGCACACGTTCTGCAAGGTGTGCGGCATCCACCCGTTCTACGTGCCGCGTTCCGATCCCGATAAGATCGATGTCAACGCCCGCTGCCTGGACGGTGTCGACCTCTCGGCCATTGCGCCTCGGCATTTTGATGGCAAGAACTGGGAAACGGCCATCCGCAAGGACGTTCCCTGGCGATGACCAACCCTGCCCTCGACGGTGAGCTGCACGCCGGCCGATTAAGCCAGTCTACATTCGCAAGCTCGTGCGCTAAATTGAGGCCCACGGAGAAAACCCATGAAACTCGAATATGCGGTGCGTATCGAGCGGTTGGCTGAGAGTGACGACGGAGGCTATTTTGCGACCGTGCCCGACCTGCCGGGCTGCATGTCCGATGGCGCGACGCCGGAAGAAGCGCTCAAAAACGTGCAGGAGGCCATCGCGTCCTGGATCGAATCCGCCAAGGAATGGAAGCAGGAGATACCCAAGCCGTCGCCGCCTTTGGTGCGGGCGGGGTAAGGGCACGCCACCTCAGCGCGCTGCGCTTCCGCAGCCGCTGTGCTAGGGTGTGTTCATGAATACGACCGAAAAAGCCGCTGCCGCGCTTGAACTGCTTCCTGAGGAAATGCGCGAGCCTGCTGTCGCCTATCTCCTTGAACAGGCGGAAAAGTATCGCGTGCTTAAGCAGGAAGTCGAAAAAGGCATGGACGACGTGAAGGCGGGCCGGGTCAAGGAATGGAATTTCGCAGATTTTTTACGACGGGCCGATAAGGCCTGATCTTCATGACTTTTTGAATGAAAATTTTCATTTCCGACCAGGCTGACGCCGATCTACTGCAAATTATTTCGTATCTTTTCGAACGCAATCCTGCCGCCGCTCACTCCCTCGCGCGCGAAATCGATAAGAAATTCGAGAATCTGTCTCACTTTCCCTTCATTGGGCGGGAGCGCTCCAGTCTCGCGCACGGACTGCGAAGCGTCGTCGCCGGGAAAGAAGCGTCACCACGGGGAAATATGTCATCTTCTACCTGGTCGAGACCGATCGCATTGCGATCGTACGTGTGCTCGACGGACGTCGGGATATCGATATGGAATTTCGGCGATGAAGCGAATTGACGCCCTCGACGGCGAACTGCGCGCCGGCCGGCACGTGCAGCCGGTGCGCGTCTATTACGAGGATACGGATTTTTCCGGCGTCGTCTATCACGCAAGCTACCTGCGCTTCATGGAGCGCGGCCGCACCAATTATCTGCGCCTGATCGGCGCCGATCATCGCGCCCTGTTCGAGCAGACCGCAATGGAGGCGCCGGGCTTCGCCTTCGTCGTGCGCTCGATGGCGATCGAGTTCCTCAAACCCGCGCGCATGGACGACGTACTCGAAGTGATGACGCGGCCCATCGAGGTAAAGGGCGCCTCCGTGCTGCTCAAGCAGCAGGTGACGCGCGGTGACGACCTCGTCGTCGAGGCCGACGTGCGCGTCGCCTTCGTCTCCGGCGGCCGCGCGCGGCCGATCCCAAAACCGCTGCGCATCGCCATGCAGGCGGATCAGCAATCGAGCCTCACCCCCGCGCCGGTAACGAAGCCTTAACCTCAATCAGCGCCATTTAGGGCGGGAATCACCGGTCGTGCGCCCTAGTTTGGCCAGTTTCGCGGGATTGTCTCCCCCACCATTGGTGGACGGCGCAAAGTCTTTGCGAAATCCTGGATTTGCGGCGGAGCGCGAAAGCCAAACCGTCCGCATGTACCTTTGGTCCGGCAATCAAGGGCCGCTTCGGTGGCGATCGACGCCGCCCCGACGTCACTAAAGGGCAAGCAAGGACGCACTCATGAATCCTGGCGATGTGGCACAGACAGTCTTGCCGCTGAGTTCCTCCGACGTGTCGATCTTCGCCCTGTTCTGGCAGGCGCATTGGATCGTCAAGTCGGTGATGCTCGGGTTGCTCGCATGCTCGATCTGGGTTTGGGCGATCGCAATCGAAAAATTTAAACTCTACACGCTCACCCGTCGCGCCATGGACAGCTTTGAGCACGCGTTCTGGTCCGGCCAATCGCTCGACGAGCTCTACAAATCGCTTTCCTCGCGCCCCACCCATTCGATGGCCGCGCTGTTTGTCGCCGCCATGCGCGAGTGGAAGCGCAGCTTCGAGACCGAAGTCCGCTCCTTTGCCGGTCTCCAAGCGCGTATCGAAAAAGTGATGGACGTGACCATCGCGCGCGAGATCGAGCGCTTGGAACGCCGCCTGCTGGTGCTCGCGACTGTCGGATCCGCCGGCCCCTTCATCGGCCTGTTCGGCACGGTCTGGGGCATCATGACGAGCTTTCAGTCGATCGCGGCCTCGAAAAATACCTCCCTCGCGGTGGTCGCCCCAGGGATAGCCGAGGCCCTGTTCGCCACCGCGATCGGGCTGGTTGCCGCAATTCCGGCGACAATTTTCTATAACAAGTTCGTCTCCGAGGTGAACAAGCAGGCCGTACGCCTGGAAGGTTTTGCCGACGAGTTCGCCGCCATCCTGTCGCGGCAGATCGACGAGCGCGGGTAAGATTGTGGGTAAACAGCCATGGCCATGAACGGCGGCGCACATTCGGGATTGTTCGGCAAGCGGCGCCACCGCCGCCGCCCGGTGATGAGCGAGATCAACGTCACGCCCATGGTCGATGTGATGCTGGTGCTGCTCATTATATTCATGGTGTCGGCGCCGCTGCTCACGGTCGGAGTGCCGATCGACTTGCCGCAGACCAAGGCCGCAAGTCTCGACCACGAGCGCGAGCCGCTGGCGATATCGGTCAACGTCAAAGGCCAGGTATTCTTGCAGAATTCCGAAATCAATATCGAAGAACTCGTGCCCAAGCTCAAGGCCATTACCGAAGCGCGCGGGGGCGCCGAGGAACGCATCTATGTGCGCGGGGACAAGAGCGTGGATTACGGCACCATCATGCGCGTGATGGGACGGCTCTCGGCGGCTGGATTCCGCCGCGTTGGACTAGTGACGGAAGTCGAACAAGGCTCGTAGGACGAAAAGCAGGCATGCGGACCGGCCTCACCATATCGGCCTTCTTACATGTGGCGCTGCTGCTCTGGGCCGCGCTTTCGTTCTCGGCGCGCCCCCTGGTCGCGGCCGCCCCGGATTCGCTTCCCGTCGACATCATCTCCGACACGCAATTTTCGCAGCTCATGGCGGGCAACAAGAACGCGCCCAAGGCCGAGACGCCAAAGCCGCTGGTCGACAAAATCGATGACCCCAAGCCGGCCCATGATGCGGTCCCGAAAATTGCGGACAAGCCCGAGATCAAGCCGATTCCGACAGAAGCTCCGGCCGAACAACAGCCGGCGCAAGCAAAAACGGAGAAGACCCCGCCGCAGCCCAAGCCCGACCCGATCGCCGAGGCCTTGAAGAAGGAAGATGCCCGCAAAGCCGCGGAAGCCAAGGCCAATGCTGCTGCGGCGAAGGCCGCGGCGGCCAAGAAGCGACCGGCCTTCAACCCCGACCAGATCGCCGCCATGCTCGACAAGCGCGATCCGCAGCGCCAGGCGGCAACCGGCGAGGCGATCGAACGCAATCCGTCTCTCGGCGTCGCCAGCGGCAGCGCGCCCACGCTTTCGCAGAGCGAAGTCGACGCCTTGCGTGCGCGTCTGATGCAATTGTGGAATCCGCCGGCCGGCGCAATCAATCCGCAAGAACTCGTGGTCAAGATCCGCATCAAGCTTGGCCGCGACCGCAGGCTTGCTGCGCCGCCGATGGTGCTGACCAGCGGCCGTAGCACCGTGTTCGAAGCCGCACGCGACGGCGCGGTGCGCGCCCTGTTCCAGGGCCAACCCTACGACATGCTTAAACCCGAGAATTTTGATTTGTGGAACGAGATGGAGATCACCTTCGATCCGCGCGAGATGATCCCGGGCTAGAGTATGATCCCGAAAAGTGGGAACCGGTTTTCGGAAAAGATCATGCTCAAACAAAAAGCTGACGAGATGAATTGAGGATGTGCGGCGCATGTTTGAACGCGTAATTCTTCCGCCTTGGCCGCGCCTGACGCGCCGCGCACTCCTTGTGAGCGCCGCTGCTACGGCGGCGTTCGCGGGACTTCAGGTGCGTCCGGCACGGTCCATCGTGCAGATCGACGTCACCCAGGGCAACGTTAAGCCGCTGCCGATCGCGCTGCCGAATTTTCTCGGCAGCGGAACCGACAGCGAAATCGCGCGCAATATCACTCAGGTCATCGCCGCAAATCTGCAACGCTCCGGATTGTTCATCCCCATCGATCAGGCCGCCTATATCGAGAAAATTACCGATTTCAACGCGCCGCCTCGATTTACCGACTGGCGTACGATCAACGCGGCGGCCCTTGTCGTCGGCCGCGTGCGGCGCGAGCAAGGCGGGTTTGGCGTCGACTTTCGTCTGTGGGATGTCTTTTCAAGCGAGCATCTCCTCGGCCGGCAATTCAATGCCACGCCGGAAAACTGGCGCCGCGTCGCCCACATCATCTCCGATGCGATCTACGAGCGGCTGACCGGCGAGAAGGGCTATTTTGACAGTTATGTGGTGTTCGTCGAAGAGGCGGGGCCGCGCGACCGCCGGGTCAAGCGACTCGCCATCATGGATCAGGACGGCGCGGGCTTGAATTACCTCACCCGCGGCGACGAGTCCGTTCTCACGCCGCGTTTCTCTCCATCGGCGCGGGAAATTGTCTATACTTCTTATGCCCAGCACACGCCGCGCGTCATGCTTTTGAGCATCGAGACCCGGCAACGCGAGGCGGTGGGCAACTTCCCCGGCATGACCTTTGCTCCGCGTTTTTCGCCCGACGGCCAGCGTGTGGTCATGAGCTGGCAGGAGGGCGCCAACTCCCACATCTTCGCGGTGGACCTGCGCTCAAAAGCGATCGCGCAGCTCACCAACACTGCCGCGATCGACACCGCGCCGTCCTATGCGCCGGATGGAAACCGCATCTGCTTCGAATCCGACCGCGGCGGCTCGCAGCAAATCTATGTGATGCCCGCAACTGGCGGTCCGGCACAGCGCATCAGCTTTGGCGACGGCCGCTACGCAACGCCGGTGTGGTCGCCGCGCGGCGATAACATCGCCTTTACCAAAATCACGGGCGGCAAGTTCGCCATCGGCATCATGCGGCCCGACGGCAGCGGCGAGCGCATTCTCACCGAAGGCTTCCATAACGAAGGTCCGACATTCTCTCCCAACGGTCGGGTCATCATGTTTTTCCGCGACCCGGGCGGAACCGCCGGTCCGACGCTCCATACGGTTGACATCACCGGCCGCAACGAACAACGCGTGCCGACGCCGGGATATGCCTCCGATCCGGCCTGGTCGCCGCTGCGGCCCTAGCGCATGATCGGAAACACGTGTCCCGGGCGCAGCGCTTATGGCTTCACGCTGCACCGCATCCGGGACACGTGATTTCTATTAAACCGATCGCGCTCTAAGCCGAGCGAGCGAATTCGCCCCGATCCCGCCGCGTTTACTCATTATTAACCATGCCGGGACGTTTCCGTGCCTGCGGCAATTTTCATCGGTGCAGCAACGCTTCGTCAAGGTTGACGGAACCTTCGTTTAACGAACCGCCTGTTAAATCATTATAGGTCCGCTAACGAAGCGAAAAAGTGGAGACATCGTTATGTCGCGTATAAAATCCAACTTCCGCTTTGCGGGGTTCGCAGCCGCGCTGATCGCCGCGCTCGCCATCTCCGCCTGTGCCAGCAAGAAGGATGAACCCATGGCGTCCGCGGCCGGGGTCGCTATACCCGGAAGCGAGCAGGATTTCGTGGTCAATGTTGTCGACCGCGTGTTCTTCGAATCCGACTCTACCGAGCTCACGCCCACTGCGCGCGCAACCCTCGACAAGCAGTCGCAATGGCTCACGCAATACACCCGCCATAGTTTCACCGTCGAAGGCCATGCCGACGAGCGCGGCACCCGCGAGTACAACATCGCGCTCGGTGCCCGCCGTGCCCAGGCGGTTCGCGATTATTTCGTCGCTCGCGGCATCCCCGCCACGCGCATGCGCACCGTTTCCTACGGCAAGGAGCGGCCGGTCGCGGTCTGCAATGACATTTCCTGCTGGTCGCAAAACCGCCGCGCGGTCACCGTGCTCGGCGTGACTTCGTAAGAGTCAGCCAGCCTGAATATTGCATGGCTGACAGCGCATGAATCGGCGCAGGTTTGTGAATTGTCGCAGCAAAGCGGCTAGAGGTCACACTTTGGTCTAAACTGCACCGGATAAGGTAATCAGTTGCAATCAGCCATATTGGCGGCCATGGCCTGTTTCATGTCCAGTTTGTCTTGTGGGTTCAAGGTATTGGTATTTTTTGCCGCGACGCTGGCGCTTGCGCCTGCGGTCAGCGCGCAAGACTCCAACTCGCCGTTCGCGCTGTTCGGCCGCATCTTCGGTGAGAGCGACCGCGCGGTTCGCGCCGACGACACCCAGCGCATGGCCCAACAGCGCATGGCCCAACAGCGCTTGGCCCAAGCCTCGCAGACCTCGCCGGCCGATCTCGTCGTCCGCCTTGAGCGGATGGAGGGGCAGATCCGTCAGCTCACGGGAATCATCGAGCAATTGCAGTTCCGCAACCAGCAGCTCGAGGCCCAGCTCAAGCGCATGCAGGAAGCATCCGGACCGCAGCCTTCCCCGCTGCTGCGTGTGCCCCCTGCGAGCGGCCCCATGCAAGCTCCGCCCACGGTGACCGGGCGCCGCTCGGATGCGTTCGATCCATTGCACAATCCCAATGCGCCCGGCGTCCCGCAGACGCTCGGAACGCTATCGAGCGCTGCGCCTTTGCCGCCGGACCAGGGCTCCGAGCTCGATGCCCCGGTCGGCGCGCCCGGCGGCCGCCAGCCCGGCTCGCCGCTCGATCTCACCACCTTTGGAACCAACGCCGCGGACAATCCCGCCGCGCCGTCAGCCAACATTCTGCCTCCGCCGCCGGCGCGCAATTTAAGCGCCACCGGTGTCGTGGCCGCGGTGCTGCCGCCTTCGGCGCTACCGCGCGACCAATACGATCTCGGTTACGGCTATATTCAGCGCAAGGATTACGCGCTGGCGGAAGATGCGTTCCAGACCTTCCTGACCAAGTTTCCGACCGACAAGCTCGCACCCGAAGCGCAGTTCTGGCTGGGCGAGGCCCGCTTCCAGCGCCAGCGCTATGATGCGGCTGCCGAGTCCTTCCTCGCCGTCTCCACCAAGCACAGCAGCAACGCCAAGGCGCCCGAGGCGATGCTCCGCTTGGGTCAATCGCTCGCGGCGCTCGGCCAGCGTGAAATGGCTTGCGCGACATTCGCCGAGGTCGGGCGCAAATATCCGCGCGTCTCTTCGGGTGTGAGGCAAGGCGTCGAGCGGGAACAAAAGCGTGTCCGCTGCTAGAGCATGATCCCGAAAAGTGGGAACCGGTTTTCGGAAAAGATCATGCTCAAACAAAAACCTAGAGCATGATCCCGAAAAAGCCTGCCCCCGGACATAGCCGTCCGAAGGACGGCGTCGCTTCGCTCGCCTATGATACCGGAAGTCGGGTTTACCCGACTTCCGGCGTACTATGCTTCGGAACTCGGGCAAGCCCGAGTTCCGCGTGGT
>CAZNSG010000238.1:0-17588 GCA_964575715.1 uncultured Hyphomicrobiales bacterium | reverse complement strand
GGTGAGTCTTTTCAGCGTCTGCATACAACCCCGAACCTTGGCTGCTTCCACATCGAGGGTAAGCTAAGTCCTTGATCCAGAGTCAATTTCTATTGGCTTCTGAAATGTGTGAATCGTATAGCCGCTTGCGGGGAGAGGTCGCCTGCCGTAGCGAAGCGAAGGCAGGCGGGTGAGGGGGCGTTGCCACGCGCTGTATCTATCGACACACTTCGTTCTTGGAAACGCCCCCTCACCCGGCTCGACCCTTCGGGTCTCGCCACCCTCTCCCCGCAAGCGGGGAGAGGGAGAAGATCGCGCGGGGAGAGGGAAAAAGTGATCGCGGCATCGCTGTTTAATTCTTCGCCAAATCGCCCAGCAAACTCGCCGCCACCGCGAGCTTCGACAGCGTGAGCCCGCTGCCCGCGATGGCATGGATCGCGGCGCGGATGCGCTCCACTTCCGCCTGGCGCGGCGCCACCCAGGCCGCGACCGCTGCGGCGCCGCACTCGTCCGTCATCGCCATGGCGGCGGTGAGCGCGCGTTCCGCTTCGCCGATCGAGCCGACCGCGCGATCGAGCGCCAGCCGGTCGAAATAGTCCGGCACCGCGATCGCGCGCGCGGCGGCAACGATCTGATCGACGCGGAAGAACACCTGCACGGCAAAGTATGTCGCCGCCACCGCGGCCACCGGCTTTCTGGTGCGATCGGCAACCAGCACGATGTCCGGCGCCGCCGAAAGCTCCGCAAGATCCGCAAAGCGGCGCGCAAGCGTCTCGGGCACACCCGCGCTTACCAGCTCCGCCGCCCGCGCCGCGCGCGCAACGGCTGCCTCCGCCGGCAGCGCGCCGGTGAGCGCTGCGGACAGCGCGGCGATGCCGTTGCGGTAGTGCTCGACCACGCCGGCGAGTCCGGCAGACATGTCGGCATTGCGCAAAAACCAGACCAGGCGATCGCGCAACAAATCCTCGATCGCCGCATAGAGGGCAAGCTGCACCTTGCCCGGCACCCGCCCGTCGAGCTCGCCGATCGCATCGTTGAGCGCCGGCATGCCGTAGCTGTCGCGCACCGCCGCGAACGCCTTGGCGATGCCGGCGCCTGCCGCACCGGTCTCGTCCGCGATCCGCACCACCAGCGACGGGCCGCCGCGGTTGATGATCGAATTCGCCAGTTGCGTCGCAATGATCTCGCGCCGCAGCCGATGCGCCGGAAGCGCGTCGGGGAATCGCTCGTTGAGCGCTTTGGGAAAATACCGGCCCAGTTCGCGGCTTAAGTACGGATCGTCCGGCACCGCCGAATCGAGCAGTTCGGTGTAGAGCGCAAGCTTGGCGTAGGCCAGCAGCACCGCGAGCTCGGGCCGTGTCAGCGCCTGGCCGCGCCGCACCCGCTCGGCGATTTCCATGTCGTCAGGCAGGTATTCGACCGAGCGGTTGAGCTCGCCGCGCGACTCCAGCGTCTGCATCAGCCGCTGGTGGAAGCCAAGCTCCGCAAGCCCGCGCCGCTCGGCCAGCGATACCGCGAGCGTCTGCAGGTAATTGTTGCGCAGCACGAGCTGCGCCACTTCATCGGTCATTTCGGTGAGCAGCGCGTTGCGCGCTGCGATGGAAAGCTTTCCCTCCCGCAGCGGCGGGCCGAGCGCGATCTTGATGTTGACCTCGACATCGGAGGTGTTCACGCCGGCCGAATTGTCGATGGCGTCGGTATTGAGCTTGATCCCGCGCAGCGCCGCTTCGATCCGCCCGCGTTGCGTCATGCCGAGATTGGCGCCCTCCCCGATCGCCTTGCAGTGCAATTGCGCGCCGGTCACGCGGATCGCATCGTTGGCGCGATCGCCGACCATTTCATCGGTTTCGCTTGCGGCGCGTACATAGCTGCCGATGCCGCCGAAAAACAGCAGATCGACCGGCGCCCGCAAGATCGCGCTCATCACCTCCGCCGGCGTGGTCTTCGTCTTATTTAAGCCCAGCAATGCCTGCGCCTCCGCCGACAGGGCGATTTCCTTGGCATTGCGCGCAAACACGCCGCCGCCCCTGGAGATCAGCTTCTTGTCGTAATCCCCCCAGCTCGAGCGCGGCAGCGCGAACAGCCGCGCGCGCTCGGCAAAGCTTTTCTCCGGATCGGGTTGCGGATCGATGAAGATATCGCGGTGATCGAAGGCCGCCACGAGCTTAATGGTTTTCTCCCGCAGCATGCCGTTGCCGAACACGTCGCCCGACATGTCGCCCACTCCGGCAACCGTGAACGGCACGCGCGTGATGTCGGTGTCGTGTTCGCGGAAATGGCGCTTGACCGCCTCCCAGGCGCCGCGCGCGGTGATGCCCATTTTCTTGTGGTCGTAGCCGGCCGATCCACCAGACGCAAAAGCATCGCCGAGCCAGAACCCGTGCTCGATCGAAATTCCGTTGGCGATGTCGGAGAAGGTCGCGGTGCCCTTGTCGGCCGCGACCACGAGATACGGATCGTCGTCGTCGTGCCGCACCACATTGACCGGCGCGATCACGCCCAGCGGTCCGATGTTGTCGGTGATATCGAGCAGCGTCGCGATGAAAATCTTGTAGGCCGAGACGCCTTCCGCCGCGATCGCCTCGCGCGGCCCGCCCACGGGCAACAGTTTTGGCACGAAGCCGCCCTTGGAGCCGACCGGCACGATCACCGCGTTCTTCACCTGCTGCGCCTTCACCAGTCCCAGGATTTCGGTGCGGAAATCCTGCGGCCGGTCGGACCAGCGGATGCCGCCGCGCGCGACCTTGCCGAAGCGCAGATGCACGCCCTCCACGCGCGGCGAATAGACGAAAATCTCGTACATCGGACGCGGCAGCGGCAGACTATCGAGCTTGCGGCTGTCGTACTTGATCGCGATGGTGGACTTCGGCTGGCCGTCGGTATCGATCTGATAGAAATTGCTGCGGATCGCCGCCCCCACCGCATTGACGAAGCGGCGCAGGATGCGATCCTCGTCCAAACTCTCGACCTTTTGCAGCGCCGTTTCGATCTCGGCGAGCGCTGAGGCTTCGCGCGCGCTGCGCTGTTCCATCGTGATCGCAAGCCGCGGATCGAATCGCAGTTCAAACAGCGCCACGATCTGGCTCGCAAGCGCGGCATGCTTGCGCAACGTCGTCCACATGTAGTCCTGCGAGAACGGCACGCGGATCTGCCGCAAAAATCGCGAAATCGCGCGGATCAGCGCCACGTCGCGCCACATCAGCCCGGCTGTCAGCACCAGCGCGTTGTAGCCGTCGTTTTCCGCGCCGCCGCGCATCACCCGCACGAAGCACGCTTCCAGCGGCGACTTGAGCGCATCGAGATCGATCGCGCCGTCGTCGGCGCGCTCCAGCGTCATGTCGTGGAACCAGGTCCCCGGCTCCGTCGCCGATTGTTCCGCGCTGTGATGGTAGGTCCTCTCGTCGACAACCTTGAATCCCATATTCTCAAGCACCGGCACGCGCTCCGAGAGCGGGATCGGCCGCCGATGGCTCCACACTTTGAGCCCGACGCATTGCCGTGCGTCCCGGCCGCGCCGGTAGAACTCGACGCCGATCGGTATATCGGGCGACAATCGCTCGATGACTCGGATATCGTCCACCGCATCGCGCGGCGCATAGATTTCGCGATAGCCTTCCGAAAATGCATTGCGGTAGCGCGCAAACAGCGCGCGTGCCTTAACCGGCTCATGCGCCTCGCCGAGCGCGTCCGCCAGCGCATCGCTCCAGGTTCGCACGATGGAGCAAACCGCCGATTCGAGCGCCGCCTGCTCCGGGTGCGGCGTGACGCCGCCGGTTCTTCCGATGATGTAATGCACGCGCGCCAGCGGCCCGTCGGGAAAAAACTGGTAGCACGCGCTCTCGTGTCCCTCATAGACCTTGGCGAGATAATCGCCGATCGCCTTGCGCAGGCGCGGATCGAAGCGTTCGCGCGGCACATACACCAGCACCGAGACAAACCGGTCGAAGCGATCGCGCCGCGCCAGCACGCGCACCCGCGGCCGCTCTTCCAATTGCAGAATGGCGAGCGCGAACTGGAACAGCGTATCCTCGTCGATCTGGAACAGCTCGTCGCGCGGATAGCTCTCCAGCACATTGGCCAGCGCCTTGCCGGAATGACTGTCCGGATTGAAGCCCGCACGTTCCAGGATCGCATCCAACTTGCGGCGCAAATAGGGAATGGAGCGGGTCGAACGCGTGTAGGCGGTCGAGGTGAACATGCCGACGATGCGGAACTCGCCGACCAGATTGCCGTCCGCATCGAAACGCTTGACGCCGATGTAATCGAGATAGACCCGGCGATGCACGTGCGAGCGCAGGTTGGCCTTGGTGATGATGAGCGTCTTCGGCTCGTCGAGAAACTCGCGGATTTCCGGCGTCATGAGCACGGGTTGACCGCCGCGGCGCAGCACCTGCACCTCGCGGTCGCGCAGCAGTCCAAGGCTGGTCTCGTGCTTGGCTTCGACCGCGCGGTTCTTGCCGCTGAAGACATATTCCCGCACGCCGAGGAAGGTGAAATTGTTGCCGACCAGCCATTGCAGGAACTGAATCGCTTCGGCGATGTCGGTGACCGGCAGCGGCGGCGGACTGGCTTTGAGATCCGCGATCACCTCGCCGACGCGCATGAGCATCGCGCGCCAGTCCTGCACGCACACGCGCACCTCGGCCAGCACCCGCTCCAGCGCCTGCACGATTTCGGTGCGGCGGATCGCATCCTCGATGCGCTCGACATGAATATGAATGAAGCTCTCGCGGAACACGCCCTCCCCCGCCCGCAAGTCCGCGGCCAGGCGCGTGAGCCGGCCTTGCGCATCGCGCGCGATGCCGAAGGTCGGATGCGCCACCAGTCGGATATCGATCCCGCGCTCGTTGAGTTCGCCCATCACCGAGTCGACGAGAAACGGCATGTCGTCGTTGACGATCTCGATGACGGAAATGGCAGTGATGTGCTTGCCGGTTGCACGCGCGGGTGAGTCGAATCGGATCTTGGGCTCGCCGCGCCGGCGCGTGCCGAGGAACTCCGCCGCCTCGCCGGCCAATCCGGCGAGTTCGTCCGGCGTGTAGCCGATCAGATCTTCCGGCGCGGCCCGCGCGAACAGCAGCCCGACGAAACCGGGTGGAACATTGTGACCATTGCCGAGCAGGCGGCTTGCCGCATCGGTCAGCGCCAGCGCCGCACGTTCGTCCTTGGTGCCAAGCAGAGCGGCCATTCGCAGACGCCTCCCCGAGAATCAGTGGTGTTCAGGATACTCAATCTTCCCGATTTCGCTCAGGGGTGAAAGGGTTGTAGGCTTTCGTCAAACGAAAGATAGGGAGCCGGGCCGTGCCAAAGAAGGTCAAGAATCCAAATAAAATCAAACCCCCGCGCGCCGCTCCGCCGGCCAGCAAATCCGCCTCCAAATCCACTGCCAAATCCGCTGCCAAATCCGCTGCATTGAGCGCCGCGGCCGGCGACGACACCAAAATCACCGCGCTCGGCCTCTCCGCAGGCCCGCTCTCGGAAGCCAAGCTCTCGCCCGCCATGGCGGCCTATTTCGACAAGTGCCGCGAGAAGCTCGGCTTCGTGCCCAACGTGCTCTCGGCCTACGCCTTCGACAACCAAAAGCTCGAAGCCTTCGTCGCCATGTACAACGATCTGATGCTGGCGCCCTCGGGGCTTTCCAAGCTCGAGCGCGAGATGATCGCGGTCGCGGTGTCCGCGCACAACCGCTGCTACTATTGCCTGGTGGCGCATGGCGCAGCGGTGCGCGCGCTCTCGAACGACCCGGTGCTCGGCGAGTTGATGGCGATGAACTATCGCGCCGCAAGGCTCTCCAAGCGCCAGCGCGCCATGCTGGATTTCGCGGTGAAACTTTCCGCCGAGCCCTGGGCGATCGAAGAGGAAGACCGCGAACGCTTGCGGCGCGAAAAATTTTCCGACCGCGACATCTGGGACATCGCCGCGGTCGCCGGCTTCTTCAATATGAGCAACCGCGTGGCGTCGGCCACCGACATGCGGCCGAATTCTGTGTATCATGGCCAGGGGCGGTGATGAGCGCGTTTCGAAGACCATAAATGGAGCACGCGGACGTGATCGACATCCACCCCCATGCCCGCGAACGCGCGATTGAACGCGGCACGAGCGAGGAGGAGATCGCCGCGACGGTGGAGGCCGGCGAACGATTTGCCGCCAAACATGGCCGGACCGGCTTTCGCCGTAATTTTCCGTTTGGTAGCATTTGGCGCGGCAGGCGCTATGCTACCAAGCAGGTGGAGGCTTATGCGGTCGAGGAGAACGACCACGGGATCGTGCCGTGCTGGTGAAGTTTTTCTAGGAGGATACGGCGATGAAGCTCACTTATGACCGCGACCGCAACATCGCCTATCTCCGCCTGCGGCCGAAAGGCGCCGAGGTCGAGACCATCCGCGTCAGCGACGAACTCAACGTCGACATCGCGCCGGACGGCTCGGTCTACGGCATCGAGCTTCTCAACGCCAACGAACAGCTCCGCGCCGCCGACGACGGCCGGCTTGTTCTGGTCGACAAAGACGGGCGCGAGCAGGCTATTCAGCTCTCTGGGCCATAAACGAAAATGCGCCGCGCCGGATTTTCCGACCGCGACAACTTGGATATCGCGGCGGTCGCCGGCTTCTTCAACATGAGCAACCGCGTGGCCTCGGCCTCCGACATGCGGCCCAACAGCGTGTATCACCGGCAAGGGCGCTGAATGCTCCACCTCGCTCACCGCGTTCTGCTGATTTTCTCACTGCTCGCCGGCGCGCAGGCACACGGCCAGCCCGCGCCATTACCGTCTCCGTTGCCGCTGCCTCCGCCGTCGGCAACGCCCGAGCGCGCGCCATCGGACCGCGCATCGCCCAACCGCGCGCCATCCGACCGCGCGTCGAGCTTGCGCGAATATCCCGCGGTCCGCGCCGTGTCCGCCAAGCACGCCATGGTGGTGGCGCAGGAGCCGCTCGCCGCCCGCATCGGCGTCGAGATTATGCAGAAGGGCGGCAACGCGGTCGATGCCGCCGTCGCGGTCGGTTTTGCGCTCGCCGTCACCTATCCGGCCGCCGGCAACATCGGCGGCGGCGGCTTCATGCTGATCCATCTCGCCGCGCGCAACCAAAGTATCGCCATCGATTATCGCGAGCTCTCCCCGGCCGCCACCGCCCGCGACACCTATCTCGATTCGCGCGGCGAGGCCGACCCGAACAAGTCGCGCGAGAGCGGGCTTGCCATCGGCGTGCCCGGCACGGTCGCAGGGTTCGCGCTCGCGCACGCCAAATACGGCTCCGGCAAATTCACTTTTGCCGAGCTGATCGCGCCCGCGATCGCGCTCGCGCGCGACGGATTTCCGGTCTCCTACGATCTCGTCGATTCGCTTGTCCCGGTGCGCGCGCTGCTCGCGCGCTGGCCCTCCTCGGCCAAGATTTTTCTCAAAAAGGACAACCAGCCGTTGGCCGAAGGCGACCGGCTGGTACAGACCGATCTCGCCGCTTCGCTCGCAACCATCGCCCGCGACGGCCCGCGCGCGTTCTACGAAGGCCCGCTCGCCGAGCAGATCGTCCATGCGGTGCGCGCGGCCAACGGGCTCATCACGCTCGAGGATATGAAATCCTATCGCGTGGTCGAGCGCGTACCGGTGCGCGGAACCTATCGCGGCTATGAAATCCTCTCCATGCCGCCGCCGTCGTCCGGCGGTGCGCTGTTGATCGAAATGCTCAACGTGCTGGAAGGCTACACGCTGCGCCCGCGCGAGGCCGCGTCCATGCATCTCATCATCGAGACCATGAAACGCGCCTATGCCGACCGCGCGCTCTTTTTCGGCGATCCCGATCAGGTCAAGGTGCCGCTCGCAGGCCTGCTCTCGAAAAAATATGCTGCCGCCCTGCGCGCCGGGATCGATCCCCGGCGCGCGCGGCCTTCCAATCAAATCCGCGCCGGCGACGCGCCGGCGTTCGAGCCTCCCAACACCACGCATTATTCCATCGTGGATGGCTTCGGCAACGCGGTTGCCAACACCTACACGCTCAACCTCAATTACGGCGTCGGCCTCGTCGCCGAGGGCACCGGTATCCTGCTCAACAACGAGCTCGATGATTTTGCCGCCAAGCCCGGCGCGCCCAATGCCTACGGTCTCATCGGCTTTGAGGCCAACGCGCCCGGCCCGAGCAAGCGGCCGCTGTCCTCCATGACGCCCACCATCGTGCTCAAGGACGGCAAGCCTTATCTCGTCACCGGCTCGCCCGGCGGCAGCCGCATCATCACCGCCGTGCTGCAAATCCTGCTCAACGTGATCGATTTCCGCATGCCGATTGCCGAGGCCGTTGCCGCCCCGCGCATCCATCATCAATGGCTGCCCGACCAGGTGCTGGTCGAGCCCGGCCTGCCGCAGGCCACATTACAGGCGCTGGCCGCGCGCGGCCATAAAGTGGCGATCGTGCGGCTCGGTACTGCCGCGAATTCCATCATGGTTTCGCCCAAAGGCCCGATCGGCGCCGCCGACACCCGCTCGCGCGACGCGCTGGCGGTGGGGTATTGAAGGTTCGGTTGATACTTCGTCCGCCTTCGCTCAAGCTACGGCGGACAGCCTTCGCACATAAATTGGCTTGCCAGCCGAAGCTCCGAAGGAGCGAAGGCTGGAGCGGGCGAAGGGGCTCGAACCCTCGACCCCGACCTTGGCAAGGTCGTGCTCTACCACTGAGCTACACCCGCATCCGGATATGGCGGCGATTGGCCGCCGGAATGAACCTATAGCGAAACCGCCCTCCCCTTTGCAACCGTACTACCAGTAGCCTTAATTGTCCGTATGCCCGCCTCCCCCGCCGAGCTTTTCGCCTACCTCGACCGCCTCGGCATCGCGCATGCCACGGTCACGCATCCACCGCTCTTTACCGTGGAGCAATCGCAGGCGCTGCGCGGCCAGATTCCCGGCTCCCACACCAAGAACCTGTTCCTCAAGGACAAGAAAGGCGCGCTCTTTCTGGTGACCGCGCCCGAGGATGCGGAGATCGAGCTCAAATCGCTGCATCGCCGCCTCGGCGCCGGCGGCCGTTTCTCCTTCGGCTCGGCTGAGCAGATGCTTGCGACGCTCGGCGTCGAACCCGGCGCGGTGACGCTCTTCGGGGCGCTCAACGACATAAACCACCGCGTCACCATCGTGCTCGATACGCGGCTGATGGAACACGCGACCGTCAACTGCCATCCGCTGGTCAACACCATGACCACGTCGATTGCCCGTGAAGGCCTTGTGGCGTTTTTGCGCGCCACCGGCCACCCGCCCCGCATCGTGCCGGTCGCCGAGCCGGCGGATAATTGACGGCCCGATTGCTTTTATCCGCGACCTAGCCATTTAATGGGCTGGAAACTGGGCGATTTAAGCCCAGGACCAAGGCAAGAACCAAGGCAGGGATTGAAAATGCTGCAAATGGGCGGCGAAGCGGTTGCGATGGCCCCGGAAGGTCTCATCAAGGAGACCACCACACAGGCTTTCGTCAAAGACGTCATCGAAGAGTCGAAGCGCCAGCCGGTGCTGATCGACTTCTGGGCCCCCTGGTGCGGCCCCTGCAAGCAACTCACGCCGGTGCTCGAGAAGGTGGTCAAGGCCGCCAAGGGCAAGGTCAAGCTCGTCAAGATGAATATCGACGAGCACCCGGCGATTCCCGGCCAGATGGGCATCCAGTCGATCCCGGCGGTGATCGCCTTCGTCAACGGCCAGCCGGCCGATGGCTTTCTCGGTGCGCTCCCCGAGGGTCAAGTGCTCGCCTTCATCGAGCGCGTGACCAAGGGCAAGATCGGCGGCGAGGAAAAGGACCAGCTCAAGGCGGCTGAAGCGGCGCTGGCGCAGAACGATTTCGCGGGCGCCGCCGATATTTTCGCCCAGGTGCTGGGGCAGGACTCAACCGACCTAACCGCGCTTGCTGGCCTCGCGCGCTGCTATGTCGGCACCGGCGCGCTCGACAAGGCCAAGCAGACGCTTGCCATGGTGCCGGAGGCAAAACGCAACGATGCGGCGGTCGCGGCCGCACGCGCATCGATCGAGCTTGCCGAACAGTCCAAGTCGCTCGGCCCCATCACCGAGCTCGAACAGAAGGTCGCCGCCAATCCGGCCGACCATCAGGCGCGTTTTGATCTGGCGCTCGCGCTCAACGCCAAGGGCAAACGCGCGGCCGCGCTCGATCATTTGATCGAGATCGTCAGGCGCGATCGCAAATGGAACGAAGACGGCGCGCGCAAGCAACTTGTGCAGCTGTTCGAAGCGTGGGGGCCGATCGACGCCGCGACGATTGATGGCAGAAAGCGCTTGTCCTCGATTTTATTCGCGTAAGCACGCGTAGCCACGCGCGATGACCTCTTCCCCCTCCCCCGCTTGCGGGGGAGGGTTGGGGAGGGGGAATGCGATCAACGCCCCCTCCCGACCCGCTTCGCGCGTCGACCTCCCCCGCAAGCGGGGGAGGTGAAATGAGTGAGTTCGTGCGCTCTCGTGACTGTGGAGAGTGACCATGCCGATGAATGTGGATTATCGCAGGCCCGCGGATTTATCCAAAGTGATCCCGGTATTTCCACTGCCGGGCGCGTTGTTGCTGCCGCGCGGGCAGATGCCGCTCAACATTTTCGAGCCGCGCTATCTCGCCATGATCGACGACACCCTGCGCAACGGCCACCGGCTGATCGGTATGATCCAGCCCGATCCCTCCCGGCCTGGCCCCGAACACAAGCCCGCGCTCTTCAAGATCGGCTGCGTCGGCCGCATAACCCAATTCACCGAGACCGGTGACAACCGCTATCTCATCCAGCTCACCGGGATCGTGCGTTTCCGTATCGAGGAGGAGATCGAAGCGGCCGCGCCATACCGGGAATGCCGGGTGAATTATTCTCCGTTCACCGGTGATTTCACCGCACGTCTGGGCGAGGATGCGGTCGACCGCAAGGCGCTGCTCGATGCGCTTGCGGCGTTTCTCAAGGCCAACAATCTCAAGACCGATTGGGAGGGCATCGAGATCGCGCCCAACGAGGCGCTGGTCAATGCGCTCGCCATGATGTCGCCCTACGGCGTGGCGGAGAAGCAGGCCATGCTTGAAGCACCGGACCTGAAAACCCGTGCTGAAATCCTCATCGCAGCCACCCAAATTGAACTCGCCCAGAAAACCGCCGGCGGCGAGCCCTCGCTGCAGTAACGATTAACCGGATTAATCGCGGTCGCTCGCTCCCCCCGCCTTGAAAACACCTTATTACATCGCTATATAGCCTCTTGCTGGGACGATGGCCGCCATACGAAGGCCATATCCGGGTCGCGTGAACGAATTCCACGTCTTGGTTTTCGACTCGTCATATCCAGCATTAATTCCCTGACAGCCCAGACCACGCGGGGTGTCTCAAACCCCCCGCGATGCGCGGCCGGTTGCCCAACGGGCGCCGCCACGCCTCGCCACATGAAAGATTCTACATTGACCTCATTTCTCAATCTCGGCCTCGCCGAGCCGATTGCGCGTGCACTCGTTGACGAAAAATACATCACCCCGACACCGATCCAAACGCAGACCATCCCCCAGGTGCTTGCTGGCCGTGACGTCATCGGCATCGCGCAGACCGGTACTGGCAAGACCGCAGCCTTCGCGCTGCCGATACTCAACCATCTCTCCAAAAACCGTCTGCGGCCGCAGCCGCGCAATTGCCGCGTGCTGGTGCTGAGCCCGACCCGCGAGCTGTCCGCCCAGATCGTCGAGAGCTTCCAGACCTACGGACGACACGTACGCCCGAGCGTGACGCTTGCCATCGGCGGCGTACCGATCAACCGCCAGATACGCGCCCTCGCACACGGCGTCGATGTATTGGTCGCCACGCCCGGACGATTGCTCGACCTCATGCAGCAACGCTCCCTTCATCTCGATCATGTCGAGGTCTTTGTGCTCGATGAAGCCGACCGCATGCTCGACATGGGCTTCATCCATGACATTCGCAGAATCGTGACCAAGCTGCCGAGCAAGCGCCAGACGCTGTTCTTCTCGGCGACCATGCCGAAGGAAATCGCCGATCTCGCCAACCACATGCTGCGCGACCCGGTGCGGGTCGCGGTGACACCGGCAGCCACCACCGTCGAGAGCGTCGACCAACGCGTCATCCTCGTCGATCGCGCGCGCAAACCTGCGCTGCTGGCTGAAATGCTGCGTCACGAGCCAATCGACCGCGCGCTCATATTCACTCGCACCAAGCGCGGCGCCGACCGGGTGGTCCGCGACCTCAACAACAGCGGGCTCGCCGCCCAGGCGATCCACGGCAACAAATCCCAGGGCCAGCGCGAACGCGTGCTTGCGGCATTCCGCAATGGTCATGTACGCACGCTGGTCGCGACCGATATCGCTGCCCGCGGCATCGATGTCGATGGCATCAGCCACGTCGTCAACTACGACATGCCGAACATTCCGGAGAGCTATGTACATCGCATCGGCCGCACCGCGCGTGCCGGGGCGCCCGGGGTTGCCATCTCGTTCTGCGACGGCGAGGAGAGAGCATTCCTGCGCGACATCGAGAAATTGATCCGGATATCGATCCCGGCAACGGATCGCCGCAACGAGCGGCGGCCCGAGCCTCGTTCAAACGGCGCGCCGACCGCGCAGCATCCGCAGCAATCCCGTTCAAATGGCTCTCCGAGCGGACAGCGTCCGCACCAGTCCCGCTCGAATAGCTCGCCGAACGGGCAGCGTCCGCACCGGTCCCGCCCACATGGCTCGCAGAACGCAAAGCATCAACGCCACGAGCAACGCGGTACGCACCAGCACAAGAATCACGGTGAGCGTCCGGCAGCGGCACACAACGGCAACATCGAGGCCGTCGCGTTCATGCAGCCGAAAAACAATGCGCGCGGTCACGCTGGAGCGAATGGCGCTCGCCGTTCGCCGCGCTGAACGATTGCCTGTAAATTCTCGGAGGACGATATGGCCAAAGAAGAACTGCTCGAATTCGACGGCGAAGTGACCGAAGTGCTGCCGGACGGAAACTACCGCGTCCGGCTCGACAACGATCATCTGGTTCTTGCCTACATGTCAGGCAAGATGCGCAAGTTCCGCATCCGCACCGGCGTCGGCGACCGGGTTATTGTTGAAGTGACGCCCTACGATCTCAATCGCGGCCGGATCAATTTCCGTCACAAGCCGGAACGGCCGGCCGGACCAGCGCCCGCATCGCGCCGGCCCAATTTCCGTCGGCATTAGAGCATGATCCCGAAAAGTGGGTACCGGTTTTCGGAAAAGATCATGCTCAAACAAAAAGCTCGAGCCAGGCTATGATTCCTTCAAGACGGATTAGGATCTAAGGACGGATTCGGACCCCACCTGAAGACAATGACGCAACGTGCTATGGTTTCGGTGACCCGAACCGGAGCCGCTCGATGCCCGCTACCCCGCCTCCCGATCGTCCCGCCAGCACCATCGATCCAAAGCTGCTTGAAATCCTGGTCTGCCCGCTGACCAAGAGCCGGCTCGAATACGACGCCGCCAAGCAGGAGCTGATCTCGCGCGCGGCCAAGCTCGCCTATCCGATCCGCGACGGCATCCCCATCATGCTGCCCGAGGAAGCGCGCAAGTTGGATTGAACGAGCACTCCATTTACTCTGATTTGTCACCCCCCGGCTTGACCCGGGGGTCCATCTTTTTCAAGAACATGACGCGACGAAAGTGGATTGCCGGGCCTTCGCCCGCCGAAAGGCTTCGGCCCACAGGCGGGTCAAGCCCGGCAATGACTGAAGAAATTGGAAATCCGGGAGAATTCAATGCTCAAAATCTGGGGCCGCAATACCTCGTCCAACGTACAGAAGGTGATGTGGGCGATCGGCGAGATGAAATTGCCGCACGAGCGCATCGATGTCGGCGGGGCATTCGGAAAAACCAAGGATCCGTTTTATCTCGCCATGAACCCGAACTCGCTGGTGCCCACGCTCGAGGAGGACGACGGCTACACACTGTGGGAATCGAATTCGATCGTGCGCTATCTCGCCGCCAAGCATCAAAGCCGCGTGTTAGAGCCCGCCGATCTGCGCATCCGCGCCAACGCGCACAAATGGATGGACTGGCAGCTCTCGGTGGTGGCGCCGGCGATCCACGGCACCTTCTGGGGCCTCATACGCACGCCACCGGAAAAACGCGACCACGCCGACATCGCCAGTTCCAAGGAACGAACGACCAAGGCGATGGCGATGCTCGATGCACAGCTAGCGAAAACAAAATACGCGGCGAGCGACGATTTTTCCTATGGCGACATTCCCGTCGGCGTCATGACCTATCGCTTCGTGCAGCTTGTGCCCGAGCGCCCGCCGATGCCCTATCTCGACCGCTGGTACGCGGCGATTTCATCGCGCCAGGCGTTTAAGGACCATGTCGGCGCCGTGCCGCTGACGTAAAATGCTGTCATTCCGGGGCGCGGGCGAAGTCCGCGAACCCGGAATCCATAACCACAAGCTTGAGAATATGGATTCCGGCTCTCGCCGCTAACGCGGCTCGGCCGGAATGACGAATAGAGGGAGTTGCGATCAGGTGCCCTTCGGATATCCGCGCCGCCATTTGACTTTTTGTTTGCGATCAAACTTTGCTGCATAGCTCAATGTGTCACCGCTTTGCACAATACTGAAGTCGATGCGGAAAAATTCGTCGACAATAGCTTCCGGCTCCAGTGATCCGGCAAATCCAATACTCTTTTCAGCGTGGCGCTGATACTCGCAATCGAGTCGGGCATTCTTTATTTCACAGATCGCTCCGAGCGCCGTAAGTTCGCGCTCAATATCAGGCTGACTTGGCGGCAATGTCTTGAGATAGGAAACAAGTTTGCCTTCGATTATGCAAGGCCTTTCGAGCGCAGAGATCTTGAGACAGATGAATCCATAACGTCTGATTATCTGGTCAATTTTATTATGCTTCACGTCCAAACCCTTGATCGAAAATTGACCGAGTTGTGGAAGCGGAACTTTATCAGCGGGTTCGGCAGCCGCTAAGCAAGACCCTCCAATCGCAAATGAAATGATTAGTGCAATTGTTTGCCATTGCCGCATCACAACGCCTCGCCGCGCAGCAGCTTCGGCACTTCGCCGGTCAGTCCCGCCGCCTCGCGGATGAACAGGTTTTTCAGCGCCGGCGCGCGTTCCACCAGGCCAAGCCCGACGTCGCGCACCACGCGCAGCACGTCGGAGCGGTTGGAGAACATTCGGTTGAGCCCATCGGTCGCCAGCCCCATCGCCATGGTGTCGAAGCGCCGCCAGCGCTGATAGCGCTCAAGCACCGTGACGCTGCCCGGATCGAGCCCGAGCCGCGCCGCGTCCGCGATCGCTTCCGCCAATGCTGCCACATCGCGCATCCCTAAATTGAGCCCCTGCCCGGCGATCGGATGGATCACATGCGCCGCGTCGCCGATGAGCGCGAGGCGATCGGAGATGAATTCGCGCGCGACGAACAGGCCCAGCGGATAGGCGCGCCGCGCGCCCACTGCCTTGATCTCGCCCAGATGCAGACCGAAGCGCCGTTCCAGCTCGGCATGGAATTCGCCGTCGGAGAGCGCGACGATGCGCGCGGCTTCGCGCGTACCCTCGGTCCACACGATCGATGAGCGGCGGCCTTTGAGCGGCAAAATCGCGAACGGCCCCGCGGGCAGAAAATGTTCCTCGGCGCGGCCGTGGTGATCGCGCTCGTGTGCCACCGTCGTGACGATGCCCGACTGACCATAGTCCCAGCCAAACGTCCGGATGCCGGCCTGCTCGCGGATGGCCGAATGCGCGCCATCGGCGGCGACCAGAAGCCTTGCTGATATTGTTTCGTCATCCGCAAGCTGCGCTTCGATCCGCGATGAGACCCCCACCACATTCCTCCCCCTTTCAGGGGGAGGATGACCGTGCCGCGACTTCTCCCTCCCCCTGAAAGGGAAAGGGTTAGGGTGGGGGTCGCTGGCTGAATGGCGAGGCGCAAATTCCGCCACCGCCGTCGCGCGCAGTGTGACGCCCTCCTGCTTTGCCTTCTCGATCAGCGCGGCTTGCAGCGCCTTGTTCTCGACCATGTGCGCGAACGGCTCGGACGCAGGCAAGTTTACGCCGCCTGCGTGAACTTGGCGGCGCTGTTCCACCTCGCCGGCAAATGTGAGGAATGTCGGCCGCACGGCGTCGTTCAAACGCGAATCCGTCACCGCCATGTCGAGGATCGGCTGCGCCTCGCCCGCGACCGCCTGCCATACGCCGATGGTCTCGAACATTCGCCGCGCCGCCGCCGCGATCGCGGATGCGCGCAGGTCATCCGTACGCGCGGTACGGCCCAAAGCCGGGTCGGCCACCGTCACCGCAAACGACTCGCCCAACCCCTGGCGCAGCGCAATGCCAAGCGTCAAGCCCGCAAAGCCCGCGCCGGCGATGAGCACGTCGCATTGCGCCAAATCTTTTCGCCCCAAATCTTTTTTGCCGATAGTTCGCTTTGTTTTCTTCATCGCATGTCAGTATATCACTCCCCCATGTCCTCCGCCGTCCAAGATCTCTTAAACGTCCTCGACCTCGAACCGCTGGACGTGAACCTGTTTCGCGGCCGCAGCCCGCAGGTGGGCTGGCAGCGCGTGTTCGGCGGCCAGGTCATCGGCCAGGCGCTGGTCGCCGCCTGCCGCACCGTCGCCGCCCGCCCGCCGCATTCGCTGCACGCCTATTTCCTGCTGCCCGGCGATCCCAAGGTGCCCATCATCTACGACGTCGACCGCATCCGCGACGGCAAGAGCTTCGCCACGCGGCGCGTGCTGGCCCGCCAGCATGGCCACGCGATCTTTGCCATGTCGGTCTCCTTCCATGCCGACGAACCCGGTCTCGAGCACCAAGCTCAAATGCCCGACGTGCCGCGCCCGGACGCTTTGCCGAGCGAAAACGAGATCAAGCAGCGCGTCTTGCCGCTGATGCCCGATCCGGTGCGGCGCTATTACGAGCGCGAACGGCCAATCGAATTGCGCCCGGTCGAATTCGAACGCTATCTCGGCAAGAAATCCGACAACGCCAAGTTCAACGTCTGGATCCGCACCACCGGCCGCTTGCCCGATGACACCGCGATCCACCGCTGTGTGCTGGCCTACGCTTCCGACATGATGCTGCTCGACACCGCGCTCGTGCCCCACGGCCGCACGGTGTTCGAAAAGACCGTGATGGCCGCAAGCCTCGACCATGCCCTGTGGTTTCATCGCCCTTTCCGCGCCGATGAATGGCTGCTCTATGCCCAGGACAGCCCCAACCTGCATGGCGCCCGCGGCTTCGCCCGCGGACTGATTTTTGCGAGCGACGGCAAGCTGGTGGCGTCGGTCGCACAGGAAGGGCTATTGCGAGAGCGAAATCCCGAATAGTCCGTCTGTGATAAATCGCCCTTTCCCAAGCAAGCACCTCGGTCCATGGCAATAGCATTGCCTAGACCGCGCCAATCGCCAATTTCATGTGCATATCGATCCGCCTCAACTTCAACTGGGGTGACATTTCGTAGTTTATCTCCAACGGGATTGAACTCCGAGCTGGGTAGAGTCGAGATGTGACGCGGTGGCTGTAGGTGGAACCTATCTGTTGCCGCCTCTTTCGTCTGGCGGTGCCTCAATAGTTCCACCATGGCTCCGTTTCCACATCCCGCTCATCGAACCGGACATGCAGATTTCCCGCA
>CAZNSG010000237.1:0-37898 GCA_964575715.1 uncultured Hyphomicrobiales bacterium | reverse complement strand
CTGATTTCTCTCGGAGAACGCGCGCTTTGCCGAAATTCTCGAGGAGCATAACGTCCAATTCATCGGCCCAAGGCCGCAGCATATTCGATTGATGGGCGACAAAATCGAAGCCAAGCGCACGGTCTTGAAACTCGGCATTCCGGTGGTGCCGGGCTCGGACGGGGCGGTTGCGACCGATCAGGAGGCGCTCGCGGCCGCCCGCGCGATCGGCTTTCCGGTGCTGATCAAGGCGTCAGCCGGCGGCGGCGGGCGCGGCATGAAGGTCGCGCTCGCGGAGGACGAACTCACGAGCGCGCTTGCAACCGCGCGCGCCGAAGCCAAGGCGGCCTTCGGTGACGACGCGGTTTATCTGGAAAAATACCTGCAGCGGCCGCGCCATATCGAAATCCAGGTGCTCGGTGACGGCAAGGGCGATGCCATTCACCTCGGCGAGCGCGACTGCTCTCTGCAACGGCGGCACCAGAAAGTCTGGGAGGAAGGCCCCTCGCCTGCGCTCAACGTTGCGGGGCGCGAAGCGATTGGCGAGACCGTCGCGCAGGCCATGCGCGATCTTAAATATCTCGGCGTCGGCACCGTCGAGTTCCTTTACGAGGACGGGCAATTCTACTTCATCGAGATGAACACCCGCATTCAAGTCGAGCATCCGGTGACCGAAATGATCACCGATATCGATCTCATCCTCGAACAGATTCGCACGGCAGCCGGCGGCGATCTCACGCTGACGCAGAAGGACGTGAAATTCCATGGCCACGCCATCGAATGCCGGATCAATGCCGAAAATCCTGCGACTTTCGTGCCGTCGCCCGGAAAAATTCTTTCCTATCATCCGCCCGGAGGCTTGGGCGTGCGGGTCGATTCAGCGGTCTATCAAGGCTACGACATCCCGCCTTATTATGACTCGCTTGTCGGCAAACTGATCGTGCACGGCAAGACGCGAAACGAATGCATTGCGCGGCTCAAGCGCGCGCTGGATGAATTCGTGGTCGATGGCATCGAGACTACTCTGCCGTTGTTCCGTACGCTGGTGCGCAATCAGGACATCATCGACGGCAATTATCACATCCACTGGCTCGAACAGTTCCTGGCCAAAGGCGGGATGGCAGAATAGCGCCGCGGCTTTTACCGCAAGCGCATTCTCAGACCGGAGAAAGCAAGTTACATTGTGAACATCTTTTTTGCGTTGAGGATTTCCCCCGCCGTGGCTAACCGCGAAACAGCTCTGGTCGAGATCACGCCGGAAGTGCTGCTCAAGGCCTATGCCTGCGGTATCTTCCCGATGGCGGATAGCGCCGAAGATCCCGGGCTCCAATGGCACGAGCCGGAGACGCGCGGCCTCATCCCGCTCGATCGTTTCCACGTGCCCACGCGGCTCGCGCGCACCGTGCGATCCGAGCGCTTCGTCATTCGCATCAATCACGACTTTGACGCGGTGCTCGACGGCTGCGCCGAGCCCGGACCCGGCCGCGCGCGCACCTGGATCAACAATCGCATTCGTACGCTCTACCGTAAGCTCCACAATATCGGCCATTGCCACAGCGTCGAGAGCTATCTGGACGGGAAACTTGTCGGCGGTCTCTATGGCGTCAATCTCGGCTGCGCTTTCTTCGGCGAGAGCATGTTTCATCGGGCGCGCGACGCTTCCAAGGTGGCGCTGGTGCATCTGGTTGCGCGGTTGAAAACAGGCGGATTTAAGCTGCTCGATACGCAATTTGTCACCAATCATTTGACGACTTTCGGCGCAATCGAAGTCTCGCAACAGCTATACAGCAGGCTGCTGGATGCGGCGCTCGTGGGCGAAGCCGATATCACAGCGCTAACGACTGCGTCGCTCTCGGGCGCGCAGGCGCTCGCGCGCGCCCGCGCATGAAGAATCAACGTGGCGGTGGAAAAGCTGGCGCCTGCAGAGGCGCCTGCGTGCGCGCTGCGGGGCGCTGCTGCTGACGCGGCGCGGTGCGTTGCGGCGGGCCCGGCTCGACCGGCGGCGTTTCGGCGCTGACGGCCGGTGGTCCGCCGCCCTTACAATCGGCAAGCCAGATATCGTAGATCGGGTGCTCGACCGCGTTGAGCCCTGGGCTAGCCGCGAACATCCAGCCGGTGAAAATGCGCCGCAGTTCGCCTTGCAGAGTGACCTCGTCGACCTCGATAAAGCCATCGGTCTGGGGCAGTTCGGTCGGCGGGCGAGTATAGCAGACGCGTGGCGTGACCTCGAGCGCGCCGAAACGGACGGTCTCATCGATCGCGACGTCGAAGGTGATGATGCGGCCGGTGATTTTATCGAGGCCGGAGAATATCGCGGTCGGATTGGCGATCTTTGGTGTCGGCGGTTCGGGAATCGCCTCGTCGCTTGGAGCCGGCGCTGCGGCATTCGATTGAGGTGTCTGCGTGGACGGTGTCTGGGCGACCGGCGCCTGCGGGCGTGAACCCGGCGGCGCCTGGTTGGCGGCAGGCGGCGGCGGCAGTGGTTGCGAGCGGACGTCGTCGCGCGGGCTGACCCGACTGGGCGGCGCTCCCGGCGGGATCGCCTGCGGGGGCGGCAAATCCGGGCGGCTGGGTACACTGGCGGGCGGTCGCGGTGGCGGCTCATTGCCAAATATGGGTCCGAACTGCGCGACCGAGGCCGGGGCGAGCAGTGCGATGGTAATCAGCGCTAGGAACGTGGCAGGGAATCGGATCATCAAACGAACTATACTCCGCGCCTCAATGGCGGTGCACGATGCCGCGTCACACCGGAAGGTGGATTAACGCCGGGAATGCGGCGGGGAAAGGGCAACTGTATCAAGCTTGCCGTGTTCCGAGGCGAGGCGGCAACACCGTGACGCACAACAGCGCCAACGCGGTAATTCCTGCGCCTGCAAGAAATGTTGCCGCCGGGCCCCAAAGGTCCCAAAGCGCGCCAGCTAAGATGCTGGCGAGGAGCAACGCTAGACCGCCAGCGAGATTGAACAGGCCGAACGCCGTGCCGCGCATATCGTCAGGCGCGGTGTCGGCAATAAGTGCTGCCAGCGCTGCTTGTGTCAGACCCATGTGCAGGCCCCAAAAAACCACCGCGACAAGCACCAGCACCATGTCGCTTGCAAAGGCGAAAATGATGTCCGCGACAAATAGCATTGCGGTCCCGATCACGAGCATGCCGCGCCGGCCAACTCGATCCGACGCGGCGCCGGCCGGATAGGCCGCAAGCGCATAGACAATATTCATGATCACCAGAACCACCGGCACAAGCGCAATCGGCATGCCGACGTTCTGTGCTCGAAGCACGAGGAAGGCTTCACTAAAGCGGGCAAGCCCAAGCACGCTCGCTATTGCGACAACCAGCCAAAAGTCGAATGACAGACGCTTCGCATCTGCAAATCGCAGGCCCGCTTCGCCCTTCCCCGCCGCGACGTGGCGTGCCGGCTCTTTGACCACGAATACGATGAGTGCGAGCGAAATGAAGGCCGGAATGACCGCAATCCAAAATACGAAAGTGAAGTTGTTCACGGTCAACACCATCAGGCCGATGGCCAGGAGCGGTCCGAGGAATGCCCCGATCGTATCGAGCGTCTGGCGCAGCCCAAATGCCGCTCCGCGCAATTGTGCCGGCGCGATATCGGCAATCAGTGCATCGCGCGGGGCGCCGCGGATGCCCTTACCGATGCGGTCAACAAAACGCGCGGTGACAATCCATCCGATTCCCGTCGCCAAGGGGAAAACCGGTTTGGTGAAAGCAGCAAGGCCATAGCCGATCACCGCAAGCAGCTTGCGCCGGCCGAGCCAGTCGCTCAGCGCGCCTGAAAATATCTTGACTAGCATTGCGGTAGCCTCGGCGACGCCTTCGATGAAGCCGACCGTAACCATCGATGCGCCAAGCACCGTAACAAGATAAATCGGCAATAGCGCATGGATCATCTCCGAAGAGATATCCATGAACATGCTGACCAGACCGAGCGCCCAGATGCCGCGCGGGATGTCCTTGAGACGTGAGGGCGGCGGCGTAGCGGGATTCATAGCTGCGATCCGACCAAAACCATCAGGCTCACCAACGAGCGCATGGCAATATAGACGCGATGCGATTTAGCGAGCGAGCTCAATCGTCGGATCGCATTCGACCGGAAAATTGACCGAGTTGGCAACAAAGCACATGCGGTGCGCCTCACGATGCAAATCGCGCGCCTTGACTGGATCGCCAGCGGTGATCGCGACGCGCGGATGCAGCACTACACGTTCGAAGCGGCCGCCGGTCGCCGCTTCCTCCACCATCGTTCCTTCTGCTTCGTCGGCATAGCGTGTCACCACGATGCCGGCGCGTGCGCATAATCCAAGGTACCACAGCATGTGGCAGGAGGAGATCGAGACGAGCAGCAGATCTTCCGGATTGTGGCGCGCTGGATCGCCGCGAAAACCCGGATCGGCCGAGAGCAAGAGGTCGGGCTTGCCGGTTATTTTGACAAAGTGGTTGCGGGAATGGGTCGATGCCTTGTTGGTGCCGGCCGGGTCAGACCATTGCAATGCCGCACGGTAGTGGTGGCGCTTTGCAGCCATCCCGGGTGCCGTCAGCGGCCTGGTTTCCAGGCCTTGTAATCGCCGGTGGCCTTTGGACGGCGGCCTTGGGTGAGCGTCGAGCCGGACGGCCGATGCGCAGCCGGCGTGCCGGTCAAGTTCGGCCGGTGCGGCTTTTGCCAAGGCCATGGCTGATAGCTTTCAGCGCTCGGCGGCGTATCCACGGTGTGGTGCAGCCACCCGTGCCAGGACGGCGGCACCATCGAAGCTTCGGCGACCCCGTTATAGACCACCCAGCGACGCTCCATGCCCAGGACGGCATCGATCTTGCCGCCGCGGGTGCGGTAGTAGCGGTTGCCGAACTCGTCCTGCCCGACCGGCTCGCCGTAAAGCCAAGTCCAGAGCTGGGTGCCGAAGGTCTGGCCGTTCCACCAGGTGAAGAAGCGCAGCAGAAAAATTTTCATGGCGATCTTCTTGGCATTCGTCTCGGCAATTTTCTTGGCGATGTTGAGGGCAAATCGCGCCGACGTTAGTCCGTTGGTGCGTTCTTGCCAGCGCCCTGCCCCGAAGTCCAGGAAAAGTCTGACTTGATCGCACGAACAAAAATCTACATGCGTGAGGACGACGCCAAATTAAAAAATATGGCAGATTTCGTTTAGGCACTAAGCGCCTGGAGCGCCTTTAAGAATCGAGTCCGGTCCGGCATGCGCGGGCTGTGAGCAGACGCGCGGCGTCACGAGCGGCAAAAACAAGAATGCAGATTTTATCTGGTTTGATGCCGATCGCTGGCCTCGCGAAAAACGGTATTTTATTACCTCTTTCGTTTTGGCCGGGTCCGTGAAAAATAATTTCACACTTGTCCACGCATCACACAGCGGTTCCTGCTTCCCGAATCTATTCGATCTGTCCGATACTTCGGGCGTTCAGTGAGTCGCTTGCGGGTCGCACGATTAACCACAACATTTAGTGCTTGGTTTAGATTTAGCGACTAGTTCTTGACGTATGCGCCGCGTTTGTCATAGCCTTCCTTCTGCCCGGTGCGGGTTTGTTTCAGGTCCCGGTCGAGCAATCCAATGCAGTCCGCGACATGACTCTCGGCAGGATTTTTGTCCTGGCGGGTCAGGGGTTTCTGTCGCCAAAAGCGGACCAACCGCTTGCGTGTCAGCCGGTGCCAAAACACGGCTTCGGGCCTAAGTAACAGGGATACGTCGAAGCAACGAACCGGGCGGAAGGCCTTGCGCTCAAGGCCGGCCGAGGAATGAAATGTCGGCGCACTTCAGCCCAGGCAACTTGGGCAAACGGTAACGCCGGGGAAATGGGGCAAGAATGAAAATCGTACGGCGCTACACCAAGGACGGCCAGTCCCCCTATGCGGGCATCGTGTTCATGTCGATCGCGAGCGAAATCCGCAATCCGGACGGCTCGGTGGTGTTCCACGCCGACAATGTGGAGGTGCCGGAATTCTGGTCGCAGGTGGCGTGCGACGTGCTGGCGCAGAAATATTTCCGCAAGGCGGGCGTGCCGGCGCGGCTGCGACGAGTCGAAGAGGAGACCGTCCCCTCCTGGCTGTGGCGCTCGGTGCCGGACGAGAAGGCCTTGGCCGAGCTGCCGGAGAACGAGCGCAACATCGGCGAGCATTCCGCCAAGCAAGTGTTCGACCGGCTGGCCGGCACCTGGACCTATTGGGGCTGGAAGGGCGGCTATTTCGATGCCGAGGCGGACGCGCAGGCGTTCTTCGACGAGCATTGCTACATGCTGGCGATGCAAATGTCGGCGCCGAATTCGCCGCAGTGGTTCAACACCGGCCTGCACTGGGCCTATGGCATCGATGGGCCGAGCCAGCGGCATCTCTACGTCGATTTTAAGACCGGCAAGCTCACCAAGTCGAAATCGGCCTACGAACACCCGCAGCCGCACGCGTGCTTCATCCAGTCGATCAAGGACGACCTCGTCAACGAGGGCGGGATCATGGACCTGTGGGTGCGCGAGGCGCGGCTGTTCAAATACGGCTCGGGCACCGGCACGAATTTCTCGCGCTTGCGCGGCTCAGGTGAAAAGCTCGCGGGCGGCGGAAAATCGTCCGGCCTGATGAGCTTTCTCAAGATCGGCGACCGCGCGGCCGGCGCGATCAAGTCCGGCGGCACCACGCGGCGCGCGGCCAAGATGGTGATCGTCGACACCGACCATCCCGACATCGAGGAGTTCATCGACTGGAAGGTGAAGGAAGAGCAGAAGGTCGCGGCGCTGGTTACCGGCTCAAAAATCAACCAGAAGCACCTGCGGGCGATTCTGAAGGCCTGCGTGAACTGCGAAGGCTCGGGCGACGACTGCTTCTCGCCCGACAAGAACCCCGCGCTCAAGCGCGAGATCAAGGCGGCGCGCAAGAATCACGTCGCCGACAATTACATCCAGCGCGTGATCCAGTTCGCCAAGCAGGGCTACATTGACATCGATTTCCCGATCTACGACACCGACTGGGATTCGGAAGCCTATCTGTCCGTTTCCGGGCAAAATTCGAATAACTCGGTGCGGGTGACCGACGAATTCCTCAAAGCGGTCGAGGCCGACGGCGATTGGGATCTGACCTGGCGCACCAAGCCCTCCAAGGTCGCCGAGACCAAGAAGGCGCGCGATCTGTGGGAGAAGATCGGCTATGCCGCGTGGGCCTGCGCCGATCCCGGCCTGCAGTTCCACACCACGGTCAACGACTGGCACACCTGTCCCGCCTCGGGGCCGATCCGCGCTTCCAATCCGTGCTCGGAATACATGTTCCTCGACGATACCGCGTGCAATCTGGCTTCGCTCAATCTGCTGACATTCCTCACCCCCTCCGATGTCATTCCGGACGCCGCGAAGCGGCGATCCGGAATCCAGACGCACGGTTCGGAATCGCTTCTGGATTCCGGGTTCCGGCCTTCGGCCGGCCCCGGAATGACGGGGTTGAGCTTCGACATCGAGGGCTATGAGCACACGGTGCGGCTGTGGACCGTGGTGCTGGAAATTTCCGTGCTGATGGCGCAGTTCCCGTCAAAGCAGATCGCGCTGCTCTCCTACGAGTACCGCACGCTGGGCCTGGGCTATGCCAATCTCGGCGGCCTGTTGATGTCGTCCGGCATCCCGTATGACAGCGAGTCGAGCCGCGCGCTCTGCGGCGCGCTCACCGCGATCATGACCGGCGTGTCCTACGCCACCTCGGCCGAGATGGCCAAGGAGCGCGGCGCGTTCCCGGGATATAAGAAAAACCGCGAGCACATGCTGCGCGTGATGCGCAATCACCGGCGCGCGGCCTATGGCGAGAAGACCGGCTATGAGAAAGTCGCAACACCGCCGGTGCGGCTCGACCATGCCGCCTGCCAGATTTTGGGCGACAACGGCAAGAAGCTGATCGAGCACGCCAAACGCGCGTGGGATCGCGCGCTCGCGCTCGGCGAGGAGTACGGCTATCGCAACGCGCAAGTCAGCGTGATCGCGCCCACCGGCACCATCGGTCTCGTGATGGACTGCGATACCACCGGCATCGAGCCCGATTTTGCGCTGGTGAAATTCAAGAAGCTCGCCGGCGGCGGCTATTTCAAGATCATCAACCGCGCGGTGCCGGCGGCGCTGCGCACGCTGGGCTATCGCGAAAGCGAGATCGCCGAGATCGAGGCCTATGCGGTCGGCCACGGCGGGCTGGCGCAGGCGCCCGCCATCAACCACACCACGCTCAAAGCCAAGGGTTTTACGCCGGAGGCGATCGAGAAGGTCGAGAAGGCGCTGCCGACCGCGTTCGACATCAAGTTCGCGTTCAACAAGTGGACGCTGGGCGAGGAATTGTTGCGCGACCAGCTCGACGTTCCAGCCGAGACGATCGCCTCGCCCTCCTTCGACCTGTTGGCGCATATGGGCTTTACCAAGCGCGAAATCGAGGCCGCGAACATCCATGTCTGCGGCGCCATGACCATCGAAGGCGCGCCGCATCTTAAACCTGAGCACTATGCGGTGTTCGATTGCGCCAATCCGTGCGGGCGCACCGGCAAGCGCTATTTGTCGGTGGAGAGCCACATCCGCATGATGGCGGCGGCACAGCCGTTCATTACCGGCGCGATCTCCAAAACCATCAACATGCCGAACGACGCCACGGTGGAGGATTGCAAGGCGGCGTATCTGCTCTCCTGGAAGCTCGGGCTCAAGGCCAACGCGCTCTACCGCGACGGCTCAAAGCTGTCGCAGCCGCTCCAAAGCCAGCTCATCGCCGACGAGGACGACGACGACGGCGCGCTGGAAGCCTTCCTTGAAAAGCCCGCGGCTGCGCGCGCGGCTGCCACTGCCGAGCGCATCGTAGAGAAGATCGTCGAGCGCATCACGGTGCTGCGCGAGCGCGAGCGGCTGCCCGAGCGGCGCAAGGGCTATACGCAGAAGGCCGTGGTCGGCGGACACAAGGTGTATTTGCGCACCGGCGAATACGAGGACGGGCGCCTGGGCGAAATCTTCATCGACATGCACAAGGAGGGCGCGGCGCTGCGCTCGCTGCTCAACAATTTCGCCATCGCCATCTCGCTCGGGCTGCAATACGGCGTGCCGCTCGACGAATATGTCGATGCCTTCACGTTTACGCGCTTTGAGCCGCAGGGGCCGGTGCAGGGCAACGACTCGATCAAATACGCCACTTCCATTCTCGACTACGTGTTCCGGGAATTGGCGATCTCCTACATGTCGCGCTTCGATCTCGCCCATGTGGACCCGAGCGATGGCGGCTTCGATGCGCTCGGCAAGGGCGTCGAGGAAGGCAAGCCCACGGGCGGCGGGGGCGGCGCGCCGTCGAAATATGTCTCCAAGGGTTTGACGCGCTCGCGCACCGACAAACTGGCGGTGGTGAGCGGCGGCTCTTCACCCTCCCCTGGAGGGGGAGGGTCGGCCGGCGAAGCCGGCCGGGGTGGGGTGAGCGGCTCCGGCAATGTCACGGCGCTGCACGCGGGCGGCCCGCGCGCGGAAGTGGCAGGCGCGACCGCACTCAAAGCGGAGCCCGAGCAAAAACTCTCTCCGGCGCAGGCGCTGGAACATCTCGCCTGGACCGACGCGCGCGCGCACGCCAAGACCGCGGCTTCCGAGCGACGCGCGGAAGCGCGCGCCAAAGGCTACGAAGGCGAAGCCTGCGGCGAGTGCGGGAACTTCACGCTCTTGCGCAACGGCACCTGCATGAAGTGCGATACGTGTGGCGGGACGACGGGGTGCTCGTGAGGGCGTAAGCGCAACTCACTCAGGACAGCGAAATGCCTGTCATCTTCCGCGAGAGTGGGCTGCGCTACTACTTTTTTTCGAACGAGGGCCTCCCGCGTGAAGCGCCACATGTGCATGTGAAGGGCGGCAGCCGCGACGCCAAGATTTGGATCGAGCCAGAGGTGTCCATCGCGGACAGCTACGGCTTTAATTCGCGGGAGCTTTCGGCTATTCTGCGGGTCGTCGCGGAAAATCGCGACCGCATCTTAAGGGCATGGCATGAGCATTTCGGCAACGGCCGTCCGCTTTGACGAGCACACCATGTGGCTCGATCTGACCGACGGCCGCACGCTCGGCGTGCCGCTGGCCTGGTTTCCGCGCCTGTTGCGCGCGACGCCGGAGCAGCGCGGGCGTGTCGAACTGAGCCGCGTCGGCCTCCATTGGGAGGAAATCGATGAGGATATTTCCGTCGCCGGATTGCTGGCTGGCCACGGCGATATGACGCGACAGCCGGAACACGCTGCCTGAGGGCTGTAGGGCGGAATAGCGAAGCGTATTCCGCCAGTCACCGCCCGAACAGAGCTGTAGCAGGCGTAGCCCGGATGAGCGCAGCGACATCCGGGATCAATAGTTCCGCGCGGTGCAGCTCACCCGGATTGCGCTTCGCTTATCCGGGCTACAAACTGGTGGGTTTCGCCATAGCGCGCCGCAATCGCGCTTCCCTCACCCCTTGCGGGAGAGGGTGGCGAGTGCGCAGACAAGTTTACGCAGTCTGCGCAAGCTTGACTGCGATGCGAAGCGAGCACGAGCCGGGTGAGGGGTTGCGGACTCTCGATAGTCTAGAACCCCTCACCCGCCCTCGCTCGGCTTCGCCTCCGCATAGCCCGGCGCTTGCGCCGGGCGTCAAACGTAAAGAACGCGAATGCCAGTTGGCATTCGCTATGCACCCTCTCCCGCAAGGGGAGAGGGGAAGAACATTTCGCTTCGCGCATTGCGACATAAAGCGGGCTACGTGTTACGACCGCATCGATCCGGAGACCATCACATGGCGAAGATGAAAATGGCAAAGACGCCGATCCGCCCGCTGCGCAGCGAAGCGAGCGTAGGGTGGGCATGCGCAGCATGCCCACGTCTTCCATTACGCAATGGCATAGCGCGCTGGGGTACACGCGTATTGGTGGGCATGCTTCGCATGCCCACCCTACATCCCGCTACTCCGCCGCCGCCATCGCCGGGCGCGGCGTCACCATTGTCACGATGGCGTCGGCGCTGTCCGCAACGAAATCAGGATCGCGCTTGAGTTCCTCGTATCGGCGCGGCGCCGGGATCGCCTCGCTGTCGGATTGCATTAGCGCGAAGTGTCCGGCGAGCGCTTCGGCGGCATTCGCCACCGCCTGCTCGAACGTGTCGCCGGCCGAAATGCAGCCGGGTACATCGGGAAAGCTCACGCCGTAGCTCGTCCCTTCGTCCTTGTGCAGCAATGCGACGTAGCTTGCCATCGTGTTCACCGAGTTTCCTTCAATCCGGCCTGACGGTAGTCCGCGTAGGATCGGTTGAGCATCGCGAAATCCATCACTGATTTCGGATTGACGGTGGGTTTCGCTTCCGCCTTCGCTGACGCTACGGCGGACAGGTCGTTTTTCCCACCCTCCTACTTACACAGACCCTCATGACATGAAGGCAGGTATGTTTTGCAATCGATCTCACAGCGTTCCGTTACACGGGGTATGGCGCAGAATTTAACGAATTCATCTTTAAGTCTTGCTGCTGCCGTCACGGCGACAGGCGTTCCGCAATCGCACCCCCCGCAATGCGTCGGTATGACCGTGCAATCATTCGCGCTTGCACAGGAACGGGCGTTCTCCAATATTTTTATGTGGTGACCAAGGCCGATGACTTTTTCCAGCGTTGCGATATCGCGGTTTTTTCTGGCCCATGCCAGATCGATGCTAGCGCCACACAGCGGCGTCCAGAACATATCGCCGACCTGCCGCGGACTGACAATCAAAAACTCCCCGCCCGGCAGATAGTTGTCGCCCCAGTAAGTATTGAACAGAATCGTAACGGTGCGCCCTTGCGCTGCGCCTTTCCAGCTCTTGGTCACGGCAAAATCATAAACGCTCAAATTATTTAAATCGCCGCCTTGGGTTGTTAGATTGCTCAGCCAGACCGCAATTCTTTGTTGCCATGTCAGGCTGTGCTTTTTCCCGGCCACCCCCTCAAAAATAGCGACCGAGCTGTTTATCACGCCCTCGTCCAGCTTTCGCGGCGCACAGCTTAAAGCATTTGCCGCACCGGAGGCATGAAGCAGAACAACCCACAAAGCCAGAATGGTGATCATGAACTTTGGCATTTTAGACTCGTTGGATGAGTTGAGCGTGAGCCGAAGTATAATCCAGCTGCGGTCGGCTTGCGCGCTTCCCTCTCCCCTTGCGGGAGAGGGTGCCACGGCCGGAGCGAATGCGAGGCCGTGGCGGGTGAGGGGTCTTGGATTCTCGATAGGCCAGAACCCCTCACCCGGCTCGCGCTTCGCTATCGCTCTGCGCAAGCCACCCTCTCCCGCAAGGGGAGAGGGAAAAAAGAGTACGCGGCACCGTTTAGCGTCTCGCCTACTCCTCCGGCTCGGTGGTGAAGAACAGCGGATAGCCCTTGCTCTTGCCCAATTCGGTGGCTTCCTTGGCCTTGGTCTCGGCGACGTCGCGGGTATAGACCGCGATCACGCAGGCGCCGCGCCGGTGCGCCGTCATCATCACCTGGTAGGCGTGCTCCGCATTCATGCGGAAGACTATTTTCAGCACCTGGACGACGAATTCGCGCGGCGTGAAATCGTCGTTGAGCAAAATGACCTTATAGAGCGGCGGGCGCTGGGTTTTGGTGCGCAGCTTGGTGCGCGGCTTGACGACGGTGTTGGACATTGCCGAAATATAATCCAAATGCGTGCGCATTGCGCGCTTCCTATACCCCTCACCCGCCGCGGCCTCGCATTCGCTCCGGCCGCGGCACCCTCTCCCGCAAGGGGAGAGGGGAAGAGGGTCTGCCGATGCGCAATGCGCTTGCTTCCGCCCTTCCCGCGCGCGCATCATCGGCGTCGCAACATGCAATGGGAGCCGCCGATGACCGCGTTCAACGCCGTGCGCTTTAAGGTCAAGCCCGGGCAGGATCAAGCCTTCCTCGACGCGCACCGGAAAATTCACGCCGACTGGCCGGGCTTGCGCCACGTCAACATCATCAAGACCGGTGAGCGCGGCTATTGCATCATCGCCGAATGGGATGACATGGACGCGCTTGCCAAGGCGCGGCCGAACATGAGCAAGACCCTGGATTCGTTCCGGCACATGCTGGAGGACTTGGGCGGCGGTCTCGGCGTCACCGATCCGGTTGCCGGACCGGTCGCGCTGGCGCTGAAATAGCCAGGCCAGGATGCGGTGCGCGCGCCCACACCTGCGGCCAAGCCGCCGGGTACCGGATTGCTGGTTGATATCAGGGCTTAAATCCACCGGCCGCTTTGCCGCCGCATTCGGCGCTAGACTATTTGCCGCCACTCCTTGATCGCCCCTGATCCGGCAGCGCCGGATCGCTCAGCGGGGCGCGCGTATCAGGCATTGCAAAATTTCGGCTGCATTGATGCCCCGGATTGGCACACAATTTTCATGCTGCGTTCATACTGGCGCTGTCATTGTATTGCGGCATACCGCACGACCACTTGGCAGCGTTTATAAATCCGTTAAAATTGCTAACAAGAGTTTGATTTACGAGGGAGTCGTTCAATGATTACGCGTCGCACAGCGCTCAGCATGCTGCCGGCCGGCTTGCTGGCCGGATCGAGCTTCATCAATTTCGCAAGTGCGCAGACGCCGCAGAAGGCCGCCATCAATCCGCTGCCGGATGCGGGAAGAAAAATTATCGGCAGGATCGAGCAATGGCGAGGGACTCCCCACTACGACGCCACCAGAGCATTGATCGAGGCGCTCGATCGAATCGCAAGCCTGCGCGGCGTTCCGTTCAGTGCGGAGCGCAGACGCAATTCAAAATCCGAACTCAACGAGTCGCTCGCACTACTCAACGCCATGTATACGCCGGTCACCACGGTTTTGGATATCCGCAAAAAGACCGACGATACGATCGAACACGATAAAAGACGCGGAATTACGCCGGCAAAAAAATCCGAATTCGGCACCAAGATCGCGATTCATAATGCCAGGATATCCGACATCCTCACTGAAATGTTCAAAGGGGGCGGAGATTTCGATATCAACAGAATCAGGAGCTCTCCGGGCGGCACCGCGGTTGTCAACAATTTGATATCGCTCACGGAAGATTTGTTGGATGCGAGCATCAAACTTAGCGAGTGGGGCCCGGACGCGTTCTATGCCGCCACGCGTGGATATGTGACTTTTCAATTCGTCAGAGACCGCCTCAGAGTTGGCCGCTCTTCGCCGCTTCTCGCGCGGGCCTACATTCTGAAAATCATCGGCGACAGCGAGAGCTATTTCGCTCTGCGCGCCGGTTCGCTGACCGCGGCACCGGCGACCATTCCGACAAGCTCAACAGGTCAGTCCAGCACGGGCACTTCGCCGGCGCCGCCCATCACGGCCAATACGCGGTACGCGTTCGATAAAGACATAATCGATCGGCGCTTCCCGAAGGAAATCTATCTGGGAAGCGAAATGGCTAGCCGCGAGAATGGGTGCGACCGTAATCAGGTTATCAATCACTACGGCAAGTTTACCGCGGATTCGAACTTCGATAACGCATTCAAGCTTGATGGCGCGGACGGTTGGAGCGCTTCGGGATGTGTCGCGCAAATCAATGACCGAGGCGCCGAGGGGATGAATGGTCTGCTGGGAACAATCTTCAAGCAGTTTGCCCCATCCTCCGGGACCGAGGCCGGCTTCAAGAAAACCATGCGTGACACGCGCGATGCCATGAATGAGCTGATCCGGCGCGTCACGAACGCCAAAAAGCGCGAGGACGGGCAAGTCGTTTCAACTCCGACGACTCCTCAGAGCGGCAACCCGGACTTGGACGCGCAGCAAGAATTCAATGTTATGCAGCAGATGACCTCGGCGCTGCGAGAAATGTTGGCGTCGACATAACAGTCAACAACTGCCGCTCCGATTCAAGCACGCGGAACTTTCAAGCCCCTGCTTGCCGTCCGCTCGATTTATTACTCGCCTGCAGTCACGATCCCGGATTTCTGGCGGTCACTTTCCAGGAACTGGAATCCATCATCACGCCGTTGGAGCGCAGATATTTGGCGAGTTCCGCCTTGAGCGCCTTCGTGATCCCTTCGTTACGCGCCTCGGCAAGTTTTCCGGCTTCGCGATAGGGGGATGGCGAAGTCCGGTATTCCTTTGTCCGATCTTATTCAAGATTTGGCCGTCGAACGATCGGGGGTTCCCTTGGCGCGTGTGCGAATGATCCCGCCAGACACGGCGGACGAGGAAGTCCGCAAGGTTTACGATGGCGTGCGCAAGCAATGGGGCCGGGTGAGCAACTTCTCGCAGGTGCTCGCCCACCAGCCGGCCGCGCTCGCCGGCTGGATGCTGCCGAACGAGAGCATCCGGCTCAAGAACGTGAAGTCCGATCCAGACTAGGGTCCCGATTCCGAAGTTCGCTTGAATTTACAGCACCCGCGTTAGCGAACTTCGGATTCAAAGGGACACCAGCAATGTATAGATTCTAGTGTGGTTTTGGTTCAGAAGTTCCCTTGACGGACTTAAGAGGCGGGGATGAAGGGAACTTCTGTACCACCACACTAGTGAAAATTCAGCAACTCGTGATCATCAAGACGTCGGCGCTCAACGCCAGCGCCTATTGCATGTCGCATAACGTGCCGCTGGGTAAAAAGATCGGGCTCACGGAGGCGCAGATTGCCACTGCGCAAAGTAACGATTACATGAATTCGCCGCATCTCGACGAGCGGCAGAAGGCGGCTGTGCACTGGGCGGAAGCGGTTACCAAGTTGACCGCGCGCGACGACGAGGTCGCGTTTGCTGCGATGAAGAAACATTTTAACGAAAAGCAGATCGTCGAGCTCACGGTGTTCTGCGGCATGTGGAACTACTCAAACCGCCTGTGCGAAGCGCTGCATGTTGATCTGGAGCGGCCCGACAAACGCATCGAATTCCAAAAGTAAGCACGCGATTTTGCAACACACACCGGTGAAATCACCTCATCATAAGCGTCAGAATTGTCGCGCCGCCGTTGACACAAGCTGGATAACTTCTACAATTCATACAGTTTTGGCGCTATCTGGGGAACCCAAGCCCAAACTCGGTGGGGACGCCCAATGTCAATACGCATATTGCGCGCCGCCTTTGCAGTGTTGGTGCTGTCGCACGGCGCCGCATTCGCGCAGAACTGGCCCACCAAACCGGTTCGGGTCATCGTGCCGTTCCCGGCCGGCGGTGCTGTCGATGTCGTCGCCCGTACGGTATTCGATAAAGTGTCTACACAGCTCGGACAGGCGTTCGTGATTGAGAACCGGCTGGGCGCGGGTGGAACGATCGGCGCCGCGGCGGCCGCCAAGGCCGATCCTGACGGCTACACAATCTTAGTCAATTCCTCGTCGCACACGGTCGCGCCGGCGTTATTCGCCAGACTGTCATATGACGCTGTCGGCGATTTCGCAGCCGTCATCCCGCTCGCGAACCTGCCAACGGTTCTCTTCGTGTCCGCGAACAAAGGCTACAAAAACATTGGCGATTTCGTCGCGGCGGCTAAAGCCAAGTCGTTGAACTACGGCTCGGGCGGCGTCGGCAACGCTACCCACCTCAACGCCGAGCGTTTCATGCTGAGCGCAGGCTTCCAAGCCGTGCATGTGCCGTTCAAGGGTTCGCCGGAGGCGCTCACCGAAGTGCTCGCCGGGCGGATCGACTTTTCCTTCAGCACGCTCCTGCCCGCGATGGGGCTGTTGCAGGACGGCAAGCTGAAGGCGCTGGCTGTCAGCAGCATCGCGCGCGCAACCGCCTTACCTGACGTGCCTACCACGACGGAGGCGGGGTATCCCAATTCCGATTACACTTTCTGGACCGGCGTGATGGTGCCGAAGGGGACACCGCGGGCCATCATTGAGATCCTTTACCGCGAGACCGACAAAGCGCTTCAACTCCCTGACGTGAAATCGAAGATCAAGACGCTCGGTGCCGATCCAATGCCAATGACGTCGGCGGAGTTTGACAAGCTGTTGGCCGACGAAGTCCGGATCAACATGGAGATCGTCAAGACCGCCGGCATCAAAGTGAACTGATTGTCGCGATGAGGACGCGCGTCAAAGGCGGCTGGGTCGTCGGCCATGACAATAGCCACCACAATCTGATTCGTAACGGCGAAGTTGTTTACGAGGGCGATACCATCGTTTTCGTCGGTCGCGAATTTTCTGGCGAGGTAAACGACGAGATCGACGCTGGCGGTATGCTGGTCGCGCCGGGCTTCATCGATACCCACGTGCACGCCGGCTACCAGGCGCAGAAGCGGATGATCACGGACGTCGGCCGGCCGGATTATTTCGGCCAGCCGTTCCTGGAGTTCGACGTCGCGCGCGAAGGCACCACGGTCGGGGGCGATGCACGCTTCTTCTCGGATGAGGACAAAAAGATCTATGCTGGCGATCCGTGGGCGCTGTTCACCACGGTCGAACTGATCCGCAACGGCGTTACCACCTTTGTCGAGATGGGCGCGCCGGTGCACATGCAGGAGGCGTTGGCGAAAGCGGTCGATCGCATCGGGAACCGGGCCTATCTCGGCGCCGGCTACGACCTCGGCGGCTGGGTCGGCGGCCCGGGCGGTCGACTGACCCGCGTAATCGATGACGTGCAGGGCGCCAAGGTATTCGAGGAATCGGTCGCGTTCTCCGAGCGTGTCGATGGCGTGTCCGGTGGACGGGTCAGGGCGATCCTCGCGCCCAAGCGCGTGGAAACATGCTCGGTCGAGCAACTGCAGAAGACCGCGGACATCGCGCGCGCGAACAAGTTTCCGGTCTGCATTCACGCCGCCTACAGCGTGCACGAGTTCTACGACATCCTGCGCGAGCATCAGAAGACGCCGATCGAGCTGCTCGACTACGTCGGCCTGCTCGATCTCGGCGCGATGCTCAATATCGGCCACGGCAACTTCGTCGCCGAACATCGCCGCCTCGCCTACAGCGGCGGCCACGACATCGATCTGATGGGAGCACACGGCTCGACCATTTCGCACTGTCCCTGCAATCTGGTGCGGCGCGCGCGCTTCCTGGACACCTGGAGCAAGTATCGCAAGGCCGGCGTCAACATCGCGCTTGGCAGCGATACCTACCCGCGCGACATGATCATGCAGATGCGGACCGCATCCTATTTCGCCAAGGTGCTTGAGCACGACCTGAGCGCGGCGAGCGCCGGCGAGGTCTTCAATGCCGCTACGCTCGCCGGCGCCCGGTCGTTGGATCGCGGCGACCTCGGTCGCCTCGCACCCGGCGCCAAGGCCGACATCATCCTCATCGATCAGCGCAGCATCCGCCACGCGCCGGTGCGCGACCCCATTCACAGCCTGGTCGAATGCGGCATCGGTGACGACGTGAAGACCGTGATCGTCGGTGGCAAGATTTGCATGCGCGACCGCGTCATTGAAGGCATTGACGATGCGCAGTTGCTCGCCGCCGCGCAGCGCCTCGGCGAGCGGACCTGGACCAACTGGCAGAGCTGGGACACACTCGGCCGTACGGCCGAACAGATGTGCCCGATGTCGTATCCGATGATCTGACGCCGACTTCTGGTCAGATTCGATGCCGCTGCACAGTTTTGGGGTTCCACGCGATGCCGTTGCCGCGGCGCAAGCGTGCAATTCCCCGGCCGCCAGCAACTTTAATCGAGTTAATAAAACGTTTCCACCGGCATTTGCATAACGGCAGGTTGCGAATTTCCGTAAGATTTTTGGCAATTTGCGCACAAGATATCGAGCGAATTTTCGCTTTTTGCGGATAGTGTTTTAAACGCCCTCGATTTACGGCCGCAAGGCCGACAGAGCGCCAATTTGGGGGCCAATTTGGATCGGATTCATCGCAATCGAGATCGCACATGACCGCGCCTGCCACCACCCGTGCCCCGGAGAATATCGTGCCTGAAGTCAGCCACTCGCTCATCGACGAGCTGATCAATTCCGTGACCAGCGGCAACGCTCAGCACCGCCTGCGCGTGCTTCAACGCGTCACAGATTTATTCATTGCCGGCTCCCACGGCTATTCCAGCCAGCAGATCGCACTGTTTGACGATGTGCTGCAGCAGCTTTCAGCCGAGATCGAAGTCAAGGCACGCGCAAAGCTTGCCAGTCGCATGGCGAGCATGGATAACGCGCCGCCCAACCTCATTCGGGCACTTGCTTTTGATAATGCGATCGAGGTGGCCGCTCCCGTGCTGATCAATTCGCTGCAGCTCAGCGATGCCGAACTCGTTGAAAATGCAACAACCAAGAGCCAGAAGCATCTCCAGGCCATTGCCCAGCGTCTGAAATTGAGCGAATCCGTTACCGATGTGCTGGTGGAGCGCGGCAACAAGCGCGTGGTACGCACGGTCGCCGGCAACAAAGGGGCGCGCTTTTCGCTGGCCGGCTACGGCAAGCTCACTGCGCGCGCGCGCTATGACCGCAAGCTGACGCTGACCATTGGCCAGCGCAGCGATATTCCCCGGCAATATTTCCTCAAGCTTCTGGAGAATGCCTCGGCGTCAGTGCGCGCCAAGTTGGAAGCCGCCAATCCGCAAGCCGCTGCCGCGGTCCGCGATGCGGTCGACGGCATCGCCAGCACGATGCAGCACGAAGCGCGCGCGGTTTCGCAGGAATACGCCGTTGCCGCCCGCGACGCCAAGCGGCGCTTTTCCGCTCACACCATCACTGAAGGCAATGTCCATGCGCCCGCGCAGGCGCAGGAGTTCGATAAGACCGTGGTTGCGCTCGCTAAGCTCGGGCGCTTTCCGGTCGATCTGGTGGAGCGCGCCTTGCTCGATGAGGGCGATGAGATGGTGCTGCTGCTGGCACGCGCCGCTGGCTGTTCCTGGATCACCACCAAGCAGCTGCTGCTTATGTTTGCCGCCAATCGCACCTTGAGCCCGGATGATCTTTCCCTTGCGTTTGAACGCTTTGACCGTCTGAGCCCGGAGACGGCGATGCTCGTCGTTCGATTCCATGAGCGCCGCCTGCAACAGCGCGCTGAGATCAAAGCACCGGACATGACAGCGGGCAATCAGAGCGCGACGGCGAATGCCCGTCCCACGTCCGCGAAGACCGCGCCGGCGACGACGGAGGCTGCACAAGCCGAGCTGCAGGTGTCCGTCTAGCTCAAATCTTGTGCTCGGACGTCGACCGCTCCGGATGTGTTCCGAAAGAGGTGCTTGGCAGCAACGATGCGGTTTACCGCCCGGGCATCTCGCTAAACAGCACGCCGCCCTTGGCCTTGTCGGTCTTCGGCGTTTCGACCAGCGTTACCACCACAGCCTCGACCGGAACGTTGTAGTTCTTCACCATTGCGGCGGTGATATCCTTGCAAAGCGCGCGCTTTTGCTCTTGCGAGCGATTGCCAGCGCTGTAAATGACGATCTCCGGCATGTTTTGTCCTCCCAAGTTGCTACGGCCGGCACACTATAGCGTTCCGGGGGCCAAATGCGTCCAGTCTGTAGGGTGGGCAAAGCGAAGCGTGCCCACCACTATTTTGGAAAACTTTGCATTTCTGGGTGCCCTCCCTCGCGTGGGCACGGCGCTTGCGCGCCTTTGCCCACCCTACTTGCTAGCTAAAGCGGGATCGGCTTAACCGGGAATACGTGTCCCGGGCGCAGCGCAGCGCGAAACCATAAGCGCGTTTACGCGCGTCTTTGACGCGCTATGGTGCAGCGGTGCGCTGCAGAACCGGGACCCATGCCTCCTGTTTGTAAGCTTATAGACCCCGGATCAGCGGTGCACCGCTGCGTGCCATAGCGCGTCGAAGACGCGCGTGAACGCGCTTATGGCACTTGCGCTGCACCGCATCCGGGGCACGATACTGTCTCCGCGTCACTGTAATTCCAGTCACCTCGAAACCGCTCTGGTCGCTTACACCTGCTTATAAGCGCGATCGTGATAGACCAGTGCCGGGCCGGGAGGTCCGGAATGGATCGCCTCGACCACTCCGAAATAGATGTCGTGCGAGGCCACCGCCTTCACCTCGATCACGCGGCAGTCGAGCGCAACCACTGCGCTCATGAGCGCGGGTGATCCCGTGACCAGCGTGGACCATTGGCCGGTGTTGAAGCGCTCCTCGCGCGCCACCTTGGTGCGGCCGGCAAACGTGTCGGCGATGATTTCATCGTCCGCGCGCAGCGTGTTGACGCAGAATACGCCATTTTCACGCATGATCGGCATGCTGGTCGCGCCGCGGTTGAGGCAGACCAGAAGCGTCGCCGGTTGATCCGAAACCGATACCACCGCGGTCGCGGTGAAGCCGGTCTTGCCGGCGGGGCCGTCGGTGGTGACAACGTGCACAGCGGCGCCAAGCCTGCTCATCGCTCCGCGGAACTGCTGCGGGTCAACGCTCTTGATCGCGGCGGTCGCCGCGAAGGCGCCGGCCATGTCTTCGTGTTGATCGATCCAGCTCATAGGGTTCACTCTAGAGGATTCGTCTGGTGGGAGGGAACCTAGTCTTTAAGAGCCGTGGCAGGAATTAAAAAAATAATCGCGGCCGTTGCTTGCAGGGTGCCGCCCCTGCTAAAAACCAACGAGCGCTGCGAGTCATCGTCTATACACTTGGGACGCACTTGGGACCACCAAACTTGGGACCACCAAACTTGGGACCATCGGCATTGCAGGCGCATGCCAAAGGGGCAGGTCGGCCGCATGGAATATTTTGTCCAGCAGCTCATTAACGGCATCACGCTTGGCTCGATCTATGGCCTGATCGCCATCGGATACACGATGGTCTATGGTATCATCGGCATGATCAACTTCGCGCACGGCGACATCTTCATGGTCGGTGCGTTCATTGCCTTGATCGCCTTTCTAACGCTCGTCGCCATCGGGCTTACCGCCATTCCGGTTGCGCTGTTCATCGTGCTGCTGATCGCGATGAGCCTGACGGCGCTCTATGGCTGGACGGTGGAGCGCCTGGCCTACCGGCCATTGCGCCATTCCTTTCGGTTGGCGCCGCTCATTTCCGCCATCGGCATGTCGATCATCCTGCAAAACTACGTGCAGATCGCACAGGGCGCGCGCGTCAAGCCGCTGCCGCCGCTGATCGAAGGCACGCATGTGCTGTTTGAGACCGAGGCATTTTCGGTCGAATTGTCCAACATCCAGATCATCATCGTGCTGACGACGCTGGTGCTGATGCTCACATTCTCCTGGCTCGTAGGAAAGACGCGACTTGGCCGCGATATGCGCGCCTGCGAACAGGACCTCAAGATGGCATCGCTGCTCGGCGTCAATATCGACCGTACGATCTCGCTGACTTTCGTGATCGGCGCAGCGCTGGCTTCGGTCGCGGGGATCATGTACCTGCTCTACTATGGCGTGATCGATTTCTTCATCGGCTTCATCGCCGGCATAAAGGCCTTCACCGCAGCCGTGCTCGGCGGTATCGGTTCGCTGCCCGGCGCCATGCTCGGCGGCCTGCTCATCGGCCTGATCGAGACATTCTGGTCGGCCTATTTCTCGATCGAATACAAGGACGTTGCCGCATTCTCGATCCTGATTATCGTGCTGATCTTTCTGCCGACCGGCATTCTCGGCCGACCTGAAGTCGAGAAAGTGTGAGTCGAGGCCCATCAGTGCGCAACGATGCTGTGACAAACCCTCGCGCCTCAGCCATCGGTGACGCGCTGAAGCAGGCCGCGCTCGCGGCCGTGGTCGCGCTTGGCCTGTTCGTATTTCTGATCGGCATCCGCACCGACCAGGGGCCGACCGGCGCGCTTGTGATCAATACGCGCTTTGGTGCGCTTGCGATTCTGGTGGCGGCAGTGTTCGCTGGCAGCCTCGCGCGCGCGCTGATTTTCGGCAACGATTCGATCGCGCCGCGTGTGAATCCTCCGGCCTGGATCGTACAGAAACTGAATTGGGCCAGCCAATTCGCCGGCGTCGCGCTGCTGGCGTTCGCGGTTGCGGTGCCGTACTTGTTTTACTCCAACCGCTATTTGCTCGATCTCGGCATGTTGGTGCTGACCTATGTGATGCTCGGATGGGGACTCAACATCGTGGTCGGGCTCGCGGGGCTGCTCGATCTCGGCTATGTCGCCTTCTACGCAGTCGGCGCCTATTCCTACGCGCTGCTGGCGCAGGAATTCGGTCTCTCGTTCTGGATCTGCCTGCCGCTGGCCGGAATCCTCGCCGCGTTCTGGGGCGTGCTGCTGGGATTTCCGGTGCTGCGATTGCGCGGCGACTATCTCGCCATCGTCACGATGGGATTCGGCGAGATCATCCGGCTGATCTTGCTCAACTGGCGCGGCCTCACCGGCGGGTCTAACGGCATTGCGAGCATTCCGCGGCCGTCGTTCTTCGGTCTGCCTTTTGTCGACAATGAAAGCGGCTTTGCCGCGACCTTCGGCTTGGAGTTCTCGCCCACCCATCGCGTGGTGTTTCTGTATTACCTGATCCTGGCGCTGGCGCTGATCACGAATTGGGTCAGCATCCGCCTGCGCCGGTTGCCGATCGGCCGCGCCTGGGAGGCGATGCGCGAGGACGAGATCGCCTGCCGCGCGCTAGGCATCAACACCACGAATACCAAGCTGACCGCCTTTGCCATGGGTGCGATGTTTGGCGGCTTTGCCGGCGCGTTCTTCGCAACACGGCAGGGATTCATCAGCCCGGAGTCCTTCAACTTCGGCGAATCCGCGCTGGTGCTGGCGATTGTCGTGCTGGGTGGCATGGGATCGCAGCTCGGCATTGCGATCGCGGCGTTCGTGATGCTCGGCGGGTTTGAATTGTTTCGTGAATTCGAGCAGTACCGCATGGTGCTGTTTGGGGGCGCCATGGTCATCATCATGATCTGGCGGCCGCGCGGGCTGGTCGCCACGCGCACCCCCTCGATGCTGCTTGCGGGCGGCAAGGCGCAAATCGCTCCATCCAACAGGGACAGCAATGCGCGCAAAGCTTGAGCCGATCCTTGCGGTCGAACATTTGACCATGCGCTTTGGCGGCCTGGTCGCGGTCGACAATCTGAGCTTTGCCGCGCAGCGCGGTCAGGTCACCGCGCTGATCGGGCCAAACGGCGCCGGCAAGACGACCGTGTTCAACTGCATCACCGGCTTCTACAAGCCGACCGTGGGCATGATGCGGCTGATCCACCCGGACGGGCCTGAGTTCCTGCTGGAGCGGCTTCTGGATTTTCGCGTCGCCATGCTCGCCCGTGTCGCCCGCACCTTTCAAAATATCCGGCTGTTCCCCGGCATGACCGCGCTCGAAAACCTGGTGGTGGCGCAGCACAATACCCTCATGGCAGCGTCCGGCTTCACATTTGCCGGCCTGTTCGGCTTGCGATCCTATGCCGTTGCCGAGCAAACGGCGATCGACAAGGCGCGCTACTGGCTCGATCGCACCGGCTTGCTGGCGCGCGCCGATCAAGACGCGGGCCAGCTCGCCTATGGCGAACAGCGCCGGCTCGAAATCGCGCGCGCCATGTGCACAGACCCGGTGCTGCTTTGCCTCGATGAACCGGCCGCCGGGCTCAACGCTCGCGAGAGCGCCGAACTCAACGAGTTTCTGCTGTTCGTCCGCGCCGAGCACGCCACCTCGATCCTGCTGATCGAGCACGACATGTCCGTGGTGATGGAGATCTCCGATCATGTCGTCGTGCTCGACTACGGCATCAAGATCGCGGATGGCTCGCCGGCCGAGATTCGCAATGATCCAAAAGTAGTCGCGGCTTATCTCGGAGTGGACGACGAAGAGGTCGAGCACGCCCAGATGGGGGACCGGCCATGAGCACCAGGAAAACAACCTCCCCCTGCAAGGGGGAGGTCGGCCGCGAAGCGGCCGGGAGGGGGTCGCCTTCGCGGTTTTCGCGCACGGCAAAAATGACATCTCGCGCACGGAACCTGCGCAGAAATATGACGGACGCCGAAACAAAGCTCTGGCATTCGCTACGACGCGATCAACTCAATGGCTTTAACTTTCGAAGGCAGCATCCAGTTGGACCGTACACGCTCGATTTCTACTGCCCCTCTCTTCGCCTCGTGGTGGAGGTCGATGGTGGACAACATGCGGAGATCGACAGACAGATGAGTGACGAGCGCCGCAGCAGATGGCTGGCGTCGAAGGACATTCTAGTCGTTCGGTTTTGGAATACCGATGTCTTGAGAAATCTTGATGGCGCGCTGAGCGAGTTGGTGCGTATCACGGAGAGTCGCGTGCAAGGTTTGACCCCCTCCCTTACCCTCCCCCTTTCAGGGGGAGGGAATAAATGAGCGGCGCATGACCGAACCCCTGCTGGCGATCCGCGGCGTCAAGACGTACTACGGCAATATCATGGCGCTTAAAGGTGTCGACCTGCATGTGAACGAAGGCGAGATCGTCACGCTGATCGGCGCCAATGGCGCAGGAAAATCCACGCTGATGATGACCACTTTCGGCAATCCGCGCGCACGCGAGGGATCGATCGTCTTCGACGGGCGCGATATCACCTACTTGCCGCCGCATCAAATCGCGAAGCTGCGGATTGCACAGTCGCCGGAAGGCCGCCGCATCTTCAGCCGCATGACGGTGCTGGAAAATCTGCAGATGGGCGCCGCGATCGCGGACCCAAAACATTTTCAGGATGATCTCGCGCGCATCTGCACGCTGTTTCCTCTGCTGGAGAAACGGATAAATCAGCGCGGCGGAACGCTTTCCGGCGGCGAGCAGCAGATGCTCGCGATTGGGCGCGCCTTGATGAGCAGGCCGCGGCTGCTTTTGCTCGATGAGCCTTCGCTCGGCCTTGCGCCCCTGCTGGCCAAGCAGATTTTTGCCGCCATCCGCGAGCTCAACGCGCGCGATCGGTTGACGGTGTTCCTGGTCGAGCAAAACGCCTATCGCGCGCTCAAGCTCGCGCACCGGGGCTATGTGATCGTCAACGGGCTGATCACGCTTTCGGGCAGCGGAGCCGAATTGCTGGCGCGGCCGGAAGTGCGCGCAGCCTATCTCGAAGCTGGGCGGCATTGAGGACGCGAGGATGGGTGGCTTTTACACCGAAGAATCTCTCTTGCAGATCGTACTGGTCAGCGGTCTGATCGGCGGCGGCGCGGCCTGGCTCGCCGGCCGTGCGATTGCCCGCACCTGGCGGCCGTTTGGGCATGTGGTCGGCTATATGGTGCTGTTGGGCGCAGCGGTGCGTTTTACGCATTACGCGCTGTTCGAAGCCACGTTGCTGTCGCCGCTCTCCTATGCTGCAGACACTGCTTTTCTGCTGCTCATCGGGTCATTGTCATGGCGAATAACGCGGATAAATCAAATGGTTAACCAATATGACTGGCTCTATGAGCGCGCCGGCCCGTTGACCTGGCGCGCGCGTGCGCCGCGCGGCCCGGATGTGGGCGGAGCCAAGAAAAGCCCGGATTAGCTGCTGGACAAGATCGGCAAAATGTCACCTGGACGATTGGCCCGTCCCTTGCGACTATGTACACAATGGTTGGTTCGGAATCAGGGAGAACATCATGAAAAGACTTATGAGCGTGGGACTCGCGGCGGTGACGAGCATTGTGCTCTTTGGCGCTGCTTCCGCCCAGGACATCACAGTTGGCCTTGCAGGTCCAATGAGCGGTAATGAAGGAAGTTTCGGACGGCAAATGAAGGACGGCGCCGAACAGGCGGTCGCCGATATCAATGCCGCGGGCGGAGTGCTGGGGAGGAAAATCAAGCTCGAGATTGGCGACGACGCTTGCGAACCCAAACAGGCGCGCTCGGTCGCCGAAAAGTTCGCCAGCATGAAGGTACCGTTCGTTGCCGGCCACTATTGCTCAGGGTCGTCGATCCCGGCCTCCGAAGCCTACGCCGAAGGCAACGTGCTGCAGATCACGCCCGCCTCGACAAATCCAAAGTTCACCGAGCAAGGCTTGTGGAATACGTTCCGGGTCTGCGGCCGCGACGATCAGCAGGGTGCGTTTATCGCAAATTATCTGCTCAAGAACTACAAGAGCAAGAACATCGCGATCGTCAATGACAAAAGCACATATGGCGCGGGCCTCGCCGACGAGGTGAAGAAATCGCTCAACAAGGGTGGCGTCAAAGAGAAGCTCAACGACTCCTACAACAAGGGCGACAGCGATTTCACCGCGCTCGCTTCCAAGCTCAAGCGCGATAAAATCGATATCATCTTTGTGGGCGGCTATCACAAGGAAGCCGGCCAGATCCTGCGCCAAATGCGCAATCAGGGACTGAAAACCGTGCTGATTGCCGGCGACTCGCTCGCCGACAAGGAGTTCGCTTCGATCACCGGCGCCGCGGGCGAAGGCACGCTGTTCACCTTTGGCCCCGATCCGCGCAAGAAAGCGACCGCCGCCGCGATCGTGAAGAAGTTCAAGGACAAGAAAATCGATCCGGAGGGCTACACGCTTTACACCTACGCTGCCTTCCAGATTTGGTCGCAGGCGGCCACCAAGGCTGGAACGACAGATCCGAAGAAAGTGGCCGAGACCATCCGAGCGGGGAAATGGAACACGGTGCTCGGCCCGATCTCCTACGACAAGAAGGGTGACATCACCGTCATCGATTGGGCGATCTACAAATGGGACAAGACGGGCAACTACGACGAAATCACAGCCGGCAAGGGCTCGTAAGGCGAGGCTGCTCACTTCCAAGCCCGCTCCGGTTTTTCCGGGGCGGGTTTTTCTTTTGGCTAAAGCGCTTTTGCTTTAAGGCGAAGCGGTTGCCACAGCGACGGCGTGCTCCCTCCCCCCAACGAACTCGGGTTTACCCGAGTTCGGCATATTGATTGGCCGAAGTCGGATAAATCCGACTTCGGGTGCGGGGATCAGGGAGGGGTAACGGCAAGCTAAGAACTCGCGGTCGCCCCCACCCAGCGCATAGCTTTCGCGCGACGATTTGGATCGCGTCGATCGGCGACGCATCGCTTGACATCTGTTGACAAATTTGTCAATTTTAAGAATGCGAAATACCCGTCCGATTTCATGGCTGAAAGCGGCGTTGCGGGATTTTGAGACGTTTCCTAATGACGTGCGGCTTGATATCCTCCGCGCGCTGACCGTCGCCGCCGAGGGCGGCAAGTCCGACAAGGCAAAGCCGTTCAAGGGCGTTGACGGCGGTGTATTTGAAATCGCGCTACGCCATCGTGGCGACGCTTTTCGCGCCATCTATGCGGTGAAGATCGGCACCGATGTTTGGGTGATCCACGCCTTTCAGAAGAAATCGAGGTCGGGAATCAAGACACCCCAAGCCGAGATCGACCTTATTCGCGAACGGCTCAAACGGTTGAAGGAGATGCTGCGATGAAAAGAAAACTTGCCGTTGTCCGCGGTAGCGGCAACGTGTTCCGCGACTTCGGCGATGCCAACGCCGACCTCGAACAGGCGCGCGCTATCCTCGCCGCCAAAATCATTGGCGTACTCGACGATAGCAAACTTAGCGTCCGCGCGGCCGAAAGCGCCACCGGCGTTGCGGCGTCGGAATTTTCGCGTATTCGCAACGTAAAACTTGAGCGCTTTACCATCGACCGCATGATTACGATCCTCGGCAAGCTGGGTCAGGATGTTGCGCTCAATGTCAGAGTTCAGCCGCGCCGCAAGCAAGCGCGGCATGAAGCGCGGAGCGTGGTTTAGCATTTCGGACTGTAGTGTCCATGAGATCAAGTCCGCGCAATCGAACCACAGATTCCTGCCCGCTCACCCCAACTCCACCATCCCGTCAATTAACTGCACTGTCACCGTAATTGTGTCACCGTAATTGCTGAAGCCGGCGGAACAGGCGGAGGCCAGACGACAATGAACGACGCTCTCGGCGTGACCAAGCTCGCCCTCCTTATCGATGGCGACAACGTGCGCGCGACGCTGATGCCCGAGATCATGGCGAAAGCCGAAAGTCTCGGCACGGTCGCCGTCCGCCGCATCTATGGCCAGTTCACCGCCGGAAAGATGAAATCGTGGCTGAAGCATATCGCCGAGTTCAACCTGAATGAGGTGGATGTGACGCCGGCGCAGAGCGGCAAGAACGCCGCCGACATCAGGCTCGTCATCGAGGCGATGGACATGCTGCACGGACGGCAGCTCGACGGCGTCTGCATCGCATCGAGCGACAGCGACTTCACACAGCTTGCCGACCGCATCCGCGCCAGCGCCATCTCGGCCTACGGTTTCGGCGAGAAGAAAGCCCCGGCGGCCTTCAGGAAAGCGTTCGACCGGTTCTTCGAGTTCGGCGACGCGGAGGCACCGAAGACCCGTACGCGGAAGCCACCGGCAGCCAAGCCCACTCCGCCCACAGCCAAGCTGACGCCATCCGCCGCGAAGCCCGCGCCGGTACGACCGTCGGCCGGACGGGGAGCGCGCAATCCGGCGCCCCAGAAACCCCCACTTCCGTCACGCGAGATATTCGCGGCGATCGACCAGGCTAAGGGCGCCGACGGCTGGTCGCGGCTCGGCACCGTCGGCCAACTTCTACGCAAGGCGATCCCCAGCTTCACCGCCAAAAAATTCGGTTACAAGACGATGAGCGGTCTCGTCGCCGCCATCGACGGCATCGGCGCGAAGACGGTTCCCGGCCAAGGGGCGTTCGTGCGGCGGAAATAAAACCCGCAATTACGGTGACAGGGAATTACGGTGACAGTGCACTTAATTATTCAAGCCACAGCATGTCGTATGAATTAAATGGTTTCGGTAGGAGCGGCTGCTGGCCCCCCCGCACAGATCCCGGCGTGCGGATTTCCCACACCGGCTGTTGTCGGGGATCAGACATGATCAACATTCGGGACCATGACGGTCCATGCAGTTTCGATCCGCAAGGCTACCCCTTCGGTGACGTACTTGACCCGACTCAGCGTCCGGAGCACAGGGCTGCTTCAGCCGATCTTCCCCAGCACGGGGAAGGCTTCCAGCAGCCAATAGCTGGCCTGCGAGACCCAGCCGGTGAGGAAGGCGAGCCCGGTTAGCACGAGCAGGCCGCCCATCACGCGTTCGACATGGGCGATGTGGCGACGGAAGTGCGCGAGAAACGCCGCGAACGGCTCAACCGCGAATGCCGCCAGCATGAACGGAATTCCCAGTCCCAGCGAATAGACCGCCAGCAGGCCCGCGCCCCTCGCCACGGTCTGTTCGGACGCGGCGACCGCCAGGATGGCCGCGAGGATCGGCCCGATGCACGGCGTCCAGCCGAACGCGAACGCAAGCCCCATCGCATAGGCGCCCCAGAGGCCGACCGGTTTGGCAATCTCAAGCCGCTTTTGCCGGTGCAGTAGCGCGATCGGCGTGAGCCCCAGAAAATGCATTCCCATGACGATGATGGCCACGCCCGCGACGATGCTGAGTTCGGCCGAATAGACGCGGATGAGCGAGCCGAAGACGCTGGCGCTGGCGCCCAGCGCTATAAACACGGTCGAAAACCCGCAGACGAACAAAAATGCCGCCAGCAGCATATCGCGCATCGAGCCGGTTTTCGGGTCGTCGTCGGTCAGCCGCTCCAGCGAGGCGCCGGCGAGGTAAACGAGATAGGGCGGCACCAGCGGCAGCACGCATGGGGACAGAAAGCTCACAAACCCGGCAAGCAGGGCCGCAACGATGGTGACATCCGGCGTCATAGGACCTAATTGCGGTAGCAGGGCGGAGAAGGCAAGCCGTCAGCATCCGCCGTCGCCGGGAAGTGATTGGCGGTGTTAAGCTGATCCGGGATGATTTTGATGTTGCACAAGCTGCCGATCGTGGGCGTGTTCGGACAGGGCTCGCCGATCGGCGCCGACCGGGCGCGGCTGGCGCATGAAGTCGGCGCGCTGGTCGCGGGCCTCGGGGCGCATCTGTTGACCGGCGGCGGATTTGGCGTGATGGAAGCAGCCGCTGAGGGCTTTGTCGGCATGCCCGGGCGGATTGGCCTTTCCATCGGCGTCGTGCCGCGCGATCGGGATGGACCGTTTGATGTGCCCGACCACGACGTGGACGGCCGGCCCTATCCGAACCCGTTCGTCGAGATCGCCATCATGACGCCACTACCCCCGCTGGTGCCCGATTGGCGGCACACGCCCGCGCGCAACCACGTCAATGTACTCACCGCGGACGCCATCATCGCATTGCCGGGCGATGACGGTACCCGCAATGAGCTCGACATGGCTGCCGTGTATGCGGGCGAAGCGGACCGGCCGCGCGAGCAGCGCCGCACAATTCTCATCGGGCCGATCGAGCAATTTTCCGCCCGGCACCGCGAGCTTTTTGTGCATGCGGCAACGATTGGCGAGGCCGAGGCGCATTTGCGGCGCGCGCTCGTCGCGCGTGGGCACGAATTGGGGCAGAAGCCGTGAGCAGCCGTAATCTCATCAGCGATGTCGCGGGCGTGCGCGTCGGCCATGCGGAAGATGCGCGGCTTGGGTCGGGCGCAACCGTGGTGGTGTTCGACCAGCCGGCGGTGGCGGCCGCCGATCTGCGCGGCGGCGGCCCGGGCACGCGGGAGAGCGCACTGCTCGATCCGGCGATGACGGTCGAGCGCATCGATGCGATCGCGCTTGCCGGCGGCTCGGCCTTCGGGCTCGACGCCGCCTCGGGCGTGCAGGCGTGGCTCGCCGAACAGGGACGCGGCTTTGCGGTGCGCTCGGCGCGCGTGCCGATTGTGCCGGGCGCCATATTGTTCGATCTGCTCAATGGTGGCGACAAGGCTTGGGGTGGCGACAAGGCTTGGGGCCGCTACCCGCCCTATCGCGAGCTTGGCTATGCGGCCGCTGCATCGGCCGCGCCTGCCTTTGCGCTGGGAAGCGTCGGTGCGGGACTTGGCGCCACCACGGTTGATCTCAAGGGCGGGCTTGGCTCGGCGTCGGCGAAGACGGAGGCGGGCGTGACGATCGGGGCGCTCGCGGCAGTAAACGCCGCCGGCAGCGTGTTAATCGGCGGCGGGCCGTGCTTTTGGGCGGCGCCCTACGAGCGCGAGCGTGAATTCGGCGGCCGCGGGCTGCCCTCGCCGCTGCCGCCGGACGCGCTCAAGTTCCGCAGCAAGGGCCAGCCCGGCGAGAACACCACCTTGGTCGTCGTGGCCACCGATGCAACGCTGAGCAAGCCGCAGGCAATGCGGCTTGCAGTCATGGCGCAGGATGGCCTTGCGCGCGCGGTCCGCCCGGTCCACACACCGCTTGACGGCGATATCGTTTTCGCGGCGGCAACCAGTGCGCACCCGCTCGCCGATCCAATCCACGCACTCGCCGAGCTTGGCGCGCTTGCCGCCGACGTGGTGGCGCGCGCCATCGCGCGGGCGGTCTATGAGGCGCGCGCACTGCCGTTCTCCGGCGCGCTGGCGAGCTACAAGGACAAATTTGGCGCATAGTACGGAGCAGGCTGGAAACCGCTGAAACGGCGGGCGCTCACAAGTTCGGCAAGAAGGTTGCAAGCCCTGGCCATATCGCAACCATCGCAACGACAACCAGCAAGACGATCCAGAATGGCGTCGATCCCCAGAATATTTCTGCAAGCTGCACGTTCTTATCCGCCACCGCCGACTTCACCGTGAACACCAGAATTCCGAACGGCGGAGTCAACAGCCCGGTCTCAATGGCAAGGATACCGATGATCGCAAACGCGATCGGATCGAAACCGAGCTGCATTGCGATCGGCGCAAAGATCGGGACCGTGAGCAAGATGATCGAGATCGAGTCGATCAGGCAGCCGAGCACGAACCAGATTCCGATCATGATCAACAGAATTCCCCAGCGCCCGAGGCCGGTCCCGATCAGCATGCTTTTCGCCAATTCGGTGAAACCCGTCATTGAAAGCACGCGCGAATAAAGCTGGGCACAGAACAGCAGCAGGAGAAGCGGCCCGGACGTCCGGCCGACACTTAAGATTACTTCCCAGACCTCGCGCGGTTTGATGCCTTTGATCAACGCGAGCACGAACGAAGCCACCGCGCCGACGCCGGCGCCTTCCGTGGGCGTGCAGACGCCGAGCCAGATGGCGCCGAGCACGCCTGCGATCAGGGTCATCACCAGTCCGGTGCTTGCGAGCAGCGTTCCGAGAGGCTGGTCTTGACCGGCAGGCCGAGCCGCCGCGACAGCACCATGCGGATTGCGTGCGGCCTCGCCGACAATTTCCGGCCGCAGAATGCCAATCCCAATCACATAAATCGCAAATCCAGCCGCCGTGATGAAGCCGGGGATGACACCGGCGAGAAAGAGCTTGCCAATGGAAATTTCGGTGAGCACCCCCCACACGATCATCAGCACCGATGGCGGGATGAGCATGCCAAGGCAGGCACTGCCGGCGACGCAGCCGAGCGCGAAGCCGCGGTGGTAGCCGAACCGCATCATTTCCGGATAGGCGATGCGCGAGAACGCGGCGGCGGCGGCGATGCTCACGCCGGTCACAAAGCCAAATATGGCGTTGGCAATGATGGTCGCGACCGCCAGCCGGGCCGGCAGCCAGCGGCTGAGCCGGTTTCCGAGTGAATAGAGATCGGTTGCCGCGCCGCATTTGGCGAGAAAATCGCCCATCAGCATGAACAACGGGATCACGGCAAAGACGTAATCGCGCAGCGCCTCGTAGGCGGTACTGGCGACGAACGATCGAACCACGGTGATGTCGCCGGTCATCAGATAGACGCCGAGCGCCGCCGTGATGCCAAGCGCGATGGCAATGTGCACGCCGGCAAAGACCAGCAGCAACAACACCGCGAGAATGATCGTCATTTCGACGTTGCCGATCATGTCGCTATACCCGTCTTGTCTTGGGGTAGTCGTGTTTCATCGCGGTACTGGTCGAATAAACAGCGCCTTGGCAGCCGATATGGCTTGGCCGAGATAGATGAGAGTGACCAGGCCGGAGCCCAGCATGACAATATAGCGCGCGGGCCACACCGGCACGCGCAACGCGCCCTCGCCTTCGAATTCCGAACTGGTCCAGGCATGCAGCGCGGGCTCGTAACTGCCCCAGACGATCAGCCCGAAAAACGCAGCGCCCAATATCCCGGAGAGCAAATTGGCAAACTCATGTCCGGGCTTGCCGAACATGTCGATGAGCACGTCGGTGCGAATCATGCCGCCGCTGCGCACCGCCTGCGCCGCAATGAGGAAGCAGACGATGACGATCGACATCGAGACGATTTCGGGCGTGCCCTTGACCGGACTGCTGAAGAGAACTCTGCCCGCGACGTCGGCGACGACCAGAAAGCTTAAGAGAAAAGCGATCAGCGCGGCGACCGCAAGCAGCATGTCCACCAGACGGCCGTTAAAATCATGCAGCATGCCGCCCCGCAAAGGCTTAGTCAGATGAGCCGGATACCGGTCGCGCGGCTAGTACCGCCGATTTGAAGTTCCTGCAGCAGTTGAAGCAAATTCGGCTAGGAACTTCAAATCGAAAAGCGGCACTAGAATCATAGAGATGCTAGTGCCCCTTTGTTTCCGAAGTTCGTGTCAGAGTGTGCTGCGGCGTATCACGAACTTCGGAAACGGGGAACTAGGCCGCAAATCGGAGTTGAGAGCGATGTGGAGCCGATGGCTCCACATCGTCCCTTGAGCTTACTTGATAACGTAGCGCACCGGCCATTTGTGGCCGAGCTTCTCGGCTTCCTCCAGCGCGAGCTTAAGTACCTGCGAAGCCGGCAAGCCCTGCTTGTCGAGCTCGTCGGCTTTTTCCTGCGGCCAGCCCTTGAGCGAGTTTGCCCAATCGACCTTCACGGAATCCGGCACTGTCTTGATGACGGTCCCGAACTGCCGCAGCTGATCGAGCTGCTTGGGATAATTCTCCAAGTTTACCGTTCCCGTCCTCGCCTCGTATTCCTTGGCGACTTCCGCGATGATGTCTTGCACTTCCTTGGGCAGCTTCGCCCAGCGCGCCTTGTTGACGGTCAGGCCGTGCCAGGTGATGGCGCCAAAGCCGACCTCGGTGTAGTGCTTGCCAACTTCGTAGAGCTTGAAGTTGACCCAGCCCGACGGAAACATGATCCAGCCGAGATAAACGCCGGTCTGCATCGAGGTGTAAGCATCGGGCAGCGACGACTGCACCGGCACCGCGCCGGCGAATTCCAGCCATTTGAGATTGAGGCCGGCGCCGGCGAGCTTCTTGCCCTTGAGATCGGCGACGGTGTTCCATTCGAAATTGGTGCCGAGATTGTAGCCGTTGTCGGCGATCAGCGCGATGAGGACTTGGTTGTACTTGTCCTCAAAAATTTTCGACATCTGCGGCACCTTGTCGTAGACGGCGCGCGCGAGCTTGACGCTCCTGACCGGATCCATGGTGCCGAACGGCAGCATGACCTGGAACGCGTGCAGCGGAAGGTTCGACGGTTCGAAGCAGAAGCAATAGCCCCCGATGTCGATGATGCCGGACTTCACGCCTTCCAGCGTGTCGGCGACCTTGACCATCGATCCGCCATAGCCTTCGACAAATTCAACCTTGTGCTTGGTGCGGGCGGCGACGCGCTTGGTCACTTCCGGCACGAAGAAATTCTGCATCAAGTTAACGTAGGTGTTCACCGCCGGATGACCGGAGGCAATCCGCAAACGGATCGTCTCCTGGGCGGAGGCGGACGTTGCCACGGCAAACAATGCGGTGGCGGCGAAAATCTTTCCAATTGTACGGAGCTGCATTGTGTTTCCTCCCGAGCGTGAAAGCTGCCTTTTATCTTTGAGCGTCTTAGCTCACGTGAGCCTTCATAAGCTTAGAATGGACCGTCTTGGTCTCGCCAGCAAGGCGTATTGGCCACGATGACGATAGGCGTGGAAAATTGCGCCCACAGAAAATTACTGCATGTTCGGCCAGGAACTTATCGTTGTTTTGAGAGATCGCTTACGCCAAAGCAGGATAGTTTATGAAGAAAACCGCTCCGCGCCATACGGCGTGGGATCGCAAAACGGGGTTGCCCCGGTCATCATCTCGGCAACCAGGCGGCCGGTGGCGGGCCCGAGCGTGAGGCCCCAATGGGCGTGGCCGTAGGCGAGCCAGAGATCGCTCTGGCCCGGCGCGCGGCCGATCACCGGGCGTGAATCGGCAAAGCACGGCCGCGATCCCAGCCAAGGCGAGAGTTCCAGCGGCTGGCCAAGCGGGAACAGTTTGTTCGCTTCCGGCAAAAGGCGATTGAACTGCCACGGCGTCGGGGCGGCGTCGCGGCGGGCGAATTCCGCACCGGTGGTGATGCGCAGGCCCTGCTCCATGGGCGCCACGCAATAGCCAAGCTCGGCATCCACCACCGGCCGACTGAGTCCGGCATTGCCGCGCGGCTGAAAATGCCAATGGTAGCCGCGCTTGACCGCGAGCGGCAGCTTGATGCCGAGCGGCGCCAAGACATCGGGGCTCCATGGCCCAAGCGCAACGACGGCCGCGCGCGCATCGATCTCGCCGCGGCTGGTATTGACGCGCCAGACGTCGCCGGAGCGGCGCAGGGTGCGCGCATTGCCCTCGAACAGGGTACCGCCGAGATTGGTAAAAAGCGCGGCGTAGGCCTGCGTCACCGCCAGCGGATTGCTCACGCTCGCGGCGCCCGGCCAATAAATGGCGCAGTGAAAGATCGGCGCGAGCGCGGGTTCGAGCGCGCGCGTCTCGGCGGCATCGAGAACGCGGTGCGCAAGATTAAGCTGGGTTGCGAGCGCGCGCTCCTGTGCGGTCCCGGCAAACGCCGCTTCGGTGCGATAGAGTTTTAGCCAGCCGGTCTTGCGCAGATAGCGTTCGGCATTGCTTTCCGCCAGCAATGCTTCGTGCTCGGGCAGCGCGCGCGCGAACAGCGGACGCATCAGCTTGGCAAATTTCATCCGGCCGGCGGCTTGCGTGTTCCGGTGGTAGGCCCAAAGCCAGGGTGCGATCTGCGGCAGGAAGGAAAGGTGATAATTGGCCTCCGGCGCCTGCTTGAGCGCCACCCGCAGCAGCGCCATGAACCCGGGCGGAAAAGCATGCGGGAAAAGCGTATTGCCCTCAATCACGCCGGCGTTGCCGTAGGAGGTCTCCTCGCCCGGCGCGCGCCGGTCAAGCAGCGCGACGTTAAGCCCGCGCTTGACAAGATGCAGCGCAATGGACGTGCCGACAATGCCGGCGCCGAGCACGATCGCATCGGTCTTGGCCATGGAGTTCCCCGCGCAATCCTCACGGCCGTCCCGTCCCGGCCGAGCGACGGAACGTGAGAATCATTTCGATTAACTATAGGAGGTCTGCCTTAAGCCAACACTACCGCCCAGAAATCGCGGTGCGGGACTTGATGCTCGCATTGCCCCCTCGCCCGCCGCGTGTTACGCGAAAAGCGCCGAATCCGGAAGCTTGCCATGCCCCGCCCGCTCAAGATCGCGCCGTCTATTCTGGCGTCCGACTTCGCCAGGCTCGGCGAAGAGGTACGCGCGATCGAAGCTGCCGGCGCCGATTGGATTCACCTCGACGTGATGGATGGGCATTTCGTGCCGGTCATCTCCTTCGGCCCCGATGTGGTGAGGGCGATCCGCCCGATCACCAAGAAGACCCTCGACGTGCACCTGATGATCGCGCCCTGCGATCCGCATCTCGAAGCTTTTGCCAAGGCCGGCGCCGACATCATCACCGTGCATGTGGAGGCCGGCCCGCACCTGCACCGCTCGCTGCAGGCGATCCGCGCGCTGGGAAAGAAAGCCGGCGTCTCGCTCAATCCGGCGACGCCGGTGGACACGATCGAGCATGTCATCGATAGCGTCGATCTGATCCTGGTGATGTCGGTCAATCCCGGTTTTGGCGGCCAGGCTTTCATTCCTTCGGCGGTGGAGAAAATCCGCCGCATCGGCGCCATGGTGGCGGGCCGGCCGATCGATATCGAAATCGACGGCGGGATCACGGCGCAGACCGCGCCGCTCGCGACCGCCGCCGGCGCCAATGTGCTGGTGGCGGGCACGGCCGTGTTCAAGGGCGGCGACTACCAGGCCAACATTGCGGCCATCCGCCAGGCGGCCGCACTGGCGCGCGGAGAAGCGGCGTAGATTTTTATCTACCCTCCCTTGAAAAGGGAGGGTCGCATCGCCGAAGGCGATGCGGGGAGGGATCAGTTGCAGGACTCGATCATGACCCCCACCCGCCGAGCTTCGCTCGGCGACCTCCCCCTTTCAGGGGGAGGTAAGAACGAGGCCACGCCATGATCCCCCGCTACAGCCGTCCCGAAATGGCCGCCATCTGGGC
>CAZNSG010000236.1:0-11840 GCA_964575715.1 uncultured Hyphomicrobiales bacterium | reverse complement strand
TCTTGATCACCGTGCCGGATCTCAAAATCCATATCCGCAATTATTTGCGCAATAGGTACCAGACCTCCAGTTTTCGCTGGTGGGCGAATGAGCGGCTGCCTAAAAATTCCCCCAGCAGCTTCTATTTCGCGATGTTTGCCCATAGCTGGCCGCGGATTCCGCACAAATGGTGCTACGATTATGCCGGACTGCGCTTTCAGCTCACGTCATGCGGTGAGTTTAAATCCATCCGGCGTCTGGATGTAAAAAGTCCGCTCGCCAGCGAGCCGTTCACCCACAACCGGCCGGACGAGGACGTTTGCGCGATGGCGGTCAAACGATAGTGTCACCTAATCACGCCTGAATTTATTTCGGGGAGGTAGTTTTATGATGGTCGTTTCATCGACATTTGCTGCGCATGATGGCGACGGTTACGAGCTGCAGATGGGGCGATGGAGCCGCCGTCTGGCGGAACCATTCCTGGAATTCTCCGGCCATGCGGACGGCGAACAAGTACTTGATGTTGGTTGCGGTACCGGAAGTTTGACGTTTGCACTCGCTCAACGCGCGAAGGTGCGCGGTATTTGCGGGTTGGATTTTTCACCCACCTATATTGACTACGCCACACGTCGCAACCGCGATCCCCGGATCGAATTTCGAGTTGGCGATGCCTGCGCCCTGCCGTTCGCCGACGGCGCCTTCAATCGCACGCTTTCATTGTTGATGCTGAATTTTGTTCCACGCACCGAACTTGCCGTCAAAGAGATGTGCCGTGTCACGCGGCCCGGCGGGGTCGTTGCCGCAACCGTGTGGGATACGCGCGGCGGATATGTCGTAACCCGAATCTTCTTCGATACCGCGGCAGTGCTCGATCCGAAGGCCAATGAACATCGCGCCCGCCAATACACCCGTCCAATGACTCGTCCGGGCGAATTGGCTAGTGCTTGGCGTTCCGCCGGTTTGAATGAAGTGAGCGAGACCATGCTGACCATCCGCATGGAGTTCGCATCGTCCGACGACTTTTGGGCACCATATTTGGGCAAGGATGGCCCAGGGCCGCAGTACGTCGTCAGTCTCAGCGGCAGCGAACAAGCGAGGCTTCGAGATATGGTGCGGCTGGCCTATTTGGATGGCGAGCCCGATGGCGCTCGATCCTATGCCGCGACGGCGTGGGCGGTGAAGGGCACCGTCCCGTTCTAAGCCGATGATTTTTTAATTCACATCCAGCGGTTCGGTGCCGGTCGGCTTGCCCGCGGCGTCGAGCGTGATCTTCTCCACCCGCGCCTCGGCCTGGCGCAGCAGTTCCTCGCAGCGGCGCTTGAGCACCTCGCCGCGCTCGTAGATCGCGACCGATTCCTCGAGTGGAACCTTGCCTTCTTCGAGCCGTTTGACGATCGTTTCCAGTTCCTCGATCGCGCGCTCGAACGGCAATCGCTTCACGTCGGCATTGATGTTGTCGGCCATGGTGGCTTTCCCTCGGCGAGGCGAGTCGCGCTCGACCTATATATAACGTCATTCCGGGGCGCGGGCGAAGCCCGCGCCCCGGAATGACAAAGAGTTGTTTCACCCCTGCATCAGCGCGGCCACATGCGCCGCGGCCGATTGCGCGAGGCCTTCCAGATCGTAGCCGCCCTCCAGCACCGAGACGACGCGGCCCTGTGCGCTCTTGTCGGCGATCTCCATGATTTTTCGCGTGACCCAGGAATAGTCGGCCTCCATCAGGTTGAGGTTGGCGAGCGGGTCGCGCATGTGGGCGTCGAAGCCCGCGGAAATCACGATCAGCTCGGGTCCAAACGCAGCAAGCCGCGGCAGGATGCGGCTCTCGAACGCCGCGCGGAATTGCTCCCCGCCGTCGCCGGCGCGCAACGGCGCATTGACGATGTTGTCGTGCTCGCCGCGCTCCGAAATCGCGCCGCTGCCGGGATAGAGCGGCATCTCGTGGGTCGAGCAGTACATCACGCTCGCATCCGACCAGAAAATCTCCTGCGAGCCGTTGCCGTGGTGCACGTCGAAATCGACGATCGCGACCCGGCCGAGATCGTGGCGGTCCTGCGCGTGGCGCGCCGCGATCGCCGCGCTGTTGAACAGGCAAAAGCCCATGGCGCGCGCGGTCTCGGCGTGATGGCCGGGCGGGCGCACCGCGCAGAACGCGTTGCGGACCTTCTTGCCGACCACCTGATCGACCGCGTGCACCGCGCCGCCGACCGCGCGCATCGCGGCCTCGAAGCTACCCGCGGACATCGAGGTGTCGGCATCGAGCCGCAGCGTGCCGCTCTCGGGCGAGAGCTTGCGCAGGCTTTCGGCATAATCCATTGGATGGCAGAGCGCGATGGTCTCCAGCGGCACCAGCGGCGCCAGCTCCCGCACCAGCGCATTGAATTGCTTGGCCTGAAACACCATCTCGATCGCGCGCAAGCGCTCCGGCCGCTCCGGATGGCCGGGCGGCGTGAGATGTTCGAGACAGGCAGGGTGCGTGACAAAAAGCGTTGACATGAGCTCATCCGCGCGCGGCGCATCACAAACATGTAGGGCAGCGTCAGGCACTGCTTACACGGCAACCACTTCTTATACCTCCCCCTGAAAGGGGGAGCATAGGCGGCCTACGGCCGCCGTTCTTTACACCAAGAACGCCGATGCGAAGCATCGGCTATGCCGCCGAAGCTCGCGATCAGCGAGCGAAGGCGTGGCGGGTGGGGGTCGAAGGCCGCGCAACAAATCGATTCTGTAATGACCCCCACCCTAACCCTCCCCCTTTCCAGGGGAGGGGACAGGGTCGATCGTCAGCTAGATATCGTCTAGCCATTCATCCGGCGCGACGGAAGCCGTTCACGCCCATCTATCCCCGCTGATGACCACGCCGGGCGGGGGCGGTGGCGCCTCGGGCACGAAGAAGGTGGCGGCGAGCGGCTGGCTTGCGTCCACGCGATAGCGCTCGAAGTCCGTCACGCCCTCGGCGGCCAAGAACGAATCGTCGATCAGGAAATGGCCGCTGAATTCGCGCGCGGGCTTGTGGAACACTGCGTACGCCGCATCCGCCATGATTTCGGGCTTGCGCGACATGGCCATCACCCGCTCGCCGCCGAGCAGGTTCTTGATCGCCGCAGTCGCAATCGTGCTGCGCGGCCACAGCGCGTTGACCGCGATGCCGCGCTCGCGCAGCTCGCCCGCGAGCCCCAGCACGAGGAGGCTCATGCCGAACTTCGCCATCGAATAGCCGGTCGAGCCGGCGAACCATTTTTCCCGCATGTCGAGCGGCGGCGAATTCATCAGGATATGCGGATTGGCTGCCTTCGCCAGATAGGGAATGGCGTATTTCGACACCATGAAGCTGCCGCGCGCGTTGACCTGATGCATCAGATCGAAGCGACGCATGTCGGTCTCCGCCACCGGCGTGCGCGCAATCGCGCTGGCGTTGTTGACCACGATGTCAAGCCCACCGAATGTTTCCACCGTGCGCGCCAGCGCGGCCTGCACCGCCGCCTCGTCGCGGATGTCCACTGCGAGAGGGAGCGCCCGCCCGCCCGCCTGTTCGATCTCGGCCGCGGCTGTATGAATAGTGCCCGGCAGTTTGGGGTGCGGCGTCTCGGTCTTGGCGGCGATGGCGATATTGGCGCCGTCGCGCGCGCATTTCAGCGCGATCGCGAGCCCAATCCCGCGCGAGGCCCCGGTGATGAACAGCGTCTTGCCCTTGAGCGACATGGGGTGGCTCCTTTGCGCATGATCCCGAAAAAGCCTGCCCCCGAACTTGATCGAGGGTGGGATCCGGTTTTCGGCAAAGATCATGCTCAAGCAATAGCCGTCACCATTGCGCAAGAGGAGTGGGGATGCAAATGCGAGAGACGGGTGGTGTTGATGCGACTTCTGTCATGCTTGTTGGTACAAGCGGAGCCGCAAACGCATTTCCCTCTCCCCTTGCGGGAGAGGGTGGCGAGTGCGGAGCGATAGCGAGCACGAGCCGGGTGAGGGGAGCTTATCCCCAAAGTTCTTGATGCTGGGCGCGCGGCAATCGCATTTTTCGCTCCCGTAAGGGGAAGAGGGAATTTAAGCTACGGCAACTTAAGCCTATCGAAATCGATTCTGCCGATGGCGAAAATTTATCGCATTCACGGGAGAGGACGTACGGTTTTCAGCGCGCGCATCTTTTTTCGCTTGGCGTTCTTCGCTGTTCTGATTGTCATGTTGTTCGATTCGTTCAAGAGCCAATTTGGGGAATTGTTCGCGATCTACGATGCCAGGGCGCATAAGCTGCCGACGGTTGTCTACTCGGGCAGCAGTCCAGCCGGCGCGACCGCCGGACCAAGTGTCATCAAGCCCGGCACCAATTCGATCGGCGCACCCCCAGGACCAAGGGTCATTGAACTCGACGCCAATTCAATCAGCGCGCCCGTCGGATCAAAGCTGCCGACCGTTATAAAACTTGGGCCCAATTCGACCGGCGCGCCGGCGGTATCGAGCGTCGATAAACTCGGCAACTCGCCGACGCGCCCGCCGGCCGGATTGATCTCTGCCAACAGCATTGCGGTCGTCGACGGCGACACCGTCAGCATCTATGGACTGAAATATCGCCTCGTCGGCTACGATACCCCTGAGAGTGGACCACTCGCAAAATGTGCAGCCGAGCGCGAATTGGCGGTGCGCGCAACCCGCCGGCTGCGCGAAATCGTAACGCGCGGCGATGTCAAGTTTGAACGCATCGCGTCACCTGTCCGGCCGGCACCGAGGGCACTCAAGCGTGCAACCATGGCCGCTTGTGCGCCGTGCTCACCGCGGCCGGCCGCGATGTTGGCACGATGCTGATCGGCGAAGGATTGGCGCACAGCTATGTGTGCGTCTCGACCCAATGCCCGGCGAGGTGGCGGTGGTGCTGATGGTTGGCCCGTAGGGCGGATGGAGCGCGAGCGAAATCCGCGGTTAATATCTGGACCGGAAAACCGTTCCCGCATTCCGCTTCATAAACCAGCCTTTTGTCGTGGAAAACAAGGGCCACCTGCATCCACGAAAGACCGCTGAGAGTTATGGCGATAATCACGACGTCGCTATGTTCGACTTCGCTTGTTCTAAATTCGTTTGGCGGATGGCGGATGCCTCCGCCACCAATGTCGCGATCTTCGACTTCATTAGCTCCCAGTATTGTTCTTTGACTGTTGGCGGCAGCGTCCCACGCTTCGCCAGCTCAAACACCGAACGAAAGGCGAGATCGAAAGAATCGAGGCAATGGTGCGCGATTAGAGCCATATGCTTGAGCTGCTCGTCGGATAATTCATGCATTTTTGCAAAATCGCGGCAGTAGATCACATCGCCTGCGTGAAGCTGGCGGAAGCCCTTCGCCGGGTTGCCCGGTGGCGGCATCATCGGGGCTATCATGCGGGTAAACACGTTGGCAATGAAATGAGGCACAAAGCCGAGTGAGCGCAGCTCCATGTCGACCTCGCCGAACACCGCTTGGTTCTCGTAAATCGGAATGAACGACACCTCGGTCCAGATCACGACGGCCTGCGACAGCTTATGGCGCCCAGCACGAAAAACGTCGAGTTCGCTGCCCTCCACATCGATCTTGAGGAAGTCCAAATCGTGGACCTCGTCGACATCGTCGAGGCGGCGCGAGTCCATCGGAACCTCGCCGTCAATCTGACCCCACTCCGACAGCGGAATGAATTGATAAAGTTGCCCGGCGTCGGGTTTTTTGAAACCCGACATGGCGGGAAAACGACATTGGTAGAACGTGTGCCTACCGCCATCCCCGATCGCGTATGGCAGATAGGTTTCAAGCGGTCCCTTTGCCGCATCGACCTTGGCGTGCAGTTCCGGCTGGGGTTCAAAGCCTATAAGCGTCGCAATCCCGCGATCTAGGAGCGGCCGATAAGGTGGCGCCTCGCCGAAGTCGCTTGCTCCAATGTCAACGATGGCCGTGCGACGTTGCGGTGCAAGCAGCGAATACAAACTGTCGTTCTGTTGCATCTAGCCTCAGCGGAAATCGGGTATTGCAGGGGAAAGTATCAACGTTTCGCGTCAGTGACAATTGGGGCCGTACAGCGCGTAGGGCGCAATAGCGAAGCGTATTGCGCCTAAGATACGATGCTACGCCTCAACATACTCCGCCATGCCGGTCGGCGCGGGCACCGGCAAACCGTCTTGCTGCAATCCCTCGATATGAAAGCGGTGGCGTCGCGGATTTCGCGCTCGGCCGCGGCCACGGTATCGCCGGCCGCGACGCAGCCCGGCAAATCCGGCACATAGGCCGAATAATTGCCGTCGGCCTTTTCGATCATGATCGCGTAGCGCATAAGCGCCGCTTCTTGAGACCTGCCTGTTTCAAAATACTGTTCAATGTGCCCGGCGCAAGCGCGCAACTGCGAGGAGCTTTGCGCGGTGTGATCTTTTCCGGCCTCATGGTGAGGAGCCCGCGAAGCGGGCGTCTCGAACCATCGCAAGTCGGCTTTAGCCGAGTTGCGCACTTTATATTTCCGATCTCGGGTAAACCCGAGATCGGATGGCCGCCTCCATCCTTCGAGACGCCACGCCTTCGCCCTTCGGGCTACGGCGGGCTCCTCTGGATGAGGCGGGGAAAATCAGTCCAAACGCACTAAACTGTCCTAGGAATTAAATCATATTTCCGCCACATTCGCCTGTCACTGCTGGCCTCATCCCGCCCCATGAAAAGGGGCGTTTCGCGATCGTCACGACGCGCGGGGCGGGGAAGCGGTGGCCGCGTTTGGGGTGCGACGAATACCTTGGCGCGGCGGCTCAAGCCGTGCATTGCCTCGCCTGACCCGATCCGTCAGGTATGAAGCGGCGGGCAAAAGGAAGGCCCCGCCGGGGCCGCACGGAACAGGCCTAACAAACATCGCGCGCGGGGCGCCGAAGGTTGCGGCGGACTTGCGGTACTAAACTTCCGGAATGCCTTGGTGCCGTGAGGTGCCGAGGTCCGCGGGTCCAACTTGACCCCGGTGTCCCGCGCGCCCTTTCGGGGGCAAACGGAATGAGACGACGGGCGCACCAATCTCGGGTTTACCCGAGATTGGAAAATTTGGATTCCCAGATCGGCCAAGGCCGATCTGGGTGCGTCGGCATAAAAATACGGGGAGCGGAGAGTTGCTTGAATCCCGTGCGGCGAACTCGCTTTACCCTCCCCCTTGTGGGGAGGGTCGCACGCCTGAGCCATTAGCGCGTTCACGCGCGTCTTCGACGCGCTATGGCGAAGGCGGGCGGGGTGGGGGTCGGAGTTGGCACGCGCAATAACATCGACCCCCACCCGGCTCGCTCCGCTCGCCACCCTCCCCCGCAAGCGGGGGAGGGATTGAAAGTGCGGGAACTTTGGCTTTGCAGAAAACAGAAATCAGATGTCAGTGTTCAGAAATCAAATAGCAAGCGCCGCGTCCGAGTCGTTCACACTCTCCGCACCATCGATGATTGCGCGCTCGAGGCCGCCCGCCTGCACCGCCAAATTCTCCGCAAAAAAACGTGCAATGGAAATACGCGCCGCTGCTTTTCCGTCCGCAAGCCGCAAACCCGCGAGTGCTTCATCCGCCAGCATGGCGCCGCCGGCGGCATGGCCGAACAGCCGCAGATACGGCGTGGCGCCGGCCAGCGCGGCTTCCGGCCGGTGCTCGAGCTGCGCGCGCAGCCAATTTGTGGCGCGCTCGAGGCTATCGACGGCTTCGCCAAGCCGCACAGCCGTCGCGCCGAACGCCGGGTCGTTGGCCGCCTGCACCGCTTGCACCTTGCGGCGCAGCTCGTCAATGTACGCGCCCACGGCCGCCCCGCCTGAGAGCGGCAGCTTGCGCATCACCAGATCGAGCGCCTGGATGCCGTTGGTGCCCTCATAGATCGCTGCGATCCGCGCGTCGCGATAATGCTGCGCGGCGCCGGTTTCCTCGATAAAGCCCATGCCGCCATGCACCTGGATGCCGAGCGAAGCGACCTCGATGCCGATGTCGGTCGAAAACGCCTTCGCCACCGGCGTGAGCAACGACGCGCGCTCGTGCGCCGCCTTGCGCTCGTGCGCATTCTCCGCGCGCTCGGCCGCATCGATGGCGCCCGCGGTGGCATAGCAGATGACGCGCGCCGCGCGCGTGAGCGCGCGCATGGAGAGCAGCATGCGCTTGACATCGGGATGCGCGATGATCGGGCTTTGGTCCACGCGCGCACCGGCGGCGCGGCCCTGCTTGCGCTCGCGGGCAAAGGCGAGGGCTGCTTGCGTTGCGGTTTCCGCGATGCCGACGCCCTGCAAGCCGACCGCGAGGCGGGCCAGATTCATCATGGTGAACATGCACGCCAGTCCGCGGTTTTCCTCGCCCACCAGAAATCCGATCGCGCCGCCGCGGTCGCCATAGACCATGGTGCAGGTAGGCGAGGCATGAATCCCGAGCTTGTGTTCGAGCGAATGCGCGCGCACGTCGTTGCGGCCCCCAAGCGAGCCATCGGCATTGAGCAGGAATTTCGGCACCAGGAACAGGGAGAGGCCCTTGTTGCCGGCCGGCGCATCGGAGAGCCGCGCCAGCACGAAATGAATGATGTTGTCGGTCAGATCGTGCTCGCCATAGGTGATGAATATTTTCTGTCCGGTGATGCGATAGCTGCCGTCGGGTGCACGCTCGGCCTTGGTTCGCAGCGCGCCGACGTCGGAGCCCGCCTGCGGCTCGGTGAGCTGCATCGTGCCCATCCATTCGCCGGAGATCAGCTTGGGCAGATAAGCGCGCTTGAGTTGATCTGTACCGAACGCCGAGAGCGCCTCGACCGCGCCCATGGTGAGCGACGGCCCGATGCCAAAAGCCATCGAGGCGGAGTTCCACATCTCGATGCAGGTGGCATTGAGCGCATGCGGCAGCGCTTGCCCGCCCCATTGCGCGGGCGAGGCCAGCCCATTCCAGCCGGCCGCCGCCCATGTGCGATAGGCTTCCTTCCAGCCGGGCGGCGTGGTGACATTGCCGTCCTTGAACGCCGCGCCGTGGCGGTCGCCGGCGGCATTGAGCGGCGCCAGGATGTCGGTGGCGAATCGGCCGGCCTCTTCCAGTACGGCTTTCACGCCGTCCTCGCCGAGTTCGCTCTTGGCCAGCGCCTGCGCCAGGCCGGCCCCATGCTTGAGCGCGAAGACGATGTCGGCGACCGGTGCGCGATAGCTCATGGCGCTAATCTATTCGGTGCCCCCCTTGCGTCAACCGGCGCGCGCCGGCCGCTGTGCGCAAATTGGCGAGCCCAACGGCGAAATGGGCAAATGGACCGTACCTATAGACTTACATTGATCGCAGACCGCCGCATCGCTATATCGATCGCGCGGATCGTGGTTTGTGCATTGGGGCGTAGCCAAGTGGTAAGGCAGCGGATTTTGATGCCGTTCAGCAAGATAAAATCTTCTTGCCACTTCAGCAAGTTATACCTTGGCGCCCCGTGCGAGGCTCGCCCCAGTCTCTCAATCAGTGAAAATGATTTGTGGACTGCTATGAGCAGCAATGTTGCCCCATGTCTTGCCATGTGCCGATAGAGCAGCGGTTTCCTAACGAAAAATTGAAGCATTTTCATACTTCTCCGTCACACCTCATAGCTACCGCCTTCCCTTGATTGATGCGGGTTTTCGTGCGCATGACGCCTCATCGCGCAACCCTGCACCACGGACGATTTCGTACCCAAAAGCGTACCCAGACATGCCAAAGGTTTTTCTTACCGATGCTCTTTTGCGCTCACTCAAAGTCGAGCAGCGCACTGATTTCTGGGACACGACGACGCCAGGATTCGGTGTGCGTGTCGGTGAACGGACAAAGGTATTTGTTGTGAAGGTCAGTAATCAGCGCCACACGCTTGGCAGCTACCCCGATCTCTCACTTGCTGAGGCACGACGGAAAGCTCTCTTGCTGAAAGCGGAGACAAAGGCCGTCCCTATTGCCAAGGTCACCTTTCAGGATGCGTATGAGAAATTTAAAGTCGCGCATATCGCTGCAAAGAGCGCGCGCACGCAATATGACTATAAGCGTGTGCTCGATAAATACTATCTTCCTGAACTGCGCGCCGTCCGCCTCGCACGTATCTCAAACGCGGAAATCGCGAAAATTACGGATCCTTTGCTAGATACACCGTGTGAATACGCCCACGTACTGGCGGTTGCGCGCATGTTCTTTCGCTGGTGTGCTCGGCCGCCACGCCAGTACATCGATCGCTCTCCTTGACCGCAGCCGCACTCTTAGCGGCATCGCGCTTTGCCTTCTTTGCAGCGGCCACGAGCTTCGCCACCTCCTGCCTTGCCGCATCTGCCTCAGAACGACGTTGCTCCGCGGTACCTTTTGATTCCGCTGCGGCGGCTTCGTGCTTAGCGGCAAAGTCTGCTGCTGCCGTTGCAGCAGCCTCCAGCGCCGGAATGCTGACAGCAACCTTCCGCCGCTTGGGCGGCGCAGCTCGCCTGCCCTTCTTGGACTTCTTGATATTCAATTTGGCTTTCGATTTCGCCTTCGACTTCGCTTTTTTTGGCATGGCGGGCCAGGTTCAAAGTGGGTTGAGTATACCGGTCGATAGGTTTACGAGAAGACTTGCGGTTATTCCAATCAAAAAACACGGCCGACGTGCTTGGTCGCTGTTCGTTCTCGGCCTATCCGCGCGCGTCGATCTTGTCTTGCGTTTTGGTAGCGAAATCGCTGGCGTCATGCCGCTCGCGCAATTGTTCTTCAGGCCGCCCGCTGGCGCGGTTGACCATTCGTCCGCGCTTGACGGCCGGGCGCTCGCCGATTTCTTTCGTCCAGCGCGTCAGGTTTTTATATTCGTGCGTCTGCAGGAACTTGCGCGGATCGTTGTAGGAGGCGCCGTTCAACATGCCGTTGCCGTACCACGGCCAGATCGCCATATCGGCGATCGTATATTCGTCGCCGGCGATGAAACGATTGTCCGCAAGGTGCCGGTCGAGCACATCGAGCAGGCGTTTCACCTCCATTGTAAAACGGTCGATGGCGTATTTGATCTTCACCGGAGCATAGGCATAGAAATGTCCGAAGCCGCCGCCGACATAGGGCGTTGAACCCATCTGCCAGAACAGCCAGTTCAGCGCCTCGGTGCGCTTGCCGCGATCCTTTGGCAGGAAGGCGCCGAACTTATCCGCCAGGTAGAGCAGGATTGAGCCGGATTCGAACACGCGTCGCGGCGTCTGCTCGCTATAGTCCATGAGCGCCGGGATTTTGGAATTCGGGTTGACCCCCACAAATCCGCTGCCAAACTGGTCGCCCTCACCGATCCGGATCAGCCAAGCGTCGTATTCCGCTCCGCGATGACCTGCGGCCAGCAATTCCTCAAGCATGATTGTGACTTTGACGCCATTGGGTGTCGCCAACGAATAGAGCTGCAGCGGATGCTTTCCGCGCGGCAAGTCCTTCTCATGCGTCGCTCCCGCGATGGGGCGATTGGTCTTGCTATAGCGCCAATTGGGGCTGTCGCCCTTCTCCCAGACCCAGACTTCCGGCGGCGTATATTGAGGTGTGTCAGTCATGCTGGGCTCTCGCGTGTCGCTCGATAGGCTAACCGAATGGATAGAGTGGATTACCGACAACGCGCAACACCTTGGCGCTACTTAAACGTCCGCTAAGGTCATGAACGTCATTTTGGTCGAATTTCGCGATGTCCGGTGATCACCTGATCGCGTCCGGGATAACGACCGAGAAATCTTCGCGCTAGGACAAAATCCCCGGCGATGTCGGCAATGCTTCCAACTTCGACAGATTCGAGTCCCGCGCGAAATTACGCGTTGTGCCAACGCACTAAATCGCTGCGCGATAGCCCGCTGACGCGGGCGGCGGATTCGTGAGCGCGGTAACCATCGGAGAGATCGAATACGTCTGGGGAACTCCGTCCTTAGGATTGAGGTGTCGTCAACCTCATCCAAGACA
>CAZNSG010000235.1:0-13853 GCA_964575715.1 uncultured Hyphomicrobiales bacterium | reverse complement strand
TCAATCATCGCAATGCCCACCCGAAACCCTTCATATGGACCGCAAAGGCCAAACCCATCATCCGCAAACACCGCCGCGCCACAATGGCCCTGGCTAATCTCGCCGCGGGATGCAAATGAATGAGTCAGAACACTAGAGCCTTATGTTTTTTGGTTGAATCAGTAACAGGCTCTAGCTTTTTGATTGAGCATGATCTTTTCCGAAAACCGGTTCCCACTTTTCGGGATCATGCTCTAGCGCTTTTGCGTAATCGCCCGCTCCAGCGCCTGGCGAATGTAGCGTTGGTAGGGGATGCCCTGGCGCTTGGCGTGCGTTTGGACGGCCTTTAGCAGTTCTTCGGATATCCGCAGATTGATCGACTTCTGCTTCGGCTGGAATTCAAATCGCACCGGTTTGAACTGCGAGAAATCGAGGTCGGACAAATCCTGCTCAAGGAAGGCCTCGGCTTCTTCATCCGTCTTGAAATGGGGAACTTTCCTCTTCTTCTTCATAGCCCTTGATTTCCTTACGATGCATGTATCGCGCGCTGATCGGCCGAATGAGCCGTTGTCCATCTTTCACGCGGACCGTGAAAGTAACGAACATGGCTCGTCCGACCGAATCGCGACCGACGGCAAGGTGCCTCTCCTCCGTCGCCGAATGTTTCAGGTCGGGAGCAATTCTCGCCGCCGTCGTCAGAAGCCATTCAATCTCAACGATCAAAACACCATGCTTCTGGCATTTGTCGCGATTGCCAGCATCCCAATCGAAGCCGTCGAACGGTTCATTTAATATTGTAGGCATTTGCCTATACAAATGTCAATGCGCCAAGGAGGCTGCCGTTATAGCGAAACGGCACGTCCCGTCGCGCGCAATGCGCGGCAGGAGGTCCACCTCCCACGACAGATATTCGCTCATCGCGCTCTTGGCGCTCTTGCTATCGCCGGAGCGCTCATAGGGCTTGAGCCATACATCCACCGCCTCGTCCGCCATTCTAAGATCGCTGCTGAGCGGATAGCCGGCAGCCCGCCAGACGGCATTGCCGCCTGTGAGGTAGCGCACCGGCAGGCGCGTTAGCGCGCTCGCTTCGGGGAGCGCAAGCCCGGCCAGAATCCCGTCCTCCGAAGTGAGCACCACTTCGCCATGCAGCGCGATCTTGCCAAACGCCTGCGCAAGCCGCGAGCGGATGGCAAACCACGCACCCGAAATATGCGCCTTGCGGTATTCCCGGCTGAGCGAGAGATCGATGACGGTGACTTTTTCCTTCGCAAGCAGCGCCAAGAGCTGAGCGCAGTCCATCGCATTCGCTGATGTTGGCGGCGTACCAAGCACGGGGTTGGCGGGCCAACTCTTGTCATGTCCCGCTTCGACCAGGACAAAAACATCCTTCCAGCCCATCTGGTGCAGCCAGGATGCGGTCATCACCGCGCGCACTTCGGCATCGTCGACGAGCACAATGCGCGCGCCCAGCGTGCCGGCATATTGATCCGTTGCCTGCACGAGCTGACCGCCCGGCGCTGAAATGGCGCCGGCGACATGGCCGGCTTCGTATTCCGCCGGATCGCGCACGTCGAACAGATAGAGCGTGCGCTCCTCCGCTTCCGCGCGCCAGCGATCGAGGGTGGCGCGGTCGATGCGCTCGATCCCAAATCGGCGCGCCACCTGTTCGGCGGCGGCTTTGGCCCAGGTCAGGCTCTTGCCGGAAACACGCGGCGCGCGTTGCTGCTTGTCCTTCTCGCAGGCAAAACCGGCGAGATGCCAGCCCATGGTGCCGTTGCGCAAGGCGACGACTTTGTTGGGCACGCCGGCATTGATCAGCGACTGCGCTCCGATGATGCTGCGGGTGCGGCCGGCGCAATTGACCACCATCAATGTTTGCGGCGAAGGCGCGATGTCATGGACGCGCAGCACCAGTTCGGCGCCCGGCACGCTGGTCGCGGTGGGAATCGAAATGCGTTGATATTCGTCGAACGGACGGCTGTCGAGCACCACCATGTCGGTGCCGCCGCGCATCAGGCCGTTGAGTTCCTCGGCCGATATGCTTGGCGTTTCAAACGTGTGCTCGACGTGCTCGCCGAATGCCTTGCTCGGAACATTGACGCCCGAGAACAGCTCAAGGCCGGCGGCTGCCCAGGCCGCGATGCCGCCCTTGAGAAAATACAGATTGGTGTAACCGGCGCGGGCGAGAGTTTGCGCCGCGCGTTCGACCAGCCCATCGCCGTCATCGCACAGCACGATGCGGGTCGCGCGGCGCGGTACCAGCCGGGCGAATTTCAGCTCCAGACGGCTCAACGGAATAGAGCGCGCCCACAACGAATGATTCTGTGAAAAAAGCAGTTCCTCGCGCAGATCGACAAGCGCGATCTCCTGCCCGTCGCCGAGCATCGACCTGACGGCCTCCGGATTGAGCGGCCGCAGCGCAGCGTTGGAGTATTCCGGCTCGGGAAGATGGGCTTGCTGGCTCACGTCGCGATCTGCGGCGTCATCTGCTGCACTTCGCCGGTCTTGAGATTGATTCGTACACGTTTGATCTTGTCCAAATTTGTGCCGGTCACGCGGACGAAGCGGGACTTGTCGGGATACTCGATGGCATGAATGGCGCCGTCCTGGAAGATGCCGGCGTGTCCCGGCATCAGCCGGTATTTCTTGGTCTGTTTCAGTTTGGCGTGTTTGGGATCGCGGCCGTCGTCCGCGCGTTCCCATTCGGTCATGTCGGTGTATTTCACGGCCTGGCCGTAGATCGCCCACGATGCGCCGTGATCGTGCGGCTCGCCGGCGCGCGCCTTGTCGTTGTTATGGGCAAGAATTTGGAACCCGAGCTTGGGGTCTTCGTAGAGTGTCACCAATCCATGCGGGACATCATCGCCGCAATATTTGCGGACGAATTCGGCATTGTTGAGCAAGCGCTCGAGCCGAACACGAATTTCCTCGCGTCCTTTCGGCCCGGGATCACGAGTCAGGATGGTCCGACAATCGTCGATGAATAGCTCGAACTCGTAGGGCATTGCGGTGGGCATTGCGGTCCTCCGTAGCGAAAACATTTGCCATGCTGGATGACATTTTCGCGCACCGCACCGCAAAGCGCCAGATACGACGTCGGGAGGGGCCAGTTTGGGCCTTGCCTCACTGATGCAGCCCGTTAGGCCGCTCCCAACGCGTCGTCTGTAGATATGCCGCTACGCCACGGCCCAAACGTCTGCCGTGGCGGTACGCGGCTATCCTTGCCCGGTGGCGTCATGCCTCACCTCCGTTTCTGCGGTGCGGATGCAATAACGATCCGCAGGGCTGACAAAATGGTCCTCCCATCAAAGCGTGCTGTCAACCCCGATATTCCGACGCGCGAGGATGAATCTACGCCATGCGTTTGGCTTTGCCCCAGCTCTTGAGCGAAGCCCACAGGCCGCGGTCGAGCCGGAAGCGATCGACCGGCACTGAGCTTGCCAGCGCGCGAACCCGGCAGAGGCCGGCGCCGATCCACTGGAAGCCGCACTTCTCCAGCACCCGACGCGAAGCCGGATTGGTCACACGCGCCGACGACTGCAGTGCGTCGTACTCGAGCCGGGTAAAGGCATGGTCGATCACCGCGCGCACGGCTTCGGTAGCATAGCCTTTTCCCCAATGGCGAACGCCCAGCCAATAGCCGATCTCCGGGTTCTGGCCGTCGAGATGTGCGATCCCGCACGCGCCGATCGCGGTTTCATCGTCCAGCGAAATCAAGAATGCAATTTCACTTCCTGCCAGGTTGACCGACGAGATGAATTGTTTTGCATCCGGCAATGTATAGGGATGCGGAATGCGCGCAGTGTTCTCGGCGATGCGACGATCGTTGGCGAGCTTCGCGATCGCTTTAGCGTCCTCGAGCGTCGGCGCGCGCAAGATCAGCCGCTCGGTCTCGAGGACGGGGGTACTTATCTCCGGCAAGCTCTGCGCGGGTATTTCCAGCAAGGTCATGGCACGGGCTCCTTTCTAAAAGCGCTAAGGGGGAGCCGGCATCCCGTCTCCCCCTTGGAAAGAGCCCATTTGGGCCCACCGGTTCGACAGATACCGGCAGACCCAATTGATCTACCGTCTTTTACTCGGCCGCTGCCTCCGTCATCGGAAGGACAGAGACGAACACGCGGCCTTTAGCTTTGGTACGGAACTGCACCTGGCCATCGACGCGCGCGTACAACGTGTGGTCCTTGCCGATTCCGACATTTTGGCCGGCATGCCACTTGGTGCCGCGCTGGCGCGCAAGAATATTGCCCGCAATGACGCTCGCGCCGCCGAACATTTTGATGCCAAGCCGCCGGCCATCCGAATCGCGGCCGTTGCGCGTAGATCCGCCTGCTTTTTTATGCGCCATGGTCTGCTTCCTAACTCGTCAGTCTTGTAGCGCGATTCCGTGACGAAATCATCTCACAAATTTTGATACCAGCCGCTATCCGCGGGTGCCACACCACTAGACAGGGCGAATCTGGCGAAATTCCGGTTACTTTTTCTTTCCCTTGCCACCGCCGGCCTTGGGCTTTGTCGGCTTTTTTCCGGCTTTGGCCTTTGGGGCTTTGGATTTGGCTGACTTGGGATTGGCTGACTTGGGATTGGCTGACTCGGGCTTCGCCTCATTCTCGGCACCCGGCTCGGCGGTTGTTTCCGGCTTCGGCTTGGCGGCCACCTTCGGCCGTGCTGTCTTGGTCGGCGCATTGCCGTCGGTCAGGATTTCGGTGATGCGAAGCAGCGTAAATTCCTGGCGGTGTCCGCGCTTGCGGCGCGAATTCTTGCGTCGGCGCTTCTTGAACGCGATCACCTTGGCTCCGCGCCCCTGCTCGACCACTTCGGCGGCGACGCTCGCGCCCGCGACCAGCGGGGCGCCCAGCTGCGGCGGCTCGCCGCCGAGCATGAGCACCTCGGAGAGCTGCACGATCTCGCCCGGCTCGCCCTTGATCTTCTCGATCTGGATGAGTTGATCCTCGGCGACCCGGTATTGCTTGCCGCCGGTTTTGATGACCGCGAACATGGTTTTTCCCGCGCTCGACGCTGGCGCCCGGGGATTTTCCGGGCCAGCTATTCCAGTTGAATTGTGCTGTGGTTACAGGCGCTTGCCGCCGTAACAAAAGCGCGCGGACCTAGCGACCCGCGCTATTGGCATGCTTATGACGATCCCGCCGTGCGGAGTCAAGAAACGGCAACCGACCAGGGCCAGCCCCCGATAGGGATTTGCGGTCATTGCGGCTTGGCATAGCCTGTCGAGTGGATTGGGTTCGGATTATTCCAGGGGGAGACCATGGCGCGTGCACATACCCTAATGCCGATCTTGGTCAGTCTGGTATTCGTCCTGCCAGCAAACCGGAACGCGCGCGCGCAGGACTACCCCGCGCGCCCGGTCACGCTGGTCATGCCCTATCCGCCCGGCGGCGGCACCGACTTTGTCGGGCGGCTGCTCATGCAAGGGCTCGAACGCCGGCTCGGACAGCCGTTCGTGCTCGACTATCGGCCCGGCGCCGGCTCCGCCATCGCGGCGACCTATGTCTCGCGCGCGCCGGCCGACGGCTATACGCTGCTCTATGCCACCTCCACGACCATGGCGATCAACGTCAGCGTGCACAAACGCTTGAATTACGATCCAACGAAAGATCTCACGCCGGTAGCGATGATCGCCGACGCGCCGTTTATTCTGGTCGTGAATGCTGCGCTGCCGGTCAAGTCGGTCGCCGATCTTGCCGCGCTCGCGAAGAGCAAGTCCGGAGGCTTGACCTACGCCTCGAATGGGCCGGGCGGCGCGGCCCATCTGTTCGCCGAATTGCTCAAAACCATGCTCGGTATCGAGCTCACGCATGTTCCCTACAAGGGCAACGCGCCGGCGCTCAATGATGTGCTTGGCGGGCATGTCGCGATGATGTTTGTCGATCCCTCCTCGTCGGTGCAGCTGGTGCGGGAGGGAAAACTGCGCGCGCTTGGCGTGACCACCGCGCAGCGCGCGCCGATGGCGCTGGAAATTCCGCCGCTCGCCGAAGTGGGCCTGCCGGGCTTCAATGCGGCATCTTGGCATATGATTGTCGCGCCCAGTGCAACGCCAAAGCCGATTCTCCAGCGGCTCAACAAGGAGCTCACGGCCATCATTACCGAGCCGACGGCAGCGCAGGATTTGACCCGCCGCGGATTTATCCCGGTGGCCGGCGATTCACCGGAGAAACTCACTATTTTCGTAAAGTCCGAGATCGATCGCTGGGGCAAAATAGTGCGGCAGGCGGGTGCGGCGGGAGTCGAATAGCGTCGCGCGCGGGCGCGCTTGTCTCGGCCGCCGGGCTTGGATAGAAAGCGCGCATCCGAATTTGCGACATGATCTCATGTCTTGCTATAATGTCTTAACGATCATGTGCTTTTTCGGCCGTGGAGAGGTGGCTGAGTGGTCGATAGCACCGCACTCGAAATGCGGCATACGGGCAACCGTATCGGGGGTTCGAATCCCTCCCTCTCCGCCACGACTTAAGTCTCTGATATTGCTCACATAATTTACTTTTGGATTGTTCGAATTTCGTCGCATAAATCGGCGTTTTGCGCTACTTCGAAAAATCCACTTTATCGCGCAGAGACGAATTCATCCATAATTGAGCCGCTCCCCGACGCCGAAGTCTCAATTGCGACATTCGGTGGTACGGCAGTCTCTTACTCAGCATCAAGATTTCCGCTGAGGGAGCGAGACACGAAACGAGAGACGGTTTCTAATTACGACAGGACGAGCTGCGATAGTTCACCAAACTCCGACGTAACAGAGATGTTGTTGACTGTGTGGCTATGGGACGAGATAGCCGCATCATCGGCCCAGGTGATTGAGGTTGCTCGATTGTGACGCACTGCGTCGGAGGCGCCATGCCTCACACCGCGATCCGCTGAAACTCCATCGGGAACGAATGCATCCGCCGCGCCCCGCTGTCGGTGATCTCGACCGTCTCGGCGAACACGCAGCCGGTCTTGCCGTCCATCCACTTCGGATCGAAGAGGTCGATGTTGAACGCGAACACCATGCCAGGCTCGAAGCGGTCGCCGACCACCTTGATCGCCTCGCGGTCAGCGGCGATGGCGTGGTGGCGATAGCGCGGATATTCGAGCGACGCGAGCCCGTGGCCGTGGATGCCGGCCTCGCAGATCGCAAGTCCGCGCGAAAGAATCTCGTCCTTCACCGCCTCCATCGCCGTTGAAATAGTCCTACCTGGGCCGAAGCCTTCGAGGCCGCGCCTATACGCCCCGACGCAGCCCTCGTAGATGTCGAGCTGTTTCGGTTCTGGCTCGCCGAGGCAGAAGGTGCGCTCAACGTGGGTGCAGTAGCCACCGAACTTTGGGTGTATCTCGCAGATGATGAGGTCGCCGCGCTCCATCGCGCGCGTCGTCGGGACGCGGAACGGATGCGGATAGGGATAGCGGTCGCAGGCCCACAGGAACAGAGTCGGCTCCTCGCCGCCGTTCGCCACCATCGCCTGCATCATTCCGGCGTAAACCTCGCATTCCCTCACGCCGGGCCGCGCGATGGTCTTGCAGGCGCCGAGCATGAGGTCGCCGAGCTTCGCCGCCTGGCGCAGCAGGTCGAGCTCCTCCGCACTCTTGATCGAGCGGATCTTCTCCAACATGTCGTCGAGATTGACGATGCTTGCGCGCGGCAAAAGCACTGTGAATCGCGCGTGCACGTCGTGCGGCAGCCAACCGTCGGGATCGAGCGGCCCGGCGAGCCCGTCCATGCCGATGCGGCCGCCGTCGAGCTTCAATTCCTTCAGCCGGCTGGCGACCGAGTCTGCCCAGCTCTTGCCGCGCGCCCGGATGTCCGCGACCCATTCCTGCGCGCTGCGCCAGCCATCGAGAAACGTCGGCATCTGCACAATCGCGGTCGGGTCGCCGGTCGCGGGAAACACTAACACGTTGAACTCGGCGTTGCCGCCGATGGGGCAGAGATAGCGGGCGTTAGCGGTGTAGAAGTCCCACATGGTGGGCCAGCCCCACAGCACGATGGCGTCGAGATTGCGCGCTGCCATTTCCTTGCGCACCGTGGCCCAGCGCCGGTCGCGCTCCTTCAGCGAGAGGCGGGGGAGTTCTAGAACCTTGCGCATGGTTACGCCGCCTTCGCCTTCAAGGCCCGCAAGCTCCCAAGATAGTCGGCGATGCCGCGCTCAAGATCATACTCGGGTGCGTAGCCCAGCTCCTCGCGCGCACGCGAAATGTCGTACACGCCGGTCGCCGGATAGGCGAAGCCGTAGAAATTCAGGCCGCCGCCGATCTCCATCTGCGCGTTCGGAAAGTGCTTCCTGATGACGCGCTCGAAGTCGCGCAGTGTTACGCCGACGCCGGTGCCGATGTTGAACACGCGGCTCTTCACCTTGGCCGCGACGGTCGCGAGATAAATGCCGAGGGCCGAGTCCTTATTATAGATAAAGTCGTCCTTGTCGTCGCCGCCCTGTTCAAGCTTGAACGGTAGGCCGTTCGCCGGGTTCTCGACGATGCGGCTCATCACCGCCATCGGCCCGTGCCGCGCGGTTTTGCCGGGACCGTAGGTCGAGGCGAAGCGCAGCGACACCGTCTCGATGCCCATGTTGTCGTGGTAATAGGTGCAGACATTCTCGCCCATGAACTTCGCCGAGTCGTAAATGCGCTTCGGCTTGGCCGGCAGGTCCTCAGACATCGGCTTCCAGGTCGGCGCGCCATATTCACCGGTGACCGGGCCATAGACGCCCTTGGCGCTGGTGAACACTACGCGCTTGACGCCGAGTGCCCGCGCCGCCTCCAGCACGTTGACAAGGCCCATCACATTGACCTGGATGCTGAGCGCCGGATTTTGCGCCGATACCGCGCCGACGAAGGCCGCGGCGTGCACCACGTGCGTCACCTGGTGCTTCTTGATCGCCTGAAGGATGCGCGGCATGTCGAGCACGTCACCCTGCTCGAAGTCGATCTTATCGAGGATGTCGGCAATCAGGCTGTCATCGCGGTGGCGCGCGTAGACGATCGGCCGATGGCCTTCTTTGATGAACTTGCGGCTCGTTTCGGCGCCGATCACGCCCATGCCACCAGTGATCAGAACTTTCATGGGCCGCCTCTATTCAACTTTGACCCCGACCGCCTGAATCAGTCCGCTCCAATGCTTGAGATCGCTGGCGACCAACTCACCGAATTGCGCGGGCGAGAGCGTGACGCGCTCGAAGCTGTTGGTCTTGAAGAACTCGCGCATTACCTGCAGGTCCAGCACTTTGGAAACGTCGGCATGGATCTTCGCCGTCAATGCCGACGGCATGTTCGCCGGACCCCAGAGCGCAAACCAGACCGAGGTGGAGAAGCCCGGCACGCCGGCCTCTGAGACCGTCGGCAGGTCCGGCATCGCGGCGGCGCGCTTGTTAGTCGCGGCGGCGATGATGCGTACCTTGCCCGCCTTGGCGTGCTCCTCGACGCTCGACAGATTGAGCAGCATCACCGACACATCGCCGGTGAGCATGCCGTTCAAGGCTGGCGCTGCGCCACGATAAGGCACATGCATCATGTCGGTGCCGGTGCGCCGCTTGAAGTCCTCCATGCTGAGGTGTGCGTAGGTGCCGACCCCGAAAGAACCGTAGTTCAGCTTGCCGGGATTGGCCTTGGCGTGCGCAATCAGTTCTTGCACGCTTTTTATCGGCAGCGATGGATGCACAATCAGCATTGGTGTCGCGCGGCAGAGCACGATGATCGGCGTGAAGGCCTTCGGGTCGTAGGGCAGCTTGACGATCAGCGCCGGGTTGGCGGTGAAGGTCGAGTCGGGCGCGACCAGCAACGTGAGCCCATCGGCCGGCGCGCGTTCGACCGCCTGCGCGCCGACGCCGTAATTGCCGCCGGGACGATTCTCGACAATGACGGACTGGCCCCACAGCTCGGTGAGCCGCTGGCCGACGGTCCGCGCCATAATGTCGGTAACGCCACCGGCCGGTACCGGCACGATCAGCTTGACCGGGCCACTCGGGAAGGTTTGGGCGCTCGCCGTAGTGGCGAGGCCAAGCAGTGCGGCGAACAACGCGAGCGAGGTGAAACGCAACATGATACCCCTTTTGGTTGGACTAACGGGCGCTGGCGGCCCCGAGCACCGGCATGCCGATGCCGAGCGGTTCTGCATCAATAAGCACGAACGCGACCCGTGCGCGTTTGCTGCTCCGATTGGCCCAAGCGTGATTGGTTCCGCGTTGGATCATGATGTCGCCGGCCTTCAGCTTAACCGTTGAATCGTCCATGTCCATGTCGATCTCGCCTTCCATGACGATGACGTAGTCTACCGTTTCGGTGCGGTGCATATGCGGATGGTTACCCGGCGGAAAGTCGATCACCGCGAAGCGCGTGCCTTTCGCCGGCGGCGCGGTGCCGAGAATGCGCGCGCCCATATCCTCGATTTTTTCGCCGACGGGGACCTGCGCGGGCGCGCCGTCAGTGCACCACATCATGGTGGAAAGGAGTCCGGGCTGCGGAATCTTAACGTTTGTGGCCCGGCCGTCGATCAGCACCCTGGCGACATTATTGCCGTCGTGACCGGTCACCACGCGTCGGATCGGCGGATGGTTCGATGTGTCCATTCCTCGGGCCTCCCTAATCAGCGCCGATTAACGAGAAGTTAAGTCGCTGTATTTGGATGAGTCAATGACTCGCGGGATCTGACGGCTGGAGCTTGCAGGTTTTGCAGAGTGCGAGCATCCGCGCGTGCGAATTTAAAGGATATGTATGTGCGGGATTTGCGCCGCCTGGGAGCTCTGATAAGCCCCAAAGCGAAGCGAAAACTTAGCAGACTGGGGCCTAGACCTTAGTTGATGATTGACGGTCTCTACTACCCAACTTCCTGAATTCATTGCATGATTCAAATGGATACGGAGACCCATATCCATGGTTCGAATCCTGCTCCCTCCGCCAGTCATTAAGTATCTGATATTGTTGATATAATTGTCTTTTCATTTTATCTAATTTCGCCGCATAAATCGGCATTTTTCGCCACTTCTAAAAACACACATTGTAGCGCAGAGACGCATTCGTCCGTAACCGAGTTCCTCTGGCGCGCGCGAGTCTCATTTGCACCATTCGGTGGTACGGCAGTCTCTCGCTCGGTCTAAATAAATCGCCGAGGGAGCGAGACATGAAACGAGAGACGGCTTGTCGAACGCGATGCCGGCGACGATGCTCACCCGGTTTTGCTCTCCGCATAGGGCGCTTGGGCGAACGCGACGCCCATCGCGCGCAACCGCTCTTTCCCGCGGATCGTCACGTCGCTGATCATGGTGAACTGCTCACGACTCTCGGCCACGTATGCCTTGATCTTGTAGCGCGTGCCCCACGGCGTTTCCGACACCACGACCTTCACCGGCGATTCCGGTTTCCGGTAGCTGCTGGTTTCGGCGGTTTCCGAAAGGGCCCGGCGCACGGAGGCGCCGTCATGGTCGGCACGCAGGTAGAAATCCGTCACACAAAGAAGGCTTCGCTTGCCGCCGCTGGCATTGAACACGCTGGTCGACCAGAGCCGGGCGTGGGGAATGATAACCTCGGTGTCGTCGGCCGTCACGATGTGCACGGCCCTGGCGCCGATTGCCGTGACCTCGCCATAACTGCCGTCCACCTCGATCCAATCGCCCGGCTGGTAGGTATTCTCGATGATCGTCACGACTCCGGCGATCAAGCAACTCACATAATCCTTGATTGCGAATGCGAGGGCCAGACCCAGGGTTGCGGCGAGGGCGACGACTTTCTCGAAAGTGGGCTCGATCAGGAGCGGAACAATGATCGCGATGCCGACGATCCAGATCAGCAGCCGGGCAATCGGTGCCATCCGCAAGATCAACAGACGCCGGTGCGAGGCCGCACTCTCGGCGGCGCGGTGTACAATCCAACGCACCGTCAAAACGAACAGGTAGCAACTGATCAGAACGGCAAGGATGATGAGAATATCGCCCCAGGTCAATTCTCGCAAGAAGCCAAGACGGCTGGTGGCTTCATTCATGACATTGTCCCTCCAATCCGTTTCAAGATAACGCGACAAGACCGAGGACAATGTGGCGACGCCCACAATCGTCAGCCGGAGAACGCCTTCCTGAAGGCTGGGCCGGTTTGCGCCTGATCAGGTGTTTCAAGCGTTCTATCGAAAGAATTTGCACAAAACTTTGCTCGCGCAAGCGATCTCGAATGCAACATGAGATAGCGGGTGCTCGTGAACAAAGACTGAAGCGGCGGGCAACTCCGTGCGTTTTCGATTTTCGTGAAATCGGCGACCGAAGCGGAAGCGCTCGGACGGATGTATCGGTCGATCAGGCGATGATTAAGGTCTCTGCTACCCAACTCGCTGAATTCACTGCGGTATTCAATGAGATACGGGGACCCATATCTCTGCTTCGAATCCTTCTCCCTCCGCCACGAATTAAGATATTGATATTGCTAGTATTTATGTCATTTCGACTGTGCAAATTAGGCCGTTATTTCCGGGACTTTGCGGCACGGTGTTGATGACGCATGTTGAGCAGAGACGATTTATTCCGCAAACGCTCGCCGCAAATGCGCCTGTGTCTCGCAGCCGGGATTTGGTGGTGCGAGCGTCTCCGACATCGTGGTCGAATTTCTGGCAAGAGAGGTGGACACAAAAGAGAGAATGAGCCGAACGCGCGTTGAATTGGTGGCGCAGATTTTCGATTGTCGCAATTCTCACGCAAACCCAAGGCTTCGTCGCTGCTCGTTCCAATCGAGCGGCAATCGCGTGTCGTCCATGAGCTTGCGCGCCGTCAGTTCGGGCGGGTGTCTGCCGCTGAGAATGGCACTCACGATATCCGGCGCCAATACCGTGAGACGGAACAGCCGCGTCGCATAGGACGGGACCATATCCTCCGATTTGGCGATTTCGTCCAGCGTCAGGCTCCTGTCGGCAAGGAGCCGATTTCGAATCACATGGGCGCGAATGAGAATGCGCACCAGACTGGAATCAGGCGTTGCGGGATCGGACCCGTCCTCGACGACGATCTTCATCTCCTTGCCGGTTCGCCTGAGACGGGCGGGAATGGTCAATGTCACGAAGTAACCGTCGGTATCGGACCGAGTCTCCGACGGCCGCTCACTGAGACTATCCGTTCCCCCAAGCCAATGAGCGAGGCGGATCTGGTTCAGCACAATGTCGATCCGATCGGCATGGACCTGGATGCGCGCGACGATCGAGAGCACGAAACTGCGAATGTCGTTGGCCCTGAGATCCTGCCAGGTTGTGACCCAGCGGTTGAGGCTATCCATCATCCGCTTCTGGGTTGTCGCATCCGAGCTGTGGCGCTGGACAATATCGAGCATCGCGGCGGAGTCTGCGAGCCAGTCATGGATGCGGCGCATCACGAAAGCCTCCAGGCTGGCGGCTGGGATACGCTGACCCAAGTCTTTCGCCCTTCCGGCAAGCAGCGCCCGCGAGACATAATAGCGATAGCGGTTCGTATTACTTATCGCGTGCGTCGGGTGCCGCATGAAATTGCGTTGTCCGGCGATCGCGATGTAATCAAACGTTATCTGCTGGAGAAAGGGACCGGTAAACGCGCAATTGAGGACGCGCGCGAAGTCAGCGACTTTTACAGTCTTGGCGCCGACTGCCTTTGGATAACATTCGCTCAGGGGTGCTTATGGTGGACTTTTGCAGCACGGGAAGTGATATGGCTTGGTCAACCAATAGACAAGAGCCATGGAGAACGGAAGCGAAAGTGCATCGACGGCTGGCGAAACACCGATATCAATGGAAAAGAACTCAAGACTGCAGATTCCGGTGATGGCGGACAGGCATTCCATTTGAAGGCGGACAGTGATTCCGGTCGATCGCGGACAGCAATCCGGTGAAGGCGGACAGCGGCTCCCATCGACGGCTTCATGGGGTCATGTGTCCTGCTTGACGT